>CBDUWP010000077.1:0-6756 GCA_965370955.1 uncultured bacterium | reverse complement strand
GTTTTCAAAATGATATTCCATCATGACAACATCTATTTTGCTTATAATATTCTTTTCGTTAAGTCTTTCAAAAATTTCAAATTCCGCGCCTTCGCAATCGCATTTGACTATCACATATTTGTTTTTATTTTCAGCTAGAATATCAGAAAACTCTTTCGCTGCATCCTTAATAACAACCATTTCCTTATGTATATTTTCTCGTCCCTTGCAAACATCACAAACAGTACTCATTCCCACAGAAGCACTGGCGGTATATGAAATTTTCATTGTAGCATTTTCTTTGCCAAGCCCGAAGTTACGAGGATTTATTTTGTCACTCAACTTTGGATTCAATTTCAGATTATCTTTTGCCCTTGCGAAAGTCGGCTTAAAAGGCTCATAGCTATATATCTTCTTGATATTGTCATCTGCCGCAAATCGTAATGATGCTACAGCTCTGTTCATACCGATATCAATTAGTACTGATTCCTTGTTAATATCCAGATTATATTCACTATTAACAAAAACCTCTATAACAAGATGAAGAGGATTGTCCAATGTGTCAGACACGTCAATTTTGACACCTTCAGGCGTAGTTAACACCCCAGAATCTATTGTGCATCCATAGCTGGCAAGCTCTTTTTGGCGAGTTTTTTTACTTATCAAATTATGCCGAACAGCCTTTCGCCATTTCTTTACAGGTATAATACAGCATAAAATTTTAACCAATATTTTCATTGTTATATATCTTTCATTTGATTCTGGATGAAAATCTGATCGTTAATATCTCCCATATTGCAATCTCCTATTATTATTTTCTATCCAGCCTAAAAAACTCAGGACCACCAGACAATTGTTTTGGCTTATTATCTGTCATAAACCCTATATCAAATCTATACCCCTGCTGATACTTATCATTCAATGCCTCAACTGTATGTTTATCGCCACCATTAAAAGTGTTAACCGTTGACGTATTGACCATATTAACTTGGATTGCAGTTGCACATAGTTTTTGGAAATAGGTATATGTGGGCAATTGTTCGGCATGCTTTTGACACCACCTGCACGGCCACGATTCGAGTGTATTTGGACTAAAAAAGTAACCAAAAGATTTCAAGATTTTTCTAGCAAACTTTGTCTTTTTCAGTACCTTTATTATGAGTGAGCTAGGCGCAAACATTTTTTTAATTATTTTATTATTGTTCATTGTCCCGCTGATTATTTTTTTGATCATTTTTGTTTCATAGATGGTGCAGCACAGCTCAAAAGGATATCGCGAGTGTGGGGTTTGGCCCTTTGTCCAGTTTAGACGATATACTTTTTGATTATTGACTATAAATTCATCGATCACATCATTACTATCTTTAAGTAACTCAGGACTGAACCTCAATGTAAAAGCCAAAATATTTTTACCATGTTGATCGAACGTCTGCTCAACAACAGCCATATCAACCGAATCAAAAAACACTACGTCATCGATCCCGAATAGAATATATTTCGTGTCAGCCTGATCGATAATGTTTAGACAATCACAATGGAAATCCTCTTCTTTAACCACAACACAATCGGGATATTTTTTGAACAGCGATTCATATTCTTCACCGAACAATTCCGGCTTATAAACAATGTACGTTTGTATCTTTTCGGCTGGAAAACATTGGTACAGACTTTCCAGATATGCGTGCAGCTGCAATGGCCGATTTTTTGTAAACACAATATTAGTTATCAGTTTTTGCATAGAATCTTCCAGCTATTGCTTGGCAATATTTTTGATTTTTGCCGCCACATATTCAATTTGCTCCTCTGTCAGCTCTGGGAACATTGGCAGTGACACTATTTGCCGGCAGCACTTTTCAGCCACAGGAAAATCGCCATCTTTATAACCTAAAGATTCATAAGCCTGTTGCAAATGCAGCGGCACAGGATAGTGAATTCCGCAGGCCACTGCCTCGTCAGCCAATTTCGCCATAAAGTCGTCGCGATTTTGATTTTCCACACGAACAGCATAAATATGATAAACATGCTCAGCATATTCAGCTTCCTGCGGCGTAATTATTCCCTCAACATCTTTGAGCAACTCACTATACAGCTTCGCATTTTTTCTGCGAGCCTCGTTCCACTGATCAATATATTTCAGCTTCACACTTAGCACAGCCCCTTGAAAGCCATCCATTCGCCCATTCCATCCAACCATCGAATGATAATATTTTTTTTGCTGCCCATGGTCTCGAAACCTCTGCATATATTCCGTTGCTTCGGCATTATTTGTCACCACCGCTCCCGCTTCGCCATAGGCCCCGAGATTTTTTCCCGGATAGAAACTAAAGCAACCGGCATCTCCGATTGAGCCAGCTTTTTTTCCTTTGTATCTCGCCCCATGAGCCTGACAGGCATCCTCGATCACGAATAGCCCCTTCGCTTCGGCTATTTTTATCACAGGATCCATATCCACCATCTGTCCGTAAAGATGTACGGGAATAATCGCTTTTGTTTTTGGCGTAATCGCTGCTTCGATCAGCTTTGGATCCATATTAAATGTTTGTTCATCGACATCGACAAATACGGGCTTAGCTCCAGAAAAACTAATCGCTTCCGCTGTAGCGATAAAGGTGTTCGGCGTCGTTATGATTTCGTCGCCTTCGCCAATTCCCAAAGCCTGAATAGCTGCCCACAGCGCCGATGTCCCGCTGGACAAACCTATTGCAAAAGTTGTTTGGCAGAATTGGGCGAATTCGTTCTCAAATTGACTAACGAACGGCCCGCCTGCAAAAGCTGTATTATCCAAAACTTTTTGCAATTCGACGGAGATTTCATTTTTGATCGACTGATATTGAGCTTTCAAATCAAGAAATGGTACATTCATTACTGTTCCTTTTTTTCATCTACTTTTTTCAATATTTTCGCAGGATTTCCCGCCACCACAGTATTATCAGGCACATCCTTTGTGACAACACAGCCGGCCCCTAGGATAGCATTTTGTCCTATTGTGATTCCGCACATTATTGTGCAGCTCGATCCGATTGAAGCCCCTTTTTTTACTTTGGTAGGAATACAAACCCAATCATCTTCGGTTTGCAGTTGTCCATCAGTTGTCGCTCTGGGATAGGGGTCGTTTATGAAGGTGACATTATGCCCGACAAACACATCATCTTCTATTGTCACTCCTTCGCATATAAATGTATGGCTGGAAATTTTGCAATTTTTGCCGACTTTGGCTCCCTTTTGGATTTCGACAAAGGTTCCGATTTTGCTATTATCGCCGATTTGGCATCCGTACAGATTTACAAAATCATATATTTTAACATTTTCGCCGAGCTTCACATCAGCTGCAATTTTTTGTGTTTCCATATTCATTCCGTTGTTTAATATGGTCTTAATTCTCAAGTGATATTGACTTTCGCTCCATCATTTTTCAAGGATTTGGATGATGCTTCCAAGATTTGTACAACTTCGAGTCCATCTATTCCGCTGGAGAGACATTCGTCTTCATTTTTTATACAATCTATGAAATGCTGACATTCGATTTTCAGCGGCTCCGTCATTTTCAGATACGGTGCATACATATCGCCGTAGTGATATGAATATTGAAATTCAGCAAAGGTATCATAATGCGGCGGCACATCCACGCCCTTGTCATAGATTTTTATTTTTTCGTTTGGCTCAATATCGTCATAGACCAGCATTTTTTTGCTTCCTACGAAGATCATTTCTCGAATTTTATTCGGATCCAGCCAGCTGCTTTGTATTGTGGCGAATCCATTATTTGCAAAATTCAGTGCCATGCTTGTAACATCTTCGATATTTTGATTTACATGCGCTTTGCCTTGGCAGTTGACTGACTCAAGCTTGTCTTTCATTATATACAGTATAATGGACAGGTCATGCGGAGCCAGATCCCACGCAACATTGATATCCTTTTGAAACAAGCCGAGGTTCAAGCGTCTGGAGCTAATATATTGCAGTTGGCCAAGTTCGCCTGCATCGATAATTTCTTTGATTTTTCTCACTGGCGCCGAATAGATAAAGGTATGTCCGACCATAAGTGTTAGATTTTTTTTCTTTGCTATTTCCACCAAGTCTTTACATTCAGCTACAGAGGACGCCATTGGCTTTTCGATGAAAGTGTGCTTGCCGGCATTTAAGCTTTTTTTCGCCATTTCGTAGTGATATTTGACAGGCACAGCCACAATCACGGCATCGATCTGTTCATCTTCGACGATTTCATCAAATTTGGATGTCGTTTCGACTGTCGGATATAAATTTTTGAGATGCTCTAGGCGTTTTTGGTCAAGATCGCAGATTTTCTTCACATTACATTCTGGTAGTGAATTAAAATTTCGTATAAGATTTGGTCCCCAATATCCACAACCGACTATGCCTACATTGAACATTTCTGCCGTACCTTTCTTAAACGTACCTTTAGATTCGCTTAATTTTCATCGTAAATCATTCAAATAAAGCCCCAACTATATCATCAAATCAGAAAAAAACAAGCCCTAAGATTCTCTGATTTTCAGATAAGAATCATCGTTCCATCGGTGTCCTAGCCGACCATTTAGTTGAATCTTTAGTCGAACATTGAATTGAATGCTGAGTCGCACACTGCCTGTTCTCTGTAGCCAGACACTAAATCCACTTCGGTAGCTGCTTGTCCTCCATAGCCGAAGTATGGCGACGGAGGAAGCGCGGCAATCTCTCATCAAGAACCCGAACCAATCTCAAATATCATTTCTGTCGTTCTCTGTGGCTAATAGTTTTTATTTCCTATCAATTTTTCAGCCACGTTTTTCCATAATGGACATCGACTTTCAGCGGCACAGTCAGGTTCATTGCCGATGCCATTTGTTTTTTGATAAATTCGGCATATTCTTCCACGTTCTCTTTTGGCACTTCAAAGACGAGTTCGTCATGAATTTGTATAATCATTTTGATTGGCATTTTTTGTTCATCGATCATTTTTTGTATATTTATCATCGCCACCTTGATCAGATCCGCCGCCGACCCCTGCACAACCGTATTGACAGCCATTCTTTCTGCATGTTTTTGTACCGCCACAGCCCTGTCGTTGATATTTACGATTGGCCTTTTTCTACCGAGAATGGTTTTCGCCCATCCATTTTTCTTTGCCGTTTCAATTACATTGTCCATAAATTCACGGATCGAGCCATATTTTTCAAAATAGTCTTCGATAAATCTTTTCGCTTGCCCGACCGCCATATTTGTTTGCTGCGCGAGTCCAAACGCCCCTTGCCCATAGATAATCCCGAAGTTAACAGCCTTAGCATTTGACCTCATTTCGGTAGTGACATCTTCTCTCTCGACTCCATATATTTGCGCAGCCACAAATGCGTGAATATCCTGATCTTCATCAAAAGCTTTTTTCAGCGTTTCGTCCTTCGACAGGTGCGCCAATAGCCTAAGTTCGATTTGCGAATAATCAGCGCTCAACACAAAATAGTTTTTGTTTTCCGGCACGAATCCATTTCTGATTTTTTTACCGATTGTGGTTCTGATTGGTATATTTTGCAGATTCGGCGAGCTGGAGCTAAGCCTTCCCGTAGCTGTTATGGTTTGATTAAAATTTGCATGGATTTTATTTGTTATTGGATTTATCAGAGTTGCCAATTTTGACACATATGTATTCTGTAATTTAGCTAGCTTTCGATATTCCAGAACCATTTTTGCGATCGGATATTCAATTGCCAGCTTTTCTAAAATTGCGGCGTTGGTGCTTCTTTTTTTAGCAGTTTTAATATTCATTTTATCGAACAGGATTTCGCCGAGCTGCTTTGGCGAATCTATATTAAACACAGCATCAGCTTCTCGATATATCTCGTCAGTTAACCGCTTAATTTCTTTAGCGAGTTCGGTAGACATTTCAGCAAATAGTTTTCTGTCTAGTGACACTCCGTTAAATTCCATTTCAGCCAGCACTTTTACCATCGGCATTTCGACATTTTCAAAAAGTTTTTTAAGACTTGGCTGTTGGTTCAATTTTTCGGCTAGATATTCATATAGTTTATAGGTAACATCTGCATCTTCCGCCGCATATTCGCAGGCGATTTCGGTATCAACCATATCGAAGATGAGTTGGCTTTTCCCTTTCCCGATAACTTCGCTAATTTTGATACAGTTATAATTCAAGAAATCTTTCGCCATTTCGTTCATCGAATGCCTTCTAGCGGGATTCAGACAATAAGACGCCACCATCGTATCAAAATATATCCCATTGATTGGCATTTGTGCATTTTTCAGCACGAGCATATCATATTTGAAATTTTGTCCGATTTTTTTTATCTTTTCATCAATCAGGATTGGCCCCAGCATTTTTCGTACATAATCAATATCTAGGGTTTTACATCCCAAAGGCGCCGCGATAGGCAGATAATAAGCCTTATTTTTTTGCCATGCGATACTAATCCCGACCAATTTCGCCCTCATCGCTTTTATTGATGTCGTTTCTGTATCGATAGCGAACAGCTTTTCATTTTTCAGTTTTTTAAGCAACTCATCAAATTTTTCTTTCGTATCGATCAGTTGATAATCATGCTCTATCGTTTTTGCGCTATCCAGTTCGAGACCATCGTTAACCGCATTTTCTTCTGTGCTGCTTTGTTGCGTTTTATTCGGCTTGACATTCTCAAATCCAAACAGATCTGCTTCGTGATTATTTTGTTTTTCTGCTAGATTTTCAGGTTGGATTTGTTCTGGCTTTAGATATCTTTTTAGCCTTTCAAACCCCAGCTCGTCGAACAGTTTTGTCATTTTTTCTTGATT
>CBDUWP010000076.1:0-6806 GCA_965370955.1 uncultured bacterium | reverse complement strand
TGGAAAGAAATGGAAAGTTATGGTGATTTATGGTCATTTTTGGACCCTGAAAAAGGCCTATATTGTCTTCGTATTGTGAAATATCTCGCTTTTCGACATGATTTCAGTCGTCTGATTTCAACATATTTAATCGCAAAAAACGAAAAACTACGAGAGAGATCAAAAGCCTAAAAAATTTCTGTTTGCCCAATATATTTATGAGCGATATACAGCGTGTTTTATTGCGTTATTTTGCTGAATTCTCGTGTTTTGGGTTGACGGACAAAAAAAGTTACACTATTTTTACAAAATAAAAGACAAATAAGTTTTTTTTGTTGAAATAGGGAATTAGCTATGTTATAGTCAAATTAACAGCGGGTGATGGTTTGAGTTTACTAAAAAGTTAAGAAAATAAAGGCGTTGTACGTCTTTTTAAGCTACGGGCTGAGGTGTAATTCCTCTTCCTCCCTCCCGACCTCAGCCCTAATTTGAAAAAACCGCCGGACGCGGCGGTTTTTTTCGTTTAAATTATGATAACAGTTCCATTTAATGTCACTATCCTCTCTATAGTGTAATATGGTTGACACTATAGCCTTTTTTATATATTATGCTTTTTTCGTGGTGAAAGTAGCTCAGCTGGTTAGAGCACTGGTTTGTGGTACCAGGGGTCGGGGGTTCGAATCCCCTCTTTCACCCTTTTTTTTATTTTTGTCAGATTCTTACCTTTGTAGCTCTACATTTCCTTGTTAGCAAAACAAAATAGCGATTTCAACCAATCATTTGGAGGAATTAGAGCTGTTTTGGGCTAGGCGGATTGATAGAGAGTTGGATTGCGAAACGATTATGCCAACGCAGCAGATGCAAATACCGTTAAAGATTGCAGACAAACACGAGGAAATGGGCAGGGGCGGACTTGAACCGCCGACACACGGATTTTCAGTCCGTTGCTCTACCAACTGAGCTACCTGCCCGCTAAACAAAGAAGCATCAATCTAGCAAAAATAAACAACTTTGCAAGAAAAATCATAATTTAATCAACGATAATGGCAAATTAGAGAGCCGAAAGCAGTTTGAGTAATATAACACAGAAAAATAACCGTCCGAAACAAAAAATGAAAATAAACAAATCAACTGCCGTTAATCAAAGCTGCTAATAATACATGACGCAACTTGTCAACACTGAGATTATTCAAATAAGTATCAGTGAAATCTAAACGAAAACGACCCTTGAAATTGCGAATACGAGAACTTAACTGACCCCTATTCAATGAGGCTATCGTGGCGGCTGTCAATTCAAATTGGGTTCGAGAAACCATAAGCAAAATCCATTTCATGTCAATAGGCTAATTCCACTATCAATAATCGGACAGACAACAGCTAGACTTGGTAACGAAATTGTAGCTATAATGAAAATCAGCAAAATTACACCGATTTTAGAGATGTTTTTTTTTGTTATTTGACGAAAAGTCTGATAACCTTAGGCGAATGAGAACTGAAACGCTAGATTGGGAATGATTGTTAGGATTATGAAAACAAAAAAACTAAACTGGAAACGGTTGTAAGGTTATGAAAACGACAAAACTAGATTATATATTGCCGCAAGAATTGATAGCTCAAAAGCCAGCTGAAAAAAGGACCGATTCAAGGCTCTTGATCTGTAATAAAAATACGGGCGAAGTGAAAAACGAAGTTTTTAAGCATATCACAAACTATCTAAAACCAGGCGATTGTCTAATCCTAAATGATACCAAAGTGCTGGCCGCTAGATTCTATGGCCAAAAACATACCGAAGGGAAACTCGAAGGACTGTTCCTAAAAGCTAATCCGGACGGCAGCTGGACAGTAATGCTTAAAGGATTGCGAAAAGTTAAAATCAATGAGGAATTTATAATTCATTGTCGAGATAAAAATGAACAGTACAATGCTGTACTGATGGAAAAAACCGATGAAGGGCAATGCAAAATAAAGATCAAACAAGCCAAAGATGTAAAGGCTGTGCTTGAAGATATAGGCTATCCTCCGCTGCCGCCATATATAAAACGAAATGAAAATCCAGAAATGGCAAGGCTAGACAAAAAACGATATCAAACAGTTTATGCAGAAAAAACTGGGGCTGTGGCTGCGCCGACGGCTGGGTTACATTTCTCAAAAGAGCTAATCGAATTGCTGAAAAAAAATGGAATCAAAATAGCCTATGTCACTCTGCATGTCGGAAGCGGAACATTTAAGCCTGTGACAGTAGATGACCTCACTGAACACAAAATACATAGCGAAAAATTTGAACTAAATCAAGAAAATGCAAACATAATCAATCAGGCTAAAAATGCTGGGGGACGAATTATTGCTGTCGGAACAACGGCTGTCAGATCAATTGAAACAATCGCAAAAAATAATAAAGTCGAAGCGGCGGCGGGCCAAACAGAGCTGTTCATTATGCCCGGTTACAAATTTAAAATGATCGATGCTGTCATAACAAATTTTCATCTGCCAAAATCAACACTCCTTGCTCTGGTGGCGGCTTTTATGGGAATGGAAAACATGAAAGCGGCGTATCAATTTGCCATCGATGAAAAATATCGCTTCTATTCCTATGGCGATAGCATGTTCATCATCTGAAAAATTGCACTAAAGCTATTTTTAGCGATTTGACTTTTGTTTGGGCTGATTCTGTGATACACTGACGAGCGGCTGAAATGGCCAAAACAATGAAAATTATTCTACGCAAATAGCTATGGCAATCGAGACCAAAAAAAATACGAGCAAATCACGCCTCTATGAAACAGTCAAAGGCAAGGCAAAAGATGTTCCGGCGATAACGTGCTATCACTTTATCGGGGCCGGCGGAATCGGAATGAGCGGGCTGGCGAAAATGATGATGGAAAATCAATTGTTTGTTACAGGAAGTGATGCAAAACGCACAATTGTTACTGATATGCTGGTAGAAAAAGGAGCTAAAATATTTGTCGGGCATAAAGCACAAAATTTGGCAAAAAGCGTGCAAGAGGTTGTGATATCGGCGGCAATAAAAGAGGATAATCCAGAGCTGATCGCTGCGAAAAAGCAAGGACTCAAAATATATAAGTATGCACAGATGGTCGGCAAAATCAGTAGGAAATATCAAACGATAGCTGTCAGTGGAACCCATGGGAAAAGCACAACCAGCGGATGGCTGAGTCATTTGCTTAGCAGCTGCGGACAAAATCCAAGTTTTATCGTAGGAGCAACTGTCACGCAGTTGAAAACATCGTCGGCGGCTGGAAAAGGAAAAAGCTTCGTTGTCGAAGCTTGCGAATATGATAGAAGTTTCCTGAATCTGGCTTCGGCAATAAGCTGCATACTCAATATTGAAGCTGATCATCTGGATTACTATAGCGATATCGAAGACATTAAATCGGCGTTCACGCAGTTCGCTGTCAATACAGTGACAGGCGGATCAATTGTTGCAAATGGAGATGATCACAACGTGACCGATGTTATAAAAAAATTGAGCAAACTGGACGTCACTATCGAAACCTTCGGCAACAATAGCAAATGTGATTTCTATTGCGATAATGTTAAAGTAACACGAAACGGGCAAATGTTCGATCTGTATTATAAAGGAAACAAAATTGACCGAATCGCAATAGCTCTACATGGCAATCACAATATATTAAATGCGATGGCGGTCATAGCAATGGCGAAAAATGCCGGTGTGGATATGGCTGATATCGCGGAAAATATCGCTAAATTCAACGGAATCGATCGCAGAATTATGCTGAAGGCTGAAGTTAACGGAATAAAAGTCCTAGATGATTATGCCCATCATCCGACCGAAATCAAGGCATCACTTTTGGCGATAAAGCAAAAGTATCAGCCACGAAAATTGTTCTGCGTCTTTCAGCCGCATCAATACAGCAGAACGAGGTTTTTACTAGACGATTTCGCAGAAAGCTTTAAAATGGCTGATGTGACTGTCCTGCCGCGAATTTATTTTGTGAGGGATAGCCTAGAAATAAAAAAATATGTCAACGCTGAAATGTTAACGAAAAAAATTAATGGCTGCGGGAATAAAGCTATTTATATTGATGATTTTAGTTCTATTGGAAACTATCTCGCAGAAACAGTCACCAATGGAGATCTGGTGGTGACTATGGGCGCAGGTGATATTTGGAAGGTTGCAGATGAATATATTCAATGGCTTAGAAAAAATAGTTGAAACAAATCACTCTTTGGCTGATTGCAGCTGGTATGGGATCGGCGGAAAGGCGGACTACTTTGTTACGCCGACAGATGTCGAACAACTGCAAAGGGTGACGAAAATATGTAAAGAAAATGATGTGCCAATCCATGTGCTGGGCTTGGGCTCAAATTTGCTGATCGCAGATGGTAGAATCGAAGGAGCTGTTGTCAGGCTTACAGGCGAAAAGTTTTCGACAATCGAATATGACGGCGAAAAAGTGAAAGCATGGGCGTCAGTGAAATTGAGCGATCTGGTTTTCGGCTGTGTCGAAAAAGGATTAGCAGGAGCCGAAAGTTTAGCTGGAGTGCCGGGCTCGATCGGAGGGGCTGTCAGAATGAACGCAGGAGGAAAATTCGGAGATATCGGATCGATCGTCGATGAAGTAACTGTTATGGATAGCGATGGAAAAGTGTTCGATATCAAAAAACCACAGCTAGTTTTCGATTATAGAAAATCGAATATCGTGGCTAAATATATCCTCAGCGCAACGATGAAATTGTTTGCAGGAGAACCAGAGGCTATACTGAAAAACGTTAAAGAAATATGGGCGTTTAAGAAAAATTCGCAACCGCTAAATACTAAAAATTCCGGATGCATATTTAAAAATCCAACCGGTAACGCAATGTCCGCAGGCGCTATGATCGATAGGGCTGGATGCAAAGGAATGGCGGTGGGAAAGGCGACTGTCAGCGAAAAACATGCTAACTTTATTATAGCGGCAGGAGAATGCAAAAGCAGTGACCTATTACAACTGATCGAACAGGTGAAGCAAAAAGTCTTAGCTAGGTTCGATGTCGAGCTGGAATTAGAAATAAAAATTTGGCCCTAATGGTGACAAATAACGAATTTAAAATAGTTGTTTTGTATGGCGGTATCGGGTCAGAAAGAGGAATCAGTATCCAAAGCGGTAAAGCGATAACAAAGGCTTTGACTGATGTTGGGGCGGATGTGATTTGCTCCGATATCAAGCCGGACAACTTGGCGATTTTGGACGAGCCAAATGTCGATGTGTTTTTTTTAGCTTTGCATGGCGCCTTTGGAGAAGACGGGCAAATCCAGCGGATACTTGAAAACCGAAAGTTGACTTATACTGCCAGCGGTTCAACTGCAAGCGAAATGGCGTTCGATAAAATTGCGAGCAAAAAGGCTTTCAAAAAAGCAAAGCTGAATGTGCCCAAAGCAATCTGTTTTGAAAGTGTTGCAGATTTTGATACCGATAGCATAGAGCGGATATCGGTAATCGGAAACAGATTCGTGGTCAAGCCAAAAAATAGCGGAAGCAGTGTCGGAATAGAAATTTTAGAAACGCCGTCAAAAGCAGTCGATGCCGCAAAAAAATGTGTCGAAGAATTCGGCAATGCGATGGTCGAAGAACTGATCGAAGGTAGAGAATTTACTGTCGGCTTGTTAGGCGAGCGGACGCTGCCAATAATAGAAATTAAAGCGGCGATGAATTTTTATGACTACAACGCTAAATATGTTAGTGACAAAACGCAATTTTTGTTTGATACGACCGATGGGGCCGTTGCAGGTGAAATGAATGATGCGGCTGTCATAGCTTTTAACTGTTTAGGGTGCGAAAATGTTGCTAGAGTCGATTTTATACTAACTGACGATAATAAAATTTATGTGTTGGAATTAAATACGATTCCGGGATTTACGAGCCATTCTTTATTGCCGATGGCGGCGAAAAAAATAGGCTTGTCACTGGGCGAGTTGTGCATGGCGATCGCCGAAGATGCAGTGCGCCAAGCCAAAATGGACAGATAAAAAATAAAGATTGTAAAAAAAATATGGCAAAGAGAAAAAGAAGAAAGAAAAAAAATCAAGGAGCTTGGCTAAACTTCAAAGCTAAAAAAGCAATCGATATTTTAGGTCCAAGATTGAAGGTGACTTTGAAAATATGGTTGGTGCTGGGGCTGTTGGCGATTGTTGTGTTTGGATTTATATATCTAAATAAATATGTCGAAAAAAATGCGGCGCTGGCGCAAATCAGAGGCACATTAAAAATGGATAAAGCGCCGATTTGGGTTAATAAGGCATTAGAAGAAAAATTGTTTCACGCGGCGGTCGTGGCTGATGATGACCTGCTGCTCGATGGCGATGCGGCAGTGACAGTGCAAAAAAATATCGAGCAAAATATGCTCTGGCTAACAAATGTTAAGGTGCAAACAACGGCTGATTGTGTCTTGGTTATGGCTAATTGGCGAAAGCCGGTGGCTGTTATCAATGTCGGGGCGAAAAAACTTTATGTCGATAATGAGCTTGTATTACTCGATTTTGTGCCGCTGGCGACCTTGCCGATCGTGAAAGTCGAAGGGCTAAGCTGGACATCGAAAAAGCCAATCGCAGGAAGCGTCTGGTGGAAAGATGATCTGGCGGCGGCTGTCGATATTATCTCTAAGCTGGATGAAACTGATCAGAAATATGGATTGGAGAAGCCATTGCTCGGCGAAATTGCAACTATCAATGTGGCTAACTTTAACGGCCGAAAAAATTCACGTAAAGAACATGTCACTCTCTATACCACCGGCAATACGAAAATTATATGGGGGGCGGCACTGGGAACTTGGCAAAGATATTTAGAGGCAACCGACGTCGATAAAAT
>CBDUWP010000075.1:0-7051 GCA_965370955.1 uncultured bacterium | reverse complement strand
TGGTGACATTGGCGGGCAAAACACAATGTAAACAAACCCCTGCATGGTGATGCAGGGGCTAAACGACGGTTGAAAATTGAGAGTAATGTTAATCGAAAACAGCAATTCAAAATGACAATTTTGAGATTGGATCGGTTCATTAACGAGAGATTGCCGCGCTTCCTTCTTCGCTAAAGCTACGAAGGACAAGCTGTTCGCAATGACAAACTTAAAAAAGTTCTGCAGGACAAGCTGTTCGCCATGACAAATTTAAAAATGGTTTCACTGGCTTCTTAGTATGACATGATTCGACTACCTCTCGCCTATGCCTTACTGGTTTTGGAGTTCGAAGTGTATCGAAAATTAAATTTTAATGTTTGAAGTGACGTTTTCCTGTAAAGACCATCGCTATGCCATGGTCATCGGCAGCTTTGATAACTTTATCGTCATTCTTCGAGCCTCCCGGCTGAACGATTACAGCGACTCCGGCTTTAGCAGCATTTTCGATATTGTCCGCAAACGGGAAAAAAGCATCAGAGGCCAATGCCGAACCCTTTGACAGGTCTCCTGCATTTTTGAAAGCAATTAAACCTGACTCGATCCGATTCATTTGCCCGGCTCCTGTGCCAATGACCTTTCGAGCTTTAACAAGAACGATGGTATTGCTTTTGGTATGTTTAGCGGCTAACCATGCGATTCTCAAATCTTCTAATTGTTCCTCGTTTGGCTTTATTTTTGTCGGAACAGTCAAACTGTCCGGTTCCCATCCGATGAGATCTCTTTTCTGTAGGAGCAATCCTCCAATCAAGCATCTGATATCATATTCATTTTTAGATGGACCGGCTTGGTCTGTCGGACCTGTTTCTATGAGCCTGACCCTGTCTCCCCACGCTTTGAGTGTTCTGATAAGCTCGACTGCTTCTGTTTTGAATTTCGGCGCAATAATAACTTCTGCGAAAAATCCGCTAGCTCCCCTTGCTTTTCCGAGCCTGCTGTACGATTCCATAATTAGCTGGGCGAGCTCGACATTAACATCTCTATTTAACGCTATAATACTTCCGAACGCACTGACGACATCGCCGAGATATGCTTTTTTATAAGCTTGGCAGATATCCTCATCGACCGCACATCCACATGGATTAAGATGTTTTACTACGACAGCCGCCGGCTCATCGAATTCTTTGACCAACTCAAACGCAGCATTTGTGTCGAGCAGATTATTGAAACTTATTTCTTTGCCTCCCGGCAACATTTTTCCACTACATACCGATACTTCCCCGCTTGGTGACAATTTATAGAACGCTCCGTTTTGATGTGGATTTTCGCCATATCTGAGAGTCATTTGTTTTTCAGCTGCTAGCGATATTCTTTCTGGGAATTCGATATTGCTTTTTATATTCAAATATTTTGCTATAGCCGTATCATATGCAGCCGTAAGGCCAAAAGCTGTTGTCGCTAAGTTGCTTCTTGTTTTTAGCGAAACTGTTCCACCTGTCTCTTTCATTTCTTCGATTATATTTTGATATTGCTTCTGTGCTGTCACTACTGTGACAAATTTGTGATTTTTAGCTGCTGATCGGATCATGCTTGGCCCACCGATATCAATATTTTCGATAGCGTCGGTAAATTTGCAATTCTTTTTGGCGATAGTTTTTTCAAAGGGATATAGATTCACGCATACCAGATCAATCGGCTTGATTTTGTTATCTTTCATAGCCTTAACATGCTCTGGATTATCTCTTAAGCTCAAAAGTCCGCCGTGAATTTTAGGATGCAGTGTTTTCACTCTTCCGTTCATCATTTCTGGAAATCCCGTCACTGTTTCTATCGAAACAACATCGATCCCCTCAGCGGTTAAGGTTTTAGCAGTTCCGCCGGTACTGATA
This sequence comes from uncultured bacterium, assembly GCA_965370955.1. Lineage (GTDB taxonomy): Bacteria > Planctomycetota > Phycisphaerae > Sedimentisphaerales > Anaerobacaceae > CBDUWP01. The sequence goes on along the minus strand of CBDUWP010000075.1, from coordinate 5,186 downwards.
ATTTTCACACCCATATCTGCCAATTCTTTCGCAAAACTTACAACATCGGTTTTGTCAGAGACACTTATCAGAGCTGTTTTGATTTTCACATCCATATTTCCACGAATCCTAAATAGAGAAAAAATAACATTAAAATTTTATAATAACCCCAATCATTGATTGTTACCTATTGGTTTTCCGATTCTTTTATTCGCAGGGCTTTAGACAAGCCAGTCGTCCATTTTCGTCAGCGACATAGATCAGATTATCAACCGTATTAACTCCGCAAACCTTTATATTCAAAAACTTTAGTACAGTCTGTTTTTCATTTTTTTTGTTATCCACGATAATTATCTCACCGTTTTGGCCGAGCAGATATGTTTTTTGTTCATCTTTCGCCAGCAGACATTTCGCTTTCGTTTGTTTCCAGAGGAGTTTAGCTGTTTTTTTATCGATAGCCAATAGTCCTTCATTTTCGACAAATTGATAGACGATATTTTCAGTTACGATCGGCTTACGCTTTAGCCCTTCCGTCGTATGATACGTCCAGATTAGTTTCCCGTTTATTTTATTGATTTTATATAGCTTAGCATCATCTCCTGCCACGAAGACGCTTTTTTCGTCGACGGTTATTGGTGCAATAATTTTTCCTGTTGTGTTATATTGCCACGCTTTTTTCGGTTCATCGGCCAGTGCTGCGATCACATCTCCTTTTATTGTAGCGAATATAACGAAATGTTCATCGACCTCAACTGACGTGATGGTTCCTTTGCTGATAGCCGACATTTCGAACACTTGTACTTTATCTTTTACCCTTAGGACATGCAGTCTATTATCGGTTGCCGGCAGATAGTAATATTTTTTATTTCTCACGACATCAGCCGTAATTCCATATTTAATATTTTTCACAGCCTTATCTGTTCCTGTCACCGGATCCATTTCCGTTATTTTATTTCCGACGACAGAGAACAGCCCATTTTCATAGCTATCGATACAGATTAGCGGCAGTCCCGGCGTCGTAATATATCTGCTAAAGATAGGATTTCCATTTTGTCTCTGCAGACAGCTCATGAAATTTTGACTGGAGAAAACGTACAGCCTATTATTCAATATTGTAATTTTTTTCAGTTGTTCATTTTTTTTCATTGGGAGTTTCGCTTCCCACACTACTTTTAGCCCTGCTTTTTTTGCGATTTTTTTATTGATTAGAAAAACATCATTAGCATCGCCATTTACTTCCTTATTTTTTTCTTCGGTTGCGATTGTGTTTACATTTTCTTTTGTATCGTTTTCGTTACACCCTGTCACGCCCATCATTTGCGCCATTAAGATTATCGTTATAGCTATCCAATTTTTCGGATTCATTTTTTGTCCTTATATTTTTTTATGCTTTTGTTCTTTAGTTTATGATTTATATGATTACAGTTCGACATAGTTGGCCAGATCAACCTCATATTCATTTTCGAAATTTTGAATTTCTTCTATTCTTTGTACATCGTCATTAATTCTATTGGCGAGTTTGAAGATATACGGTTTTCCAGTTAGCCGATTTTTCAGATCATCGATCATATATTCCCATTTGCCATCGTACAGTTGAGCTTTTAGTACGATTAACATCTTGCTTTCGGCGCTGAGTTTTGTGACAAATTGGTCGATAGCCTTGTCATTTTCGTCATTTTGCATCATTTTCGCCATATTTCTTGTTTCTTGTTAACATTTGGCAGATCTTCACGAACCTACCTTTAAACTGGTTAAATTGCAACAATTTTCCCCCAATTTGAATTTTGTCCGTGAATTACGTAACATTTACAGCAATGACAAGTCACTATCTTGATAATATGCCTATTCTAATGACTGAGATTGCCGCGATTGCTTCTTCGCTTTACAGGATACGAAAGACAAGCTGCTCGCAATGATGATTATCACAATTAGTTTTGGTAGGCTGATATACGATCTTCAATCTGATGGATCAATTGATTATGGTTCTGCTTTTTAGCTAACTCAATGGCTTGGCGACATTGGGAGACCGCCAAAACTCTGTCACCACTTTTATAAGCAATGTCCGCAAATCGCATACGCAAGTTGATGTCGTTGGGCTTTATCAAAATAATCTCTTTAAAAAGCTTGGCTGACTCGAAATATTCACCAAGACCAGCTGTCGAAATGGCATAATTTATCTTGGCCTGCAAAAAATCAGGTGCAAGCAAAAGAGACTTTTGGCAAAGCTGCTTGGCTTTGGCGTAATTGCTATTGTTGATCTCAATTGCAGCCAAACTACTATAGGGAGACGGCAAATCAGGCATAGTCTGGATCAAAGCCGAGTATATCTTTGAAGCCTTTTGCAGCTGGCCCGTATAAAAATAGGCTCTTGCTAAGTTAGCCTGAGATTGCAATATATTAGGATCAATGTTCACAGACATCTTAAATATGTCGACGGCACTTGCATACTGAGATTTGGACATCAAGGCCAAACCAAGCAAATTATAGGCCCGGTGCAATTTCGGATTCATTTGTAATGCTAATTTATATTGAGCTATCGCCTGATCGGTTTTGCCGAGATTTTGAAGGGCATAACCAATGTTCGTCCTTAATACGGGGACGTCTTTTTGCTGCAATGCCTTATAATAAAACGATAATGCCTCCGCATATTTTTGGTTCTTCACCAAAATGACGCCAATATTGACCTTTACCTCAAATACACCTGGCGCAAGCTTTAACGCCTTGTGCAAATATTGCAAAGCTAATGCGTCCTCGTCTTTCTCCATGTACGCTAAACCGATACTGTTTAGGGCCTTGACATAATTCGGATCGATCTCCAATGCCTTTTTATTGCACTCAATCGCCTCGTCAATCTTGCCCATCTCCCTCAATGGATCGGCCATGCAGAAATAACCCTTATAATTGTCCTTAGTGACCTTGATCGAATGCTCGCAAAGAGTTATCGTGCTTTTCCATGTTTTCTGCTGTTGAAAAGACATAACCGCCCAGACTGCTATGATTGCAACAGCTGCTATGAACATAGGTATTTTCGGCCATTTCAATTTTTTTCTGATGTCATTTGCGCCCATAGCGACAATAACAAATAAGCCAATATACGGAATATATGTATAGCGATCGGCAAGGGCTTGTTCGCCGACTTGCACGAGTCCGACAACCGGCACTAGCGTCCCCACATACCACAACCATCCGAAGGCCAGATATCCATATTCTGAATTTTTTCTCACGATTTTATAAATAGCTATCGTGATGGCGATCAATATAACTGCGCATATTGCCGCCTGCGCCATTGGCACTCCTTTTTCTGGATGCGGATAGAACATTGCCAAATTTGTCGGCCAGACGAGCTTTCCGATATAAGCCAGATATGATATTGCGGTATTGGCGATTCTGCTCGACAGCGGTATCAGTTCCATGCTCTTGACTGCTCCGCCTGCACTTTGAACCAAAAATGTCACTATACAGCTTGTTACCACCATTGCAAACATCGGAACTTTTTCCAATATTAAGGACAAAAGATTGGTGCGATGAGTTTTTTTGTTTATGGTAAATCGCTTCAGTGGCCAAAAATCACATATCAACAACACGCAGGGTAATGTCACTACCATTGGCTTTGAGAGTAAGCCAAGAGCTAAAAACGTCAGGACGACCAGATATATTTTCAATTGCGGCCTTTGTGCATATTTGCCATATGCTGCCATTGTCATTAGCCAGAAGAAGCAGCTTAGCAAATCTTTTCTTTCCGAAATCCAAGCCACCGATTCGACATGCATAGGATGAAAAGCGAACGCCGCCGCCACAAATGCTGCTATCCAAAACTTTTTCAGATATTTATAAAACACAATGAAAATCAGTATCGAATTCAAACAATGAAATACGATATTGGCTATATGATGTTTCCCCGCATCATCTTCGAACAGTGCCCAGTCGAGCATATGCGACAGCCACGTCACTGGATGCCAATTGCCTGCATGCCACTGGCTAAACGCCCATTTGATTGATTGTGTATTGAACCCTTTTTGGACATTGAGATTATTGGTGACATAGTCATGGTCATCGAAGTTGAGGAATTCATATCCGCATATTTGCCAATATACTCCCACGATTCCCACGACCAGCATTAGACATAGTATATATGCTTTATATTTTTTGATAAGTTCTATCATTTGTCACCACTAGAATTGTTTTTCTTTATTTTTGTTTGAACAGTTTTGATTTAACGATTCCCATTTTGGCTAGTCGAAATATCACGGCTGTCGCCAAACAACCTAAGCCATATTTGACGCTTCTTGAAAAGTTGATGGACGAAGCTTCATCGAAATATTTTGTTGGGCAGCTAACTTCTGCTATTTTACATTTTTGCCATATAATTTGGACGAGCATTTGATTATCGAACACAAAATCGTTTGAGTTGTTTTCTAGAGACAGTTTTTCGAGTAGTTTTTTTGAGAAGGCTCTGTAGCCTGTGTGGTATTCAGATAGCTTGGCGCCTATCAAAATGTTCTCAGCTAAAGTCAGGCATCTGTTGGCAAAATATTTCCAAATGGGCATCTTACCCTTGAGAGCATAACCGCCCAAAATCCTCGACGCTAAAACACATTCATATAAATCGTTGGCGATCATAGAAGCCATCGCGGGAATGAGCATCGGAGTATATTGGTAATCTGGATGAACCATGATTATAATGTCGGCGCCGTTCTCAAGAGCAAGCCTGTAACAATTTTTCTGATTGGCACCATAGCCAAGATTCTTTTCGTGAGTATGAACTATGGTGTTGGGCAAAGTGGCGGCGATCTTCGAGGTCTTGTCACTACTGGCGTCATCTACAATTATGACCAAATCCACGATTTCCTGCTGCATAACCTCGTGATAGGTCTTTTCAAGTGTGTCCGCCGCGTTGTAGGCCGGCATGACGACGACGATTTTTTTGGCTTTATACATATTCACCCGATCAAGAACTTTTACATGATTTTTTATTGATGTCAGTGATTAGTCATTATAATTTTTAACGAGTAGAATTGCAAAGGAAAAGGCAAACGCAGAATTCAAATACAAAATAGAGAAAAAGCCCTGCTATAACGGTAGCAGGGCTAATGTGTGTTATTTTTAGCTTATACCTTGAACTGGCCAACCATCTCTTTGAGCTGCTCAGATAGATCAGATAACTCAATGGCACTTGTGCTGACTTGATTGCTGCCTGTGACAACCTC
>CBDUWP010000074.1:0-7145 GCA_965370955.1 uncultured bacterium | reverse complement strand
TTCTCAACAATGAAACCTGTTCTGTCAATCAAAGCCATGTCCCTTTTAAGCTCAAGCGTTTTCTGTAATTGATGCGTCTGAACAATTTTACGGCTTTGCATACGTTCTACAATATCGTCAGGCAATTGCACCAAATCCTGCTCTTGGTTTACCGCAACATTCATACTGCCGGTATTGCTGCTTGCGCTATCGGTTTTATCTGTTGAAATTTTCGGCATTGAGTTCGCTACAGAAACAGGCAAGCTATAATTTGCGAAAAGATAATTCTCGCCGCGATATCTGGTAGCTGTCGCCCAAATCCGGTACATGGCTCTCTTATTGTTTTTGGCACTTGCTATCATTGTTTCAAGACCAGCACAAGGCAGCATTTTAACGGCAACATTTTTTCTCAAAACAGCTCGAGAATCTGTAACATCCCTATCAAAAGCAAAAGACCAGCCGCCTGATTCGGTTTTTGACAAGTAACCATCAAGGCCTGTAATTTCAAAACCATCGCGTAACAAAGTTGGCCTTTTAGCCCCGAATGTCACCACGACCAAAACGCAAACTATAACCGTAATCAAAATATGTCGCATCATGTCAATCCTTAAAACATGTTTATTTTTTAGAGGTTCCCTTTAGCATAATTCAATAAACCAGACGCAAGCAAAATAGCTCGGTCACGCTCGGATAAATTCAATTTGCCAATAATCTTATATTGATCGTTAATCGCTATCGTCACCTTGTTTTTATCTTTGACTGCATCTTTAATGTTCTTGATAACGATTTTATCATTGGCGTTCAGTTTATCATAATCTGCCATATCGTCAAACTCTATCGGAACAATACAGAAATTGATGAGATTGGCCTTGTGTATCCGCTCTATAGATTTAGCAATCACAGCCCGAATACCGAGATACATCGGACAAAGTGCCGCATGTTCCCGCGAAGAACCCTGACCATAACTTTCGCCAGCCACAATAACACCTGCCGTTTGCTTGGCCTTCAACGCTAACGCACGATCGGCAAAGCTCGGCTTATCCGGCTCACTAAAACAATCAAAAACCACCTTCGCATATTCAGGGACATTTGACCGAAGCTTCAAATATACACCAGCCGGCATGATGTGATCCGTTGTTATTTTGTCGCCGCATTTGAGCAGCATTTCGCCGGAAATGTTTTCAGCCAAGCTAGCAGGAGCTTCCGGAACCACAATCGTCGGCCCTCTTAAAACTGTCACCTGTTTGGCCTCAGCTTCCGGCAATGGTTTTATAATCATCTTGTCATTGATCAAAAATTGGTTCGGCAATTCAATCTTTGGACAGCTAATGCTAAAAAGTTTACCTAATGTTTTGGGCTCTGTAATTTTACCTGTCAAGGCCGAAGCCACCGCTGTTTCAGGACTAACTAAATAAGCCTGATCGCCGACAGTGCCGGTTCTTCCGGCAAAATTCCTATTAAATGTACGGAGAGAAACTGTGTCATTCGCCGGCGAAAAGCCTTGACCTATGCAAGGCCCGCAGCCAGATTCCAAAATTCTCGCTCCAGCTGAAATCATATCGCCGAGTGCGCCATTGGCAGCTAACATATTCAGTACCTGACCGCTGCCGGGGGCAATGCCCAACTCAACCATACTGTTAATTGTACGGCCTTTCAAAACCGCAGCCACCATCATCAAATCTGCGTAACTGGAATTCGTGCAGCTTCCGATCAACACCTGATTGACAATTTTACCAGCTAAGGATTTTATCGTCTGAATGTTGTCAGGCGACGATGGACATGAGGCCAAAGGCTCTAAAGAATCAAGGTCTATCTCTATAACCCTATCATAAACAGCATCGGCATCTGCTGCCAAAGGTTTATAATCATTGGCTCTGTTTTGGGCTGTCAGAAATTTTTCTGTTTGCTCATCACTTGGAAACAAGCTGGTCGTAACGCCGAGTTCGGCGCCCATGTTGGTTATAGTTGCCCTTTGAGGAACGGATAAATCCTTAACAGCTGGGCCAAAATATTCAGCAATCCAGCCGACATTACCCTTAGTGCTTAAAAGGCTGAGCAGTTTGAGGATTATATCCTTAGCGGAAGCCCAATTTTGTAATTTGCCCGTGAGCTTAATACCATAAACTTTCGGACAAGTCAGATAAAACAGGCCGCCGCTCATCGCGACAGATACATCCATACCGCCTGCACCGATCGCTATCTGCGCTATGCCGCCTCCGGTAGGCGTATGCGAATCGCTGCCCAACAGGGTTGAGCCCGGCTTTCCAAATCGCTCAAGATGAACTTGATGACAAATTCCATTGCCGGCTCGGGATAAATAGACACCGGATTTAGCTGCAACTGTTTGCAGATATAGATGGTCATTATGGTTTTCCGGTCCAAATTGGCTCATGTTATGATCAATATAGCTGACAGACAAATCAGTATTAACCATACCGCCGCCAGCCGATTCATATAATAAAAAAGCTGTAGTACCTGTCGCATCTTGTGTGAGGGTTTGATCGATACGAATTCCTATGGGTTCATCCGGCTGCAATTGGCCGTCTTTTATATGGTTAGATAAAATCTTATAGGCAAGTGTCATGGCCATCTTATTTGTCCTTTTAATTATTTACGATTGTAATCCTAGTTGTTATAGCTATGGCCAATTTAACAAAAAAGCAGTAATAAGACAACCTTCTCTGCCAAAAATCCAAGTAAGCCATTGATTAGCCATTTTGCTTATTATGGTCGCCTTTTCCGATAGTGATATTTCTTAGCGAAGTTTGCATTGTAACTACAGAGAGGTATTGTTTCAAAATACTTATCCGATAATTTATTTTTAGCATAATAGTTCAATAAAACAGAGGAATAATGGAATTTATACACAAGAACTTTTGGTAAGATGAGGGCATGTAAAGTAATTAATTTTTTATAGGGCCTAACCGGATGATTAACAGAACATCAAACAGTACCAAGTTATCAGAATTGTCGAAACAAGCCTATTCTAAAAATAAAAGACTTATGGCTCCGTTAGTAGGATTTCCAGGATGTGATATTTTGAATTGTTCGATAAAAATCGCCCAACAAAATCACGCTATACATTACAAAGCAATCGCAGCGTTGGTTTCTCAGCTAAAGCCGGATGCTGCTTTTATGATGATGGATTTATCAGTAGAAGCTAATGCGATTGGTTTACCTGTTCGATTCCCAATTAATGAATCTAGTAGCGTTGAGCTTCATCCGGTTAAAACAATCGAAGATCTCGACAAATACCGCCATATCAACATTCTTGCTGATGCGAGGATTCAATCATACTTGAAAACGATTGAAATGATGAAACTTGGGTTCAGCCGCGATGTTTTAGTTGGTGCTTATGTAATAGGCCCATTTTCCTTTGCCGGTCTGTTGATTGGAGCACAGGAAGCCGCAATAAGTTCGATAATAGACCCCGATAAACTCGGATATATTTGCCGGTTTTGTACTTCAATTATTATGGAGTACACTCAAGCTCTTATTAGTGCTGGAGCTGATTTAATTTGTATTCTTGAGCCAACAGCTTCAATACTCGGCCCAGATCAGTTCAGCCAATTCAGCGGAGAATTTGTTACGCATATTCTTGAAAGCTGCAAATACAGCAATATAGATACTATATATCATATATGCGGCAACATTATGCATCTTGTAGAAGCTATGTCTCAGACAGGTGTAGGTGGTATAAGCCTTGACTCACCAGATGCTGGCATTGACCTTTCGAAAGTTGCTCAAATGGTACCTGAGGATATTGCGATTATTGGAAATATTAATCCGACAAAAATCATGAAAGACGGTACTGTTGAGACAGTTACACAGGCAACAATAGAATTGCTTGATGAAATGAGAGATTATCCACATTTCATTTTAAGTACTGGCTGTGATTTGCCGCCTGGTGTACCATTGGAAAATATGGTTGCTTTCATGGAAGCCGGCAAAAATTATAAATAGTCAGGGTCTATAGATTCGAACTTTGCATATTGTAATAGGTTGTGACAATCTCGTTTTTTTCAATCTCTGTGTTCTCTGTGTCCAATAGTTTTTTAGGATCTCCGTCGTTCTCTGTGGCTAATAGTTTTTGTATTCTCTGTGTGCTCGGTGGCTGAGCCTGTCGAATCCCTGTGGCTGTAATTTTCAGCCTGCACCATTTTCATTATTTTCATACCATTTAGACAATTGGCCGAAAAAAAAGGGGTAAAAAGGGAGCAAAAGTTGTAAGTTTTGGGTAAGTTTTGGAAAGAAATGGAAAGTTTTGCCAATTTATGGTCATTTTTGACCCCTGTTTTTCACCCATTTTGCATATTTAATCGCAAAATTCCTGCAACCACTCAAACATTTTCGCAATAAACACACAACAAAAAAAGCCAGCCCAAAACGGACTGGCTTTATAAAATTCAACAAACAAAAAACAGTTGATTCTCAAACAGCTACAATACTAGTAGGCATCCTCATTATTAGATTCGCACATCAAATATGCATCCTGCTCGTGTTGAGACTGGAAAGAACCACTCCAGCTGCCTGCTCGACCATCAAGACAAGAAGATTTTTGTGGTACTTGGCAATCATTCAACATTCTCTCAGGAGTTGTCGGAAAACCTGCGACTGATACATCTCTCGTGTTCCAAGGCATCCAGATATGATCCTGCTGAATACCAACTACAGGAGTACGACAAAATTTCACATGGCTATCTGCAAACAAAACATTTTGACCTTCAAATTCATGTGCAGCACAATTATGTTTGCCATCGTCATCTTCCCACTTGAAAGGACTCGCAGTACCAACAGTAGGATCCGGCACTTCAGATGTCGGCATATATATCTGGCTCTTTATATCCTTGTAAGGATTTCTATCACCGACTACAGGACTGCTTGGATTAGATAAGGCAGTAATCGGAAATCGCTTCCCAGTGGCCGTAACCCTAACAGGCATCTGATAAGAATAGCTGCAGAATTTAGCTGGGAAAATACCTAAGGTGCTATTGTATGTGCCAAAGTCCCATACAGCAGTTTCATCAGTAATAGTGCCTGCAGTATCTGCCACTGTAATCTTAAATGGCTCAACAGTTTTGTCACCTTTACAAACAAATTGTTCTGTAGATACCTCTGCATATCTGACTAAAAGATAAAAACAAGACGTGATAGTAGCTCCATTAGCAGCACTGCCCTGAAAAGCTTGTGCGCGTTTGGTCGCTTTCCAATCTTGTATCCTGCCGTTCCTATCCCAAACGCTCGCTCTGGAGTCGCCGGCAACGGGAAAATCGTCATCATTGTCGTTAGCATAGATCATCATTGCTTTGCCAATAGCACTTTCACTGGCACCGCACATCATTCGAAAAGCTATCAATCTGACCTTCGACAAAGCCGGCATTAAAATGCCCATCAATAAAGCTATGATGGAAATAACCACCAAAAGCTCAACCAATGTAAAACCTTTTCTCTTTTTCATTGTACTGCTCCTTTCTAAATCAAATCCGCAAAATAATCTGATATTGGAGCCTTTTCCGAAAAAACTTCAATTACAAACTTAAATAACAATTAAAATTACATTTACTTAAAGCTTGCGGATTTTAGCCAAAAAAATTCTGCCCAATATCAAATAGTTTCATAATACTGATTTTAAAAAAACTAAACCAACTAAAAAACTTAGCGGATAGAGGGGAACAAGCCCCAACCACTTAACATTTCTTGGCTTAGCCTTCAATTTTCAAGTCCTTCGTCACAAAACATGTCACTAGGCTCTTTCAAATCAGGCAGAAAGGCTTGATGGAATGAATAAACAATTATGATGACTACAAAAAATATATAAATACAAATATAATCACATCAAACTGCCGCCTGCATCTAAATGTTATGCTATTACTAAAGAGCCCTTTTGTCAAGTTAATTTCGGCAAAATAGAGATACTTCTTGAATTTTTGGCAAAAATCAATATTAACCAAACTAAACCAATTGCCAAATTCACATAAACAAACTAAAATCAAAATCAGCTAAGTAAACCAAAATGAACCAATTCGAGACTAATCGGAGAGCAAAAATAGTGAAATTCGGCGAAATCAAAGATAAATTAACTAAATATCATCAAGAGCACCTTTTGGATTTTTATGACGGGCTGGCCGAAAATCAAAAAAATGACCTGCTTAAACAAATCGACCAATTGGATTTAGACAAAATCGCTGTCTGGATCGAAAAATATGTGGTAAATCAGCCGAAAAATACCATGAATGGACAATTAACCCCAGCTAACTACTATAAAAACCAGCCCAAATCAGAAAAAAACAAAATATTCTACAATAAATGTGAAAAAATCGGTGAAAATCTAATCGCTGCCGGTAAAGTGGCTGCTTTTACCGTGGCTGGAGGACAAGGGACAAGGCTCGGCTTTGATGGGCCAAAAGGAAATTATCCAACCAGTCCAATCAAAAAGAAAACGCTCTTCCAAATCTTCGCCGAAATTATCAAGGCGACAAACAAAAAATATAACGCTGTTTGCCCATGGTATATCATGACAAGCAAGCTAAACTATGAACAAACAGTATCAATATTCAAATCAGCGAATTATTTTGGGCTCGAAAAAAATAATGTGTTTATCTTCAAACAAGGAACCCTGCCGAATTTTGGCTTTGACGGCAAAATTTTACTGGCTGATAAAAACACTATCGCCTGTTCACCAGATGGTCACGGCGGCAGTCTAAAAGCCCTGTATCAAAGCGGTGCTATACAAGATATGCAATCGCGAAACATTGAACAAATTAGCTATTTCCAAATTGACAATCCACTAATAAATATATTGGATCCGCTCTTCATAGGACTGCACGCAAATAACAATGCCGAAATGTCCTCCAAAGCACTAATCAAAACCAATCCGATGGAAAAAGTCGGCAACTTCTGTTTCGTCGACGGCAAAATGACAGTAATCGAATATAGCGATCTCTCTGACGAACAAGCCGAAAGAAAACAACCTGATGGATCACTGCTTTTTCAACTAGGAAGCATAGCTATACATATCATTAGCAGAAAATTCGTCGAAAAATTAAACGATAGCGGAGATTTCTCACTTGAACTTCATCGAGCCGAGAAAAAAATTCCACACATAAACGCAACAGGTAACCTAATCAAACCAACCAAGCCAAACGGTGTTAAATTGGAAAGCTTCG
>CBDUWP010000073.1:0-7207 GCA_965370955.1 uncultured bacterium | reverse complement strand
AGCCGTATCTTCATACCATCTGTCACCACATCCAATGAGCTAGTGACAATCATCAGCTCTTTTTCGTCCTGATCCGCCACATAGGCATATTCGCGATTTTGCCTTGCAAATTTCATCGTCTTTATATACAAACATCCATCCTTTATGACCCAAATCTCATTGCCGTTATGTATCAGGTTTCTAGGTATTGCGATAGCGTTTTTCAGCAGATGTCCCTTTATGGCAACCTCCACAAATATTCCCGGCAGCAGCGGCGGCTTATCAGAATCTGCAAACGGATTCGGCACTTCAATTACCACTGAGGCAAACCTTGACCTCACATCGATTTGGCCTGTACTTCGCATCACATATCCTTTCCAAACGTAAACCCCTCCGGCAAAATCAGCTTTGATCTCTGCCTGTGCCCCTTTGATGTTTTCGGATATATTATTTTTGCCGGATGTTTTGATCATATGCGGGATATCAAACCAGCCAAGCTCTCTATCTTCCAGCGGTAATCTTATTTCGACAGCCTTGATTCCATAACCTTTTCCCACCGATTTTCCCGTCATGACAAACTGGCCTAAGTCTACCGATTCTGCCGTCACAATCACATCAACAGGAAGTGACAGTTTAGTTCTGTCGAGATTCAGTTTCGCCATATCCAGCGCTGCTTTCGCCGATTGCAATTTAGCTTTTGCTTGGCGAATTTGCGGCTTTCTCAATACCAGCGGCGAATCAGGCTGCGTTTGGGGATTCAGCTGCTGCCACTCTTTTAGTGCAACTTTAGCCTCTGATTTTTCCATGTCGAGCTTGACCATCGCCTCTGCCACTCCGGCTTGAGCCTGTTCGACAATCAATTGATAATCGTTTGGCTCTATCTGCAAAATAGTCGCATTTGCTGCAATGAAGCCACCCGCCTTAAACTGTGGATCAATTGCCACGACCTTGCCTGAAACCTGCGGCACAATTTCCAGCTGCACTTTCGGTGTCACCGTTCCATTAGCGATGATTGTCATCGTTATATCCTGCTGTTTAAACAGAGAAGCGTTGACTAAGGAAGCTGAAAATTTTCGCTGGATTTTCTTCGGTGATTTTCGACTTGCCACCAAAACAAATAGTATCAAAACAGCTAAAACCAAAACAGCTATACTTGTTTTAATCTGCCTTCGAGTTTTACTTGGCGAATCGAGCAATTTATCAATAATCTGCCACAACCGAAACATAGCTTGTTTAACAACTTTAAGATATTTTCGAGCAAGAGCAACCAACAGCTTTCCCATGTGAGACAACATTTTCTTTATTCTTGGCGTAATCATTTATTTTGACTTTCATTTGTATTTTCTTCTGTTTGCCAATCGCCGCCGAGTGACAAATATAAATCAACTCTCGCCATCCATATTGAGCTTTTTAAGAGAGCTAAATCATTTTCCGCATTTCTCCTTCTCCTTTGTGATTCCAGAACAGTCAAGATTTTTTCGACCCCCCTCTGATATCTTCGCTGAGCTAAATCTTCAGCACTTTTAGCCTGTTTGAACCGAAACTTAACATGCTCTAATCTAATCCGATATTTTTGCTCTGTGACCAGCGTATCTTCAACCTCTTTTAGTGCCGTCAAAACAACCAAAGCATAATCCGCCGCCAGTTCGTCAAACTTTGCTTTTGCTGCATCTATATTAGCTCTGATCTTACCGCCATTAAAAATAGGAGCCGCAACAGCAAATATAGTCGAATAAACCTGCGCTTCGCTAGCAAAGATATTGTTTGAAGTCTGAGAACTCCAGCCAAAATCCGCTATCAATGTCAAATCGGGGTAAAGTTGCGCCATACTGTAGCCAATTTTTTCACTGGCCGCTGTCAACTTATATTCGCTCGCCATAATATCCGGCCGCCTATCTAAAAGCCCAGCGGGCAAACCAACATTAACCGGCTCAAATTCCGGCAGCTCACCCAGCGTTTGAATAAACTCCTCAGAACCGCCCGGCCTTTTGCCCAACAGCACATCGAGACTGTGACCTGCTTTGATTTGCGCCAATTCCAAAACGGGCTCAACCGATCTCGCATAAGCCAAATTTTCCTTGCCGAGATAAACATCAATCGGCCCCACAAGCCCCTGTTCATAACGCCGCTGAATTATTTCTAATGTATCAGCCAAACTTTTCGTGTTAGCTTTTGCTATCGACAGCTGCTTTTGAATAGTCGCTATATTGATTCTCAATTTGACAGTTGTTGCGATAATCGAATTGATCAGCGCCTGTTCGTTAGCTTTTTGGGCGAGCAAATCAGCCCATGCAGCTTGCTTATTTCGTTTTAATTTTCCGAACAAATCGAGAACATAACTGACATTAACTTTGGGTTCATAGATGCGGGTTTTCGCTACTCCTGTATCCGGCAAAGCAGAGCCGGGAGTCCCAGAATCGACTCGTGACATGACGCGGCTAAAAGACACTGAAATATCAGGCGACTCTAAACCTGTGCTATATTTAAAAGCCGCTTGAGCCTGAACCAATCGAGCCGCCGCCGCTTTCAAGCTATAATTATTTTTCAGTACATCCTCAACAATTTCCGATGTCACCTCATCGTGGAACCCTTTCCACCATTGATTCAAATTAACAATATCGTTAGAGTCTGAACTTGTTAATTGGTTGTAATATCTGTCAGCGATACTGACCGGTAATTTCGGTCTTGCATAATCAGGTCCGGCTGCGCAGCCTGACAATCCCAACATTGCCGCAACAGCTGCCAACATTACTAACCTTAAAATCGCCGCAACACATTTAGTTTTCGTTACAGATTTCAACTGGCTGACTCCTTTGCAAAATTGCGAATCGCCGCAGCAGAAAAAGTCACAATATGATTTATGCACTCTTGTGTTTCAGGAAGTGAAAAATTATCCAGATCTTGAACATCTTTAGCCATTTCCTGTTGAAAGACAACATGCAGTAATTGTCCGATAACAGACTGAACGCAAGACATAGCTCTTTTATGTGTTAAGGATGGATAAAGCTCGATCAAAGCCTCGCCAAACACCGTCGAAACAGGTATCATCACATTCTTGATAAAGGTCTCAGGCGACATGAGCCTATCCAGCGACTCTCGAATTAAGAGGCAAATCACACATCGCTGATCATCTTTACTGCTTAAAGGATGGATAAAAGCATGGGCAAACGACATCAATAATTTTTCCAGCAAAGCTTCATCGTGCTTATCGGACATTACTTTTTCAATGCTCGCGATTCTTTCTTGCCTCAGCTTAATCATCAACCGGCTATAAACCTCAAAATACAGCTTTTCTTTACTGCCAAAATGGTAGTTTATCGCTGCGATGTTGCATTTGGCATCAGTAATAATATCTCTGATTGTTGTTCCACTGAACCCTTTTTGGGAAAAAATCTTCTCAGCCGAATCCAGCAATCGTTCATAACTGCTGGTTTGGACGTAATTTTGATGATTTTGGCAACATTTTTTAGTTTCAGTACTCATAATTTACCCACCTTTTTCAAACAAACGTTTCAAACACAAGTATAAAATGTTTAATTGAATTTTCCTAGTATAATTTTGATATTTTTGCATTTTTTTGGTTTTCAACAAAGCCGTCAAATTTTCATAGTGCAGAAAAACGCAATTTTCACTAAAAACTACGGAACTTTTCTATCTTTTATCTGTCTCAGTAGTATAGCAAGGCACATATTAAGCCGAAGACCCAAATAGCCTGAATTACATCAGGGATAGGTTTAAAAATGGAGTTTGATTTCTAAATGATGGAGTCATCTATGTTTCTTAAAAAGCACCTGATTGTGCATATTTTGATTGTTACGATTTGTTTGTTTGCGATTATTTGTCATGCGGACAGTGATACGGCATCGGCTCGTTACAGGATTTTTTCTCTTAATCACATAGACGCCGAGACAGCCACAGCCTATTTGCATCAGCTTCAAATCGGCGCCGGTAGCGGCACGATTTCTCAGATAGCCGGCACAGACACACTGCTTATAACCGCTCGTTCCGGTGATCTAATCAAGGCCAGCGGCCTGCTCAAACTCGTTGACAGCGAACAGCAATACACAATCGCCGCCATATCACCCATAGACCAGCTTGATATTGAACAGCTAGCTCAGATGGCAACTGACCTGAACATCGTGACCGGCACATTCGCCAATCCGCCTACTGAGGCAAACGTAAATAATGTAATAATTGGTTACCACAAGGGCTTTGCCATAGCTGTTGCCTCTGACAAAACGCAGCAGCAAATACAGGATTGGCTCACCAAAGCCAAAGAAGAAAAAGCTACAAAAGAAAAAGCAGACGCAGAGTCTGATATAGATACCAAAGATCAAGCCGATCAAATAGAGCAAGCAGAGCTAACCGATC
Organism: uncultured bacterium; assembly: GCA_965370955.1. GTDB lineage: Bacteria > Planctomycetota > Phycisphaerae > Sedimentisphaerales > Anaerobacaceae > CBDUWP01. The sequence goes on along the minus strand of CBDUWP010000073.1, from coordinate 2,857 downwards.
GGGCGGAGCAAACAGAGGAAAAAACGTCTGAACCTGACACCTTTACAGAGCAGTTGCTTGAATCGATTGAACAGGCACAGAAAGAGGCAAATGCCATCGGCCTTGCTGATAGCAATGATCTTGAACATATTAAACAAGACCTAATCGACAGCCAAGATGACCAACCAGACCAAAAAACTGAATCGTCAGACAGCCAATCGGATTTGGCTTCGGAGATAAAGGAAAAACCAGCCCAGCCAGCTGAAACGATTGCAGCAGATGAAAAAGAGGCGAAAGACGAAAGCCTTCTCAGTCAACAGCGAAGTTATGAGCCAAAAACTTTTCCTAAAGAAGACGTCACATTAGAGCTTGAGCTTCCTGAGAAGTTAGAGATTATAGATTTGCTGGACCTTATGGGCAAATATCTCGACTTGGATTACATGTACAATGAAAACGAATTGAAGAACAAATCAGTTGCCCTTAGAATTCAGGATTCTTTGACAGTTAAGGAGTTGTATCCCTTTATAGAGAACGTTTTGAAATTCAGCGGTTTTGTGATGAGCCGCAAAGGCAATCTGGTTACGATAGTCCCGAAGGAGCAGCTTTTAGAGATCGATCCTCAGATGATTGATACTGACGAGGGCGAGGTCACTGTTGGCGATGTCATTATCACTCGCATTTTCAAGCTCAAGCATGTTGACACAAAAACAGCCACAGCCATGCTCAAGGGCATGAGTCTTGGCGAGAACATTGCCTCGATAGACAATACCAGCACCCTAATAATTACCGGCTACGCTTATAGAATGGCTAGGATTGAGCAGTTTTTGAATTTGATTGATGTTCAGGGCAAGAAGAAGATATTTGAGACGCGCACGCTGAAATTCACGGCAGCTTCGGTCTTAGTTTCAAAAGTCGAGGCGTTAGCGAGTCAGCTTGCAATAATCAGCGTAACGGTTGCTACTCAAAAAGCAAGCCAACCTCAAGATGCGCAAAGCCGTCGAATCTCTCGCTCCAAAAGAAAGTCAGGCCGTAATAATGACAACCGTCCAGACGCTAATGCTTCGATTGGTGCTTCACAAAAAAACAGCGTTTTTCTCGACTCTGATGAGAGAACCAATCGCATTTTAATGATTGGCAATCAAGAGCAATTGGTTGAGATAAACAAAATCATCGACAGCCTAGATGTCAAACAGCAGGATTTACGAACGATTCGTGTTTATGATATTCAGCATGTCGGCGCAGAAGATGTCGTGGACAAATTAGGCCAGCTCAACATAATCACGCCAAGTTATTCGTCATACAACAGGTCAAGTAGCTCCAGCAGCAGAACAAATAGAAACACAAGAGATAACAGAAATCCAAGGGACAATCAAAGCACTAGAAACAGGGACAACTTCCAGCAATCTAGTGCCAGCAATCGCGCCGCAGAAGAGCCCACCGACCGACCACAGGTAATCATTATTGATTCGACAAATTCGCTGCTAGTCAATGCCACAGCCGAGCAGCATGCCAAGATAACCATGATAATCGCTTATGTTGACAGCGAGCAGGAAATAAATGCAACGCCTTACGTTGTGTATCCGCTCGAGAACAAAGACCCTGAAAAGCTTAAATCAATGCTTGAAGAGCTAATATCGGATACAGTTACGACAGAAACAACAGGCGGCAGAAAAGATGACAAGGTTCAGCGAACCAAAACGACTAAGAGCAATAATGAAGAGAATATAAAAATCGTTGCAGATCCGAACTCCTATTCGTTGGTGGTTTATGCTAATAAGCGTAATCAGAAATGGATTGGCACATTGATCAAACAGCTTGATGAATATCGTCCACAGGTTCTGCTTGATGTCACTTTAGTTGAAATCAGTAAAGATGATGCATTCACCTTTAATTTAGATCTAATGTCTGCTGCACCAGACCTTGCCCAACTTTCACCAGCAAATACTCTCACAAAATTACCAACAGAGTATTATAAAAAATTAATGGAATCAAAAGACAGAAGATTCATAGAAGGCCAATCAGCTTCAGGAAACTTTAGCGGCTTTTTTGGTGATTCAAAAATAGCCGCGATTCTAGAGGCAGTGGAAACCCAAAAATATGGGCGTATTATGGCAAAGCCCAAACTTCTGGTTAATGATAACGAAGAAGGCACAATTACTGCCCAAGAAACAGTATATTTCGCTAAAGACAGCATACATTATGTCCCAACAACAGACCCAGACAGCGCTGAAACTAAAAACATTGGAGTTAACACTAAAGAATACGTACCATACAATGCCGACATAACGCTGACAATAACTCCTCACATTAGCACAGGGGACAATCTTCGCCTTACAATCGCTTTGAATCGCACTGATTTTAGAATTGAGACTTCTGACGCAGATGACCCAAACAGGCCCTATGACACGACTACCAGTAATGTAAATACAGTGATAACCGTTCCTGATCGATATACAGTAATTCTTGGCGGTCTGGAAAAAATGAATCAGTCTAAAGGCGGCAGCAAAGTTCCTATTTTAGGTGACATTCCACTTATTGGTGGTCTATTTAGAGGGGTTTCAAATAAGGACAAGCAAAGTAGGCTTTATATTTTCGTTAAAGCTAATATTTTGAGACCAGGCGGCACCAACGACATTTCTGATATCAAGCGTGTTTCATTGAAAAATCGGGCAACTTTTGAAAAGTATGAAAAAGAAATGCAGGATCATGAAAGTTGGCCAGGCATAAAGCCAGAGCCGCTTGATCCGGTTAGAATTCTTGAAGATGACGATGAGTAAAAATACGGGCAAACAAACATCTTTATTGATCGTTGCAACCTTAACAAAAACCGATTAAAATAACGGACAATATGAAGGATTTATTGATAAAAACCGCCGAG
>CBDUWP010000072.1:0-7422 GCA_965370955.1 uncultured bacterium | reverse complement strand
TAGCTGTTTTGACCATCTGTTGATATTGTTCGCTATTGGTATCGGTTGTGGCTTTGCTGTTTGCTTTTTGGCCATTGCTATTGTTTGCATTCGCATGGCAGTCAAACCGAACGATATTAGCATAATAATCGAAACAGTCTTGAGCCTCTTGAATGATTGATTCTTTGTTATCATCGGTTATAATTACGTTGACCACGATATAGCCTTGTTGTTTTTCATGGTCCATCAGAAAGATATTGTCAGCGAAATATAATTCGTAATCTGGATTTTTCAGCAGATCATCTTTATTTTGCGGCAGATTTTCAAACTGATCGATGAAATCATAGCTCAGTGCCCCCAGCAATCCGCATGTCACTCTAAAGGGCTTACTTGCCAGCTTAAACGAAAAAGCTACTGCTCTCAGCACATCCATTTGATTAGAGCTGCTAAGTCTGGAATTTTCATCTTTTAGCGAATCATCAATTCCGATTGTGCCTGTTATTTTAGTTTCGTCGAAATTTATTTTACTGCAGAAATCAAAACAGCCTTTTTTATTTTTTAGATATGTTATCATTCTTTTGCCAGTTTTGGTGAGTGCTTCGATTGTGAATTTGTTGCTTGTTCCGGTTAAGTATAGTGCTGGCTTTGCTGTTCCGAAGCTTAAAGCGCCGCCGTCAGAATCTAAATATTCTCGTGATTCTAAGAGACAGCAATTTTTATTATTGCCGTAATTGCTAAGTTTAGCGAAAAAATCAGTTGGATCGGAAATATCTATTTGCTTAACTATCGGTATAATATCACCTGGTTTAGCAGAGTTTATTATCGATTTATAATCTTCCATTTTTAGTCCTTTATACCTTTTTGATTATTGACATTTCTTATTTTGCTCATAAAAAAACGGCGACCCATTTTTCCAACAGGCCGCCGTTTGATAATAACTGACGTTTTTATGATAGCAGATCACCGCTTACCCGTCGGAAAGATTTCCTTCGAGCCACCACCAACGACTAACATTTTCGCTTGCGATCTGTTTCATAGCCATCAATTTAATCAAATATACACAATAAAGTCAAGGCTTTTGTCGAAGAAAAATTCCGCTTTAGCGAGGAGATACAAGACTTTTGCTTAAAAAAAAGTAGAATTGATTGACAGGGCGGTCAGATGAACATATTATAAATGCCCAGTTGGATTTTAAATTTAGCAAACTTTTCATCAGCTAAATTGTGATCTAAGTTTTGTTTTCATCTTCATGCTATTTACGTTTATTAAAAAGGTTTTCTAGTGAGTATTATTGTTTGTATTCCAGCCAGATATGCATCTAGCCGTTTTTGCGGTAAGGTGCTTGCTTGTGATACCGGCAAATTTCTTGTTCAGCATACTTATGAGCAAGCTTGTTTGGCTAGATTGCCTCGTGAGGTAATCATTGCCGCCGATGACAGTCGGATTGTTCAAGCTGCGGCAAAATTTGGTGCAAGCTGTATTTTGACCAGCCTTGATCATCAAAGTGGTACAGACAGGATTGCCGAAGCTGTTTGCGATATTGACGTGGATATTGTGATCAATGTTCAGGCTGATGAGCCGGAGATTGATCCTGCTCACATTGATTTGGTTGGCCAATTATTGATAGACAATCCGGATTGTCCGATGGCGACATTGGCTTCTGGAATGGGTTCGCAGGCGCAGGTTTCTGATCCGAATATAGTTAAGGTCATTGTTGATTCAGGTGGCAGGGCGATTTATTTTTCGCGGTTGGCCATTCCTTACGACAGGGATTCGGTTGGAGTAGGTGACAGCAGCCATTATTTGCGTCACATAGGTATTTATGCTTATCGCAAAAGTTTTTTAGCTAAGCTAACTTCTTTGCCACAGACAATGCTGGAGCAATCTGAAAAGCTTGAGCAGTTGCGTGTCATTGAGAATGGTTATTCGATTTTAGTTGGCAAGGTGGATAGCGTTTGCGAAGGCATTGATACGTTTGACCAATATCAGAAATTTGTAAAGAGACAAAAATAGCCACTGAGCTTTGTGCTTTCTGTGGCAAAAATAAAAAGGGATTAGTATGTCAAAGAATAGGGATTTATTAGCATCGGTTAGTGACGTTTCAACTGACAGTGAATTTTTCTCATTGATTCCGGATGGTTACCAAAAGGGCAAAACTAAATATTGTTTTGTCATGGGCACGGTCATGAGTGGTTTGGGCAAGGGCATTTTTTCATCATGTTTGGCTAAATTGATGCAGGATAAAGGCCTTAAGGTTGCTCCCATAAAACTGGAGGGTTATTTGAATATTGATTCTGGCACGCTGAATCCTTTTCGTCATGGTGAAGTTTTTGTGCTTGATGACGGCATGGAATGTGACATGGATCTCGGCACGTATGAGCGTATGCTCAATCAGGATTTAAGTGGCGATAATTTTGCGACGAGTGGCCAAATTTTCAGCTCGGTTTTAGCTAAGGAGCGTCAGGGTGAATATCTGGGTAGAGATGTACAGATGATTCCGCATGTTACAGGCGAGGTCAAGCTTAAGCTTCGTAAATTAGCGATGGCAACAGATGCAGATATTGTATTTGTGGAGATTGGCGGCACTGTTGGCGATTTGGAAAATGCTTATTATATTGAAGCGATGCGTGAGTTAGCTTATGAGGAGGGTCCATCGAGCAGTTGTTTTGTTGCTTTGACCTATATTCTTGAGCCGAAAATTTTGGGCGAGCAAAAATCTAAGGCCGCTCAGCTTGGCATTAAGCAGTTGATGCAGTTGGGCATTCAGCCGGACATGATTGCTTGCCGCTGTTCTTCAGAGGTGACAGATACTGTTCGTCAGAAGATTAGTGTTTATAGTAATGTTCCGTACGAGCGGGTTTTTAGTATGCACGATTCGGACAGCATTTATAGTATTCCTGCGATGTTGCGTGAGAATAGCTTGGATTTTGAAGTTTTGCGAATGTTAAAAATTGAGGATAGAGTAAATCTTAAAAAGGAGCGTAAGGCTTGGTCTAGGTGGTCTGATTTCACTGACAAAATTGGCAAAGCCGACAAGCAGGTAACCATTGGCATTACTGGCAAATACACATCGGTTCGTGATAGTTATGCTTCGATCATAAATGCCCTAGAGCATGCTGGAATAGTTTTAGGAACAGATGTTGATATTAAGTGGATTGATACGACAGATATTTCTGATGGTAATGTTTCAGATTTTTTATCGAAAGTTGATGGCATTATTGTTCCGGGCGGTTTTGGAGTTCGTGGCACAGAGGGCAAGATTACTTGTATCAAATATGCTCGTGAAAATAATTTGCCGTATCTGGGCTTATGCTTAGGTTTTCAAACAGCCGTGATTGAATTTGCTCGAAATGTTTGTAATCTCGATGATGCCAACAGTACTGAGATTGATTCTAATTGTTCCGATGCTGTGATTGACATATTGCCGGAGCAGAAAAAGATCGAGGGACTTGGCGGCAATATGCGTTTGGGCGGATTTTGCGTGGAGATCAAGAAAAATACCACAGCATGGGAATTATATGGCAAAAAGGACTCAGTCAAATTACGATTTAGACATAGATACGAAGTCGATCCGAAATATATTGACACGCTAGAAAAGGCCGGAATGATTTTTTCAGGCAAGGCCCCCAATCAACCGATTATGCAAATCATGGAAATCCCCGATCATCCCTATTTCATTGGCACTCAAGCCCATCCGTGTCTTACGTCAAGGCCGCTGACCCCAGAACCAATGTTTGTTGGACTCGTGGCTGCTGCAGCAAAAAAACACTATCCAAACAAAAAAATGCCGTCGCCAATTGAAGCAGTTAATAATATAGCTAAATAATTAAATCTATTGAACTGATGGTTGCAATTTCTCGATTTTTTTGCGTAATTGTTCGATTGTGCGCTTCATGTTCAAATTTTCCTCTAAATCTTTGAACGTCATCTCGACCAATTGCTTGTTTGATTGCTGCATATCTAAAGCTTGCTGTTTTTTTTCCTGTAAGCACTGCTGAACTAACTGTTTTTGACCACTGAGATTATGCTTTAATTGATCAATATGTTTTTTTAGCTTTCTGTTTTCGGCGGCAATCAATGTGGCTTGCCTATCACTAAATTCAGAGATTTGACTAGATTCTTGACAGCCGGCGAACAGAATCAATAAAAAAATTGCGATCATAATTGTTAAAATGCTGTTTTTCATATTTTTTACTCCATAAAATGGTTGTTCTGAGTTGTCTATCGGCCTAAAAGCTATTTTCAATGAAATTTAATGGGCCGCAAATTTCACCTATTTTTGTTGCCTATTTGTTCTGAAAAGGTTTAACGCCATTAAAAAACAATTGAGCTAATCAAAACAATACCCAAAAACATTATCTCTGATTTAATTTTTTGAATTGTTTCGGCGTCCACGATGTGGATTCTTTGAATATTTTGGTGAAGTAACTTTGTGTTTTGTAGCCTACATCAAAGCCAATTTCCGTACAGTTTTTGTCAGTAAACAAAAGCAAATGCTTGGCTTTTTCAATTCTGACTTTCGTCAAGTGGTCTATTACGGTAATGCCCATTTGCTCTTTGAATACATGAGCAAGCCGTGAGACGCTGAGGTGGACAGCCGTTGCAACATCAGACAGAGCGATCTGACTTTGATAATTTTTTTCGATATATTCAACAGCCGGCCTAATTTGTGTTATTTTTTTGGAGCTCTGATGGGCATAGACAAGCTCGGTAAATTCGTCAATTGCCTTTCCTGTCCAAGCGCATAAATCTTGCTGGTTTTCGATGTGCATTAATTTTTGAAGGTAATCCAGATTTTTGTTCAATGAAATGTTGATATCAGCGCCGCCCTCAACGGCTGATCGGCTTAAAATGCTCAATAATTCAAACAGCTTGGCTTTTAAAATGTTCAGTTGACCCGGATTCTCAAGCATTATCGTGGCAAGCATGCAGTTGAGTGTGTCTCTAACGCCAACGCGATCACCAATTTTAACCTTGTTCATCAATTGGCGTTCGTAATTATATGGATAAGGCCGCGAGGCGGTATGCTTTTTATGCTCTTGTATAAATTCCCCGATTTGTGACTGTTGCTGGCTAAGCTCGTTTCGCCACTTTATCACTTGAGGATCGAGATGAGACATCTCGTAAAAAAGAATGAATAAAAAATTCGATATTTCGAATATTTCACGTGGTGAAAATAGATCTAAAGCTTGAACCGATTCGAGAAGAAACTTTTTGTTAGCTGCTATACCTTTTAATCTTGTTTCTATATCTTTGAGCATCAACTCGTTCGGTTTTTCCCAGAGGCATTTTCCCAGAAACAATCCTCCAAGAGGTATGTCATTTTCCATGATAGGAATACAGATCAACACTATGCCTGCGTGACAAATGCAAACGTATGGCTGTCCGGTTTCGATTGAGATATTTATGCTGCGGATCCGTTCTTGTATACATTTTTTTTTGCCAAGCCGCGATCGCTTTACGAGTTGACAAAATTGAGGGTGACAAGATTCAGAACTCATATTGACTAGCTCTTTGCCGTGGCAGTCGCAGATTTCCAAAGGAAGGGCAAAGCTTTTCGTGAAAGCCCGCTCTATTATTTTCAAGGTTTTCTGCGATAAAAAATTAGTTAAATTTGCGATCTTAGGCATAGCTCTATCTTTCATGAAATATCAAAATATATTATCCTAAAAATGGATTCACAATGCAAACTCAAAATCCCACTATATTGCTATTATGGCCTTTTTTGGCATCTTAAAGAGGATTCAGCTGACGTTTTTTTATGTATTTTGTCCCTAATGTGCTGATTAGTTATATTATTGTGCTAAAAGGACAAGAGCGGCTTGTTTTTGCCTATAAGCAATCGCTATAATCAAAAATGTAAAGTGTAAGCAAATTATTGTAATGAAATAACTGATATTTTAATTGCTAAACCTAGAGGTGATCATGACTGGAAAAGAGCGAGTTCTAAAAGCATTTAAGTGTGAGGCTGTTGATAGGCTGCCGTGGGTGCCGTTTGTAGGAAGTCATGCGGCGGCATTGTTGGGCGTATCAGCAACAGAGTATTTCAAAGATGCCGACCTCATAACAAAAGGGGCTAACAAGGCAATCGAAATGTATCGGCCGGATGGCATTCCGGTTACTTTTGATTTGCAAATAGAAGCGGAAGTTTTCGGGTGCAAATTGAAGTGGGCAGATGACAATCCGCCGGCAGTTTACTCGCATCCATTGGCGGAAGGTGTCGAGCTTGGCGATCTGAAAATTCCAACTGCTAATGACGGCAGAATAAAAACGGTGCTCAAGGCGACAAAAAATATTAAAAAAGACAATCCTGACATTGCATTGTATGGTCTTGTCACTGGGCCATTTACTTTAGCTCTGCATTTGCTGGGGACGGATATTTTCATGAAAATGTTCGACGATCCTCAGTATATTAAAGACCTTTTGGAATTTTGTAAGGAGGTCTGTAATGCTATGTCTGGATATTATATCGAGGCTGGCTGCGATATAATCGCTGTGGTTGACCCGATGACGAGCCAGATTGGTCCTGATCAGTTTAATGATTTTGTAGCATCGCCCATGAAAGATGTTTTTGAATATATTCGTTCTAAAAAATCTATGGGGTCATTTTTTGTTTGCGGACATGCCCAGCAGAATATCGAGGTGATGTGCGATTGTATGCCGGAAAACATTTCAATTGATGAAAATATTCCGCTGGATTATGTGCGTGACATTTGTGTTGAAAAAGGGATTAGCTTTGGAGGCAATCTACAATTGACATCTGTACTGCTATTGGGGACAGAAATCGATTCGCAGAAAAATGCTATCGCTTGTATGGAAATCGGCGGTGAAAAAGGCTTTATTCTTGCTCCGGGCTGCGATTTGCCCTATGCCACGCCGCCTGAAAATCTTGCAGCGATCACGACGATCGTCGAAGATGAATATCAGCGAGACGTGGTCAAGTCGATTGTGACAAATGATGATGAGGGGGCCAAACTGAATCTGGCTGATTATGGCCAGTCGGACAAGGTGATTGTAGACATTATCACTTTGGATTCTGAGGCTTGCGCTCCTTGTCAATATATGGTTGACGCTGTGCGAAAGGTTGCTCCGGAATTTGATGGAATTGTTCAGTGGCGCGAGCATAAAATCAAGTATCGTGAATCTCTGGTGTTTATGACGTCACTGATGGTGAGAAATATTCCAACGATATGTATTGATGGCAAGATAGAGTTTGTGTCGAGAATCCCGCCAAAAAATGAATTGATTGCAGCGATCCAAAAACGCATTAACGAAAAGCTTCGGCTTATGATTAAGCAGAAAAAGGCGACTCTGTTTTTGCTGGCTAAAGATGATCCTCAAGATGAAAAAATATCTGAATGCGAAGCTAATATTAAAACTGCGATAACAGAGCTTGGCGTTGATGTTAATTTTGAAAAAATTACTGATGAAAAAGTCATCAAT
>CBDUWP010000071.1:0-7493 GCA_965370955.1 uncultured bacterium | reverse complement strand
GAAAAGTGAGGTGCCAAACGATTTACGGACACTTGATCAGGAGTTATAATGCCCAATTTACAAGGAGTGTCCAAAATGGCAAAGTATCAAAAGTACAGTAAGTAGTTCAAATTACAGGCTGCAAAATTAGTTACAGAGCAAGGTTATTCCTGTGATAAAGCAGCTAAAAGATTAGGGGCAACAGGCAAATCTGTCAGAAATTGGATCCAAAAATTTCAACAAACAGGAGAGCTTCCATCCAAAGCTATAATTCAACCCAAAATTGATGAAATCAGACTACTTCGCAAAGAACTTCGTCAGCTAAAAATGGAGAACGAAATATTAAAAAAAGCCGCGGCGTACTTTGCCAAAGAGTCGCTATGAAGTACGCATGGATCAAAAAGAATAAGCGGCTCTTTCCAATCACTGCAATGTGCAGGGTGCTGAAGGTCAGCACCAGCGGGTTTTATGGCAGTATTAAACGACGGATGGAAATTGAGAGTAATGCTAATCGAAAGCAGCAATCCTAGATTAAGTTTCAAAGATAATACCGACAGTAAATCACCATGCCAACAGGTTTACCATTCGTAGCAGCACCGTTGCGAAGAACGGGTGGTGTGGATAAGCGAAGGTTTAAAGGTAATGCCAAATCTAATCACAAACAGCAATACAAATTAAATTGCTCTAAAATGTACGATTTAATTTGACAATAACAATCGAAAAATATATCCTAATCCACGGGTGATGACCAAGCAGGAACGACACGGGGAAAAAATCTGATTTGGGAGTTGAAAAATATGAAAAAGTTGGCAATGGGCTGGGTGCTCTTCTGTATATCTGCAATTGGAAATGCCACCATGTTGGAAATCACCGAAGATGTCTATATTCTGGAAGCAGGAGAATATACATATGATTATGTCGATATCACAGGAACTGGCAAATTACACCTAGAGGGAGATGTAACCATTATCTGTAACGGAACCAATAGCGGGTATTTTTATTGCGGAGGTAATGGGGTCTACGGAGCAGGAAGTTTTGCTCTCTATGCGACCGGCGAAATTATAGTAACGGCACCAATTATTGTAGAAGATGAGCTAAACATGTCTAGTGGTGGAAGTTTTGGTTGTGACCCTACGACAGTTGTGGGGAGTACTATTAATGTAGGGGGAACGCCAATTAATTTGCCTGTCATGACTGTCATGACTGGTGGGACACTACCTTCGCCGGAACCAGCGACTATTGGGTTACTAGGACTGGGAATGCTGGCGTTACGAAATAAAAAACGCAGGCTATGATAAACACAAACAAAAACAATTGGGCATAGGGCTGCGATACTTATAGCAAACCAAAACGCTAATTTCCTTTTTTCCACTCAAAACTCCGGTGAGAGCAAAAAAAACGAATGTTCGCCTAATTTCGACATACTTCGACACATTTCGACAGGCTTCCCCCTTCGCCGAACTTCGAGCTTCGACAGTCGCCCTGCGGGCTTCGGAGGACAGGCAGCATCCGGCTCAGGCACCGAAGTGGATTTAGTATCCGGCTTCGGAGGACAGGCAACATCCAGCTCAATGGACAGAGTAGTAACGATGATGCAAATGTTAATCAACGATCGAATAGTGGATAACTATGCAATATTTAGATATAAAGGCTTGCAGGATGACGGCATTTGAAGATAGTATGGAATGAACAGAAATTGTAATTCTATAAAATAAATGCAAAATCAGGCTGAAATCTATGGACCAATTTAGTCAACTCGATCTGGCAGTCTTAATTTTAGGGGCATTTCTAATAGGAGCCTCAAAAGCAGGGCTTGCAGGAGCTAATATCATAGTAGTGCCGATGGCGGCGATGATTATGCCGGCGAAAATGTCACTCGGAATCGTACTGGCGTTTCTAATAACAGCGGATCTGTTTGCTATCCACTACTATAGAAAAAAAGTACAATGGAAACATATCGCTAAACTACTGCCTGCCACATTTTGCGGCGTAATAGCGGGGTATTATGCTATCGGGAGAGTCGATGACCAAAAGCTATATCCAATCATAGGGACGATAATTATCGTGTCACTAATCTTGAACTTCGTCCGAACTAAAATAAAAAATCTTGAAAAAAAAATACCGCATCAATTGTGGTTCGCTGTTATTCTAGGATTTATAGTGGGAGTGACAAGCGTGATGGCAAATGTCGGGTCGGCTGTGGCAATTATCTATTTCCTAGTATACGGCTTATCCAAAGATGAATTTATTCCGACAGCAGCGTGGTTCTTCTGTATCGTTAACTGGATCAAATTGCCGCTATATATTAAAGGCGGGTTGTTGACAATCAGCTCGCTGCAGATAAGCCTAATCATGCTGCCTGTAATACTAATTGGAGGATTGACAGGATTGTGGTGCCTGAAAAGAATCAATCAGACGAAATTTAATTGCCTAGTACAGCTGGCATCGGCTGCGGCCGCAATCAAACTATTGTTCTAAATATGAAAAATCTTATGCCAAGTCAACAGCAAAAAAAACAAAAATATGACAAACAAATGCCAGTTCAATTTTTGACAGGAGTTGGACCCTCAAAAGCAAAAATTTTTCAAAAGTTCGGCATCGAAACCATTACAGATCTACTCGGATATTTTCCGAGAGACTGGGTCTTTATACCAAAGCAAGTAAAAATAGCAAACGCTAAGCCAAAACAAGATGTCACCATCTTAGGGCAAATCGAGTCGACAGATTATCTGATGTGGGCAAGGCCGAAAATGTTCGAGGCTGTCGTGGCTGATGAAACAGCTGCCTGCAAAATCGTGTGGTTCAATGGTGGATATCTCCAAAAACAAATCGAACCGGGACAAATGATAATGGCTAGCGGAAAAATGGCTCTATACAAAAGTGGCCTGCAATTGACCAATCCCGAATTTGTTATACTAGACCAACAGCAATCACAAGAGCTAAAACCAGCTGATTGTCTTTCAGGAGGCGTATACAAGGCGACAGCGAAATTGTCCAGCAGGCAAATAAAAAAAATTATCACGCCACTATTAAAACATATACCAAGCCTGATAGAAGAAATTTATGATGATGAGTTTCTGAAAAAAGCACAATTGATCGATAGGGCAAAGGCTTTTATGGCGATACATCATCCGAAAAATAAAAAGCAATTGGCTCTGGCGAAAAGGCGATTGAAATATGATGAGCTGTTTCTAATGCAGCTGGCAATGGCACTGAAAAGGTACAGAGTGAAAAATTTCTCGACTGCTTACGCGATAAAACTCGATAAAAGACTCGATGGCAGGATCAGAAAAAGATTTCCATTTGATCTAACAGAAGATCAAAATCAGGTGGTAAAGCAGATAGCAGAAGATATCGCGCTGCCTGTGCCGATGAATCGATTGCTGCAGGGGGATGTCGGATGTGGGAAAACGCCGGTGGCACTCTATGCGGCGCTGGCGGCGATCGCGGGCGGTTGTCAGGTGGCTATCATGGCACCAACAGAAATTTTGGCTAAACAGCATTTTGAAAGTATGCAAAAATATTTGGCTGGAAGTAAGGTTAAGCGAACATTGATGACCGGGGCAATGGCTGGGAAAAAACGACAAGCTATTATAAAACAAATAGCAGAGGGCAAAGTGGACATCGTCGCGTCTACTGTGGCTATCCTAAACGAGGATGTGGTATTCAAAAAGCTGGCGTTGATTATTATCGATGAACAGCATAAATTTGGAGTGCATCAAAGGAGCAAATTACGCAAAAAATCTTCGCCCCATTGTCTAGTTATGACAGCGACGCCAATACCGAGAACATTGACTATGGCGGCGTTCGGGGATCTCGATCTATCTGTTATAAAGCATCTGCCAAAAGGAAGGGGCGGGATTGTGACAAAATTTGTCGAGAAAAAAAATCTGGCCAAATGCTACAAATTTATCGAGGACAAATTAAAAAATAAACAGCAGGCTTACTTCGTTTATCCGAGAATCGAGGCTGAAAATTCGGCAGACGGCAAAAATAAAAATAATGTCAAGGCGGCTAAAAAAGAATATAAGCTGCTAAAGGAAAAAATATTTCCACAATTTAATGTTGGATTCGTGCATGGGCAAATGAAATCAGAGGAAAAACAAAAAATTATGGCTGATTTCGCCGATGGAAAAATCGATGTGCTGGTGGCGACAATTATTATTGAGGTGGGAATCGATGTGCCAAATGCTACCGTTATGGTGATCGAAACAGCGGATAGATTTGGGCTTGCGCAACTGCATCAGCTAAGAGGACGAATCGGAAGAGGAAAAGAAAAGTCATACTGTTTTCTATTGTCTGATTCTGATAGCGAAATTGCAAAACAAAGAATCGATATGATGGTTAAAACAAATGACGGTTTCGAAATAGCGCAAAAAGATTTCCAAATGAGAGGGCCCGGAGAACTGCTGAGCGATAGGCAGCATGGAATCGCTAATCTGAAAATTGCCGATATCGTTGAAGATTATGACCTTATGATGGCCGCTAGAAGAGATGCTTTTCAACTAGTGAATAAAGATCCAATGCTAAACAAACCAATCAATAAAAATCTGCGAAAGCTGGTCGTTAAACGATTCGCAGGAACCATCGAATTGGCTGATATCGGGTGACAAATCGCTCTGTCGCCAATTAAACGCTTACAGGTAAAGCCAGTTCCATAGTTATTAACATCTCTGTGCCCTGATTTTGAGCTGAAATCGAGGTGCTGATGTTAAGAATTTTGCTCAACATTTTAATGATCAGGGCCTCATGGTCGGCTGCGCCTAATTCGTCAAGGTTGGTCGAGTGCTCATCGTGGCCTGTCAATATATTGCGGAACGTGTCTAAGCTGTCTTTTGACATTGTACAGTCACTCTTGATGTAAATCTGGATGATGCCAGTTTCTTCGTCGGTGACCTCATTGACAGAAACATTTATGTTGCCATCCTGAGTGAATCTTAACATACTGCTCATGGTGCTGATGAAAAACTGAAACAGCCTAGTGTGGTCAGAAAATATGGTTTCCTGAACAGAAGGATCAATGTTTATGTTGAAGGTGACATTCTTTGGTTCGCCGAGCTGATTCATGAGCTCCTTGACGTGATCGAGGAGTTCAGTTAATGAGACGTCAGCTTTATCTAGTTTGATGGCTAGGCCATGCTCAAGATTGTCTATGTCCTCAATGTCGTTTATTATCGCTAAAAGGACATCTGTTGACGATTTGGCTGTCGATATGTAATTGGAAATCGGCATCGGCAAATTGGCATCAAGTGTGAGAGTGAGAAGACCAGCAATGCCCTCTGCGGGACATCTGATTTCACTACGCATGGCCTGCAAAAGCTCTTCTCGCTTTTTATTCGCTTGATCAAGTTCTGTGGACTTCAACTCTATGGTGTTATTGAGATTCTGCAATTTCTCCGCAATCATTTGAGCGTAAAGCCATTTGCCTGTCAATACGCTGGCAAGCTGAGTGACTTCTATAATGTCAAAAGGCTTTTTCAATATCAGTAAATTGTCAGTATCACCTAATTCAGCGACAATATCTTCCCATGAATAATCCGAATAGGCGGTGCAAATGACTACCTGTATCTCAGGATCAACAGACCAAATGTGCTTGATGGTCTCTAAACCATCCCAGCCCGGAGGCATACGCATGTCAACGAAAGCTAACTCATAGGGCTTGCCGTCGGCGAGGGCTTGCTTGACCATCTCAAAACCATCCTGTCCCTGAGAGGCAAAGCCAAGATCATATTGATTGTCTGTGGCGAGCTGAGTATTGTCAGAGCTGTCATTACTAAAAAGAGCTGAGCCAAGAGCATCCAATTTTGATGTGTCTTCCTTCTGTTTGCCCAAAATGGATGCAAAGTCTGAGTGGATACTATCATTATCATCAATAATGATGATTCTTCTAATGCGATCTTTCATTTGATACCCCCACGGTATTAAATTATTGTTGAAATCCTAACTCCTAGAGATATCTTTCGGTTTTTTCGGGGGCGGGGTTTGAATATTATTGTGAAATATTTAAGAAAGATGCAAAAAAAGCAAAAAAAATGAAAAAAATGAAAAAATAGCATGTTTTTGCGATCTCGGGGCTATTAAATAGTGCAGCCAATGATGAACGCTTTATTTATCGGCCCAAGTGCAGTTTAACTTAGGGCTGATCGAATTATCCTAGCTCTTAGGATATCGCGATCGGTGGCAGTTAAACTCTTGCCGTGATTGATCTGTAAATGGGCGGGCAAAGTGGAGGTGAAAAGCTGGTTGATTGTGGCTATGGAAAAATTGTGCGAACTGTTTTCTTTTAATTGGCCAATGCGGCAAAGGGCAGCAGTTTTATTGCCGTAGCGATTGTGAATGCTGATGCCAAGGCGAAGCTGACTCAATAATTGTAACGCTTCGTGAGAACTGATCAGATGAGCGTTTGTTAATAGGGCTAGGGCGCGGACAATTTTGTCGTCAAAAATGTTCATGTGGTGCTTGTCGAAAAGCTGCTGTCTGGCTTTGTTTTCGTAATGGATTATTTCCGGAACAATGGTATCTTGCATCATTTTAACGATTTGAGTTTCTGTTATGCCGAGTGTTTGATGGTTCGACAGTTGATAAAAATCGCCGACCGCTCGTGAACCCTCACCAAAAAAACCGCGAACTGCGAGATTCATATCTTTGGCGGCGTTGATGAAATGCTGGATCTTGCCTGTGATTTTTAATGCAGGCAAATGAAGCATGACAGAAGCTCTAATGCCTGTGCCGACGTTTGTTAGGCAGGCAGTTAAATAGCCATATTTTTTGTGAAAGCTGTAATGATTTTTGGCTTCAACCATGTCGTCTATGGTGTCAATGTCGGCGAAGCATTTTTTGAGCTGCAAGCCCGGCTTGATAATTTGCATCCGTAAATGATCTTCTTCGTTGATCATGGCGGTGAAATGTTTTTTCGGCGCGATTGCAACGGCTCGGGGGCCGCTGGCTTTGGCTAAATCTGTACTGATAAGGTGACGCTCAACGAGGAGCTGGCGGTCTAATTGTTTGGTCTTATCGATAGAGGCGAAAAACAGCTCTTCACCGAGGTCGAGATTCTCAAAGGTGTTTAGCAATTTATCGAGAATGACTTGCTTGTCCGGCATTGCACATTTCGAGGTAAATGGAAAGCCAGCCAGATTTCGGGCTAGGCGAATTCTGGACGATATGACCACGTCTGAAAAAGGCCCTTCGTCAGAAAACCAATTGTTCGTGTTATGTATGCCGGCAATTTTCATCTTATTGCGAAAATAATCCCGTAACTGTAAAATGTTGAGCTCAGTAAAAGCTATTGTATGAATTTGGCGGTGGAAAGTAAAGGTCTTGCAATTAATAATTGATGTTTCAGTGTTTTTTTTGTATAAATCTATCTTGAGCTTTTGATTGTTTGTTGGAGAGGTGTCCGAGTGGCTTAAGGTGCAGTCTTGGAATGGCTGTGTACGGGATTCCGTACCGCGGGTTCGAATCCCGCCTTCTCCGTTTTTTGGAGGGATGAGAACACGCCCAGCACGGAGTGA
>CBDUWP010000070.1:0-7515 GCA_965370955.1 uncultured bacterium | reverse complement strand
AAAAACATTGAAGCTGGAACTGTTTTCAAAAAGGACACTCCTGTCCGCTGGGTTTGCAGTAATTGCGGCTATGTTCACGAAGGCACAGAAGCCCTCAAGTCTTGTCCGGCTTGTGCTCATCCGCAGGCTTATTTTGAGGTTGAGGCGACTAATTTTTAGTATTATTTTTGGAACATTTAAGACGGGGATATTATTATGGCAAGAACAGTTACGATGCACGGCGACCCGCTTGAATTGGTCGGCAAGGAATTAGCTATTGGCGAAAAGATACCGGATTGTCTGCTCGTTAATAAGGAGTTAAAACCGGTCAAGCTCAGCGATTTTGCAGGCAAAATTTGCATCATATCCTGTGTTCCATCGCTGGACACTTCGGTATGTGACATGATGACTCGCCGGTTCAATTCGGAGGCGATCAAGTTGAGTGATAATGTTGTGGTTTTGGCGATCAGTATGGATTTGCCGTTCGGGCAGGATCGCTGGTGCATAGCTGCTGATGTGGCTAATGTTCATATGCTTTCCGACCATAGAGAAGCTGATTTCGGCAAGTCTTTTGGCGTGTTGATTAGTGATTTGCGTCTGCTTGCTCGCGGAGTTTTTGTCGTCGATAAGGATCAAATTCTGCGATATGCCGAGTTAGTCCCGGAGTTGACAAATGAGCCTGATTATGAGGCTGTTTTGTCAGCTGTTAAAGAACTTGTTTAGATAGAGGTATATTGAATCATGTTTAGAGAGTTAATTCCCAATGTTCATGCAGTTGGCGCTATTGATTTTGATGCGAGATTGTTCGACAGATTGATCCCGCTTCCGGACGGCACCAGCTATAACAGTTATTTTATTAGAGGCAGTGAAAAAACAGCTCTGATTGACACAGTTGACAGTCATATGACTTCGACATTGTTTGACAATTTGTTGTCTGGGTCGGTCGACAAGATTGATTATATAATAGCTAACCACGCAGAGCAGGATCATTCCGGCAGTATTGTTGATGTTTTGTTGATGTATCCTGACGCTAAGGTTGTGACGAATCCAAAGTGTAAGACTATGCTTTTGGATTTGCTGGATCTTGAGGAAGATCAGTTTATTACGGTGACAGATGGCGAAACTATTTCTCTCGGCGATAAGACGCTGGAGTTTATGCTTTTGCCTTGGGTACATTGGCCGGAGACTATGGGGACATATTTGCAGGAGGACAAGATTTTGTTTTCGTGCGATTTTTTCGGCTCCCATTTCGCGACTACCAGCTTGTTTGTTGAAGACGAGGCGGCTGTTTACGAATCAGCCAAGCGTTATTTTGCGGAGATTATGCTGCCGTTTCGGCGACAGGTGACAGCCAACATTGCTAAGCTCAAGCCGTTTGCGATAGACATGATAGCTCCGAGTCACGGCCCAGTTCACGCAAATCCATCGTTTATAGTTGATGCTTATAGTGATTGGTCTAGTGACACAGTTAAGAACGAGGTCGTTTTGCCTTATGTTTCGATGCACGGCAGTACGAAGCAGATGGTTGATTATCTGGTTGACGCTTTGGTTACTCGCGGCATTATGGTCAAGCAGATTGAATTGTCGACAGTGGATATCGGCAAGCTCGCCATTTCGCTTGTGGATGCTGCTACGGTTGTCATTGGTTCGCCGACTGTTTTAGCTGGCGCTCATCCTGCGGCGGCTTCTGCTGCTTTTTTAGCCAACGCTGTTCGGCCTAGCGTTAAATATATTTCGATTATTGGTTCGTTCGGTTGGGGCGGAAAAATGGTTGACCAGTTGGCCGCGATGATATCGAATCTCAAGGTAGAGATTTTGACGCCTGTTTTGGCTAAGGGCACGCCGAGCGATGCTGATTTCGCTGCGCTGGATGAGCTAGCTGACACGATTTTAGCCAAACATAAATCGTTGGATTTATTATAAATGGATTTTAGTTTTTTGAAAGGCAATTAAATCATGGCAAAGATGAATAGGCTTGGTATCTATAGATGTGCATTATGCGGCGTTATTTTAGAGGTTTTGGAGCCTGCAGAGGGCATGTTAGATTGCTGCGGCCATCACATGGATTTGTTGGAGGAGCAGACAGCTGACATGGCGAATGAAAAGCATGTTCCTGTTATCGAAAAAATCGATAGCGGTTATAAGGTCACCGTTGGCTCGACGCTTCATCCTATGACTGACGAGCATTATATCCAGTGGATAGAGCTTATCGCGGGTGACAAGGTTTACAGACAATTCTTAAATCCGTCGGATAAGCCGGAGGCGATTTTTAATATAGATGCAGAAAATGTAACAGCTCGTGAGTTGTGCAATTTGCATGGGTTATGGAAAGGTTAGTGTTATGATTAGTAATAAAATGCAGGCGGCTTTCAACAATCAGATCAATGCGGAGTTTTATTCGTCTTATTTATATTTATCGATGTCAGCTTATTTTGAATCGTTGGATTTGTCCGGCTTTGCTAATTGGATGAAGGTTCAGTTCGCTGAAGAGCAGTTTCATACGATGAAGATGTACGATTATTTGATTGAGCGTGGCGGCCTAGTAAAATTGTCAGCGATAGAAGCGCCGACTGTCGAGTTTGCCAGCTGTGAGGAGGTTTTCGAGTTGACTTTAGCTCATGAGCAGAAAGTCACTGGCCTCATCAACAATTTGTTCAATCTTGCTCGTGATGAGCGTGACAATGCTTCGGAGCAATTTTTGCAGTGGTATGTTAATGAACAGGTTGAGGAGGAGAGCAACGTTTCCAAAATTCTTAGCCAGTTAAAGCGATTCAAGGATTCGCCGCATGCTTTGTTCATGATGGATAAAGACATGGCTGTTCGCGCCTTTGTTGCTCCGACTGCTTAGTGCGATTATTAGCTTAAAAAAAATGGGAGATATTGATATATGATTGATTTAGATTCGTTATTTAAGCTCAGTTACGGTATGTATTTGCTTTGCAGTAAGACCGATGATAAATATGCTGGCTGCTTGGTGAATAGTGTATTTCAGCTGACGCCTGAGCCGCCGATGGTTGCGGTTAGTGTTTGCCGCACCAATTTGACTTCGGATTATATTACTGCCAGCAAGGTTTTTTCGGTATCGGTTTTAGCTGAGCAGTCGTCCGAGCATTTGATGGGCAGCTTTGGCTTTAGAAGCAGCCGTGACATTGATAAATTCAAAGATGTTAAACATGATATTGGCCAGACAGGTTGCCCGATTGTTTTAGACGATGCGATAGCTTTTTTGGAGGCTGAGGTTAAAAGCTATACGGATATAGAAACTCATCGCATATTTTTCGCCGAGATTGTATCTTGCGAGACTCTCGATGGCCAATCCCATCCGATGACCTATTCCTATTATCGTGACGTCAAACACGGCAAGACTCCTCGATCGGCAGCGACCTATCACGAGTCGAGCGATCAGACGGTTAATCAAAATCAAAACAAAAATAAAGATAAGGATAAAAAAGGAGACAAGAAAATGGCAGCTAAATATGTATGCGATGTTTGTGGATATGAGTATGACCCTGCAGTTGGCGACCCTGACAATGGCGTTGCAGTAGGTACAGCTTTCGCTGATTTGCCAGATGGCTGGGTATGTCCGGTTTGCGGCGTGGGCGTTGATGAATTTTCGCCAGTTGAATAATTGGGTGATTTTTTGATTTTAATGGACAGGGTTGTTGAAAAATGCGTTTCGATTATGATTTGATAGTGATAGGTCTTGGCCCGGCAGGTATGGCTGTTTCTATCATGGCCAGCGAGATGGGGTTGAAGGTTTGCGCGATCGAAAAAAATCATATTGGCGGCGAATGTATGAATGTCGGCTGCATACCGAGTAAGGCTTTGGTTCAGCTTGGCAAGTATCGCCATATTATCGACAAATTTGTGTCACCTGACAAGCTGGATAATTGGCCTAAAAATCCATTTGAAAAAATTCGGAGCGATGTGGATTTCATTCGCGACAAGAAAACTTTGAAAATGTTTGATAAGGTCAAGCTGATTTATCAGCAGGGTTCTGCAAGCTTTATTGATAGCCACAGCGTCACTGTTGGCGATACGAGCTATTCTGCTAAGCGTATTTTCATTTGTACAGGCACTAAGCCACAGGTCCCTGATTTTGCCGGCCTGACGGAGATCGATTATCTCACCAACGAGACGATGTTTTCTTTGTCTGGCGTTCCGGAGAGTTTGATAGTTATTGGCGGCGGTTCGATTGCTTGTGAGATGGCTCAATCTTTTGCTCGTCTTGGCAGTCAAGTGACAATGATTATTCGCGGGGCGCGTCTGATTTGGCGACAGGATAGTGACGCCACAGATATCATAGAAAAGTCACTCGAAGCAGATGGTGTCACGATCTTGCGAAAGCAAAATCCTATATTGTTTTATAGAGAGGCCAATGGCTTTGTTTGCATGACAACAGATTTGAATCGAACAGTTGTGGCTGAAAAGCTTTTGGTCGCCACAGGCAGAGCGTGGTCATATGGTGACATGCGATTATATCTCGCCGGCGTTGCCCTTAGTGACAATGGCTCAATCAAGGTCAATAAGCACCTTCAAACTGCTGCCGGTCATATTTATGCTGCCGGTGACAGTAATGGCTTTGCCCTTTTATCTCACGCAGCGATGCATCAGGGCATGACAGCCCTTATCAACAGCATGTTGATTTGGCCGTTTAAGCGGAATTATAAAAAATACGCTGTTCCATCGACGGTTTTCACAGAGCCTCAATTTTCGATTGTTGGCAAGACTCAAACCGAGCTCGATCGCGACAAAATTTCTTATGAAGTGATCCGCGTCAATTACAGTGACTATGGCGCTGCTATTGCGGAGGATGTGGCGGCCGGTTTCGTGAAAGCTTTTATTAGTGCGACTGGCAGGATTTACGGCGTATGTATTATAGGCGAAGCTTCCGGCGAGATGATTAACGAATGGTCACTGGCCATTCAGAAGAAGCTGCGTATCACAGACATTATGTTTTTGCAGCATTCTTTTCCAACGATGGGCTTTTTGACCAAGCGTATCAGTGAAACATGGATGATGGGTAAGATGAAATCGAAGTTATGGCAGAAAATCTGTCAGCTTATGTTTAGGTTGTAGTGATGATTTGTTATGGAAAGGGGCATTGATTATGAAGATTCAAAAAACAGTTTTGATCATGCTGGTCATGACAGCTGCTATTTTGACTGTCATAGGATTGGCAGGTTGTAAAGAGTCAGCATGTGACAAGTCTGAAGTTGGCGCCGGTTGCGCAGGCACAGAGTTTTGCGCTAAATGTGGCCAAATGGCAGCCGGTGACAAATGTTGTAAGGTAGGTCAAGAAAAATGCGATAAATGCGGCCTTGATAAGGGTTCCCCGGGCTGCTGCAAGCTTCCAAAAGCATAGATTGTGCCATAAACAATCTTGAAAAAAGAATGATTAGCAAAGTAAGGAACTATAGGTGTAGCCCTGTAGTTCTTTGCTTTTTTAAAACAAAAAAAAGTCGTAGTTCATCAAGACCAGTGATATTTTGTGTTATTTTTGCACTCCGTTTATTTGCGTAAAACCTCCCATCTATTTTGTATGATTTTCTAAGGCTTCTCATAATGTCTGTTATAGTACCATAAGTGGGACAAACTTTGTGCGCAAAATGCGCATTTTGTGATAACACAGGGTAGCTTTGTCGCATTTTAAGACTGCATGCTTGTTTTTTTGCATAAAAACTGATATAATGTGGCAATAAGGTTTCGCATGGGTTGACTGTTTAGATTGGTCAATAATTTTGTTCATCAGTAGTGCTTTTGAGTTTAAGGAGACTAATGGCATGAGTAAACACTTCGGATTATTCATATCTATCTTATTGGTTATATTATTATGCGGATTGGCTCAAGCCAGTTGGTATGATTGGGACGAGAACTTTGATTCTGAAGTTGGCAGTGGTGACCATGTTTCGTGGGAAGATTTTAGAAATTGGCGTCACGGCAGTTCGCCTCCCGGCTCTAACGGTTCAGTACCTGATGCGTCAGACGACATAGCTATTTGTCGAGGTGACGTTGTCATTCATAATGGTACTGATGCGGTTTGTGCGGATCTTCATGTTACAATGGCATCGCCGGTTAGCGCTGCTTCTGTTCGTGTTCAAAATGGCGCTACAATTAAAGCAGACCTAATCGAAGTTGGCGAAGGAGCTGGTCAAACGTCTAATTTTTATCAAGAAGTTGGCTCGATTGTTCACACCGATCGTTTGTGGATAGGCAATAACTCTGATGCTGTTTCGTGCAGCTACGATATGTATGGCGGCACATTGCGTGTAGCCGAGGGTCCCGGAGGCAGCGGCTGTAATACTTGTAATGAATCATTTTTGATAAATAGAGATGCCGTTTTCCGTATGCACGGCGGCTATTTGGACATGGAGGGTTGGTTTGGTGGTACGGCTCATTCTCCCGGCACAACTGGCGTACGCGGCAATATTGGCATTGGCCAGTGGGCCGATTCCAATGGTCTTTTGGTATTAAATGGCGGCACGATTGATAAAGTTAATCGTTTGTTATCTGGTTACGATCCCGATTCTTATGGAGCCCTTGAAATCAATGGTGGCGTTATAAATGTTAGCACGAGGGTTTTACTTGGCCAATGGGGCGACTCTAATTTTTTGATGACTGGCGGTGTTTTGAATTTTTCAGGTAGTGAGGATAGAGTCTATTCATTGTTTTATATTGGACATGGTACAGCGACAGTGACAGGCGGCGTGTTGAATATAGGTGATGGTATTGCGACAGATTACGGTCGCGGCCCTAAATATACTGGCTGGCTCAAGATGAACGATGGCGTTGTTTTCACCATGACAGGCGGTACAGTAAACGTAGAAGAAAAGATAGCAATGAGTGGCGAAGCCGGCACGGTTTTTAATCTTGCAGGTGGCTTGCTTGTCACTAACAAGATAGAATCTCACGGTGCTCATGGCCTGTTTAACATCACTGGCGGCCAGTGGAAATATAAGGACGATCCTTTGTCACCTGAGGCGAGTGAACAATGGCTCGACGATTTTATTGTTAGCGAATTATGTGTTGCTTACAATGGTGTTCGTTCTAGCGTATCTGTGACCAAGACTGCTTTAGGCGGCAATGAGTTTCTTATGCAGGCCTCTGGAGATTTTGCAAAATCTTGGGATCCCTCTCCTATTAATTCAGCCGAAGCCGTTGAGTCTACTTTATCAGAGCTTAGTTGGCAGTCAGGTAACTATGCAACTTCTCATAATGTTTATTTCGGCACGGCGAGTCCGCCCGCTTTTGTTGGCAATTTCCCGACAGGCGAGACAGAATATGACTTACCCGCTTTGCTAAATGGTATTACTTATTATTGGCGAGTTGACGAAGCCAATAGCATCGGTGGCTGGAATACCGGTGACATTTGGAGTTTTACAACAGAGTTGGATAGCCAGCAGGCATCTAGCCCAGACCCTGTCAGTGATGTTACTAATGGCGTTGTTGATGAGTTATTGAGTTGGACAGCTGGCACAGGCGCTGATTCGCATGACGTTTATTTAGGCACAAATTACGACAGTGTAAACACAGCTA
>CBDUWP010000069.1:0-7731 GCA_965370955.1 uncultured bacterium | reverse complement strand
GTCGAACACTTTCGCCGGTGCGGCCGGGATTTCAGTGGGGAACACAAGTTCCATTTTTTGGATGCAAGACCCCTAATACGGCCTTGATGCAAGTCACTTGTCGAAATCATGTCTCGTAAGAGAATAGACAGCAACTCGCAGCAGTAGCTGAAAAAGGCAAAGCTAACCAATGTCTGATAAATTTTCTAGCTAAAATACTGCAAATCAAAAAAAACAAGATTAACATAAGTTCCGGCCAAACAAATCCCATAAAACAAATCACTATAGACGACCTATCTGCCGATGAATTCAAAGAGAAAATGAATAAGCTTTCGCTAAAATGCTAATTGAGGGTTTACGTTTATTACGATGTTAAATAAAAAAAATATTGTCTGTTTTTGTGCTGTATTAGTTCTCGCCTGCAATCTGTTTGCGCTAGCTGACGAACCGCTGGCCAATGAAAATATCGACGGACTTTATGTCCGATCTATCGAACAGGTTTTACGGCTGGAGCCTGACCAAATCGACATAGGCACTGCCGCCTTGATAATCTCTGAGCAATGGAGTGACATGGTTTATGGCCGCCAGTGTCAGGACTTGCTTGACGAGATGGCCATTGAAATTAAAAAGCGTTTAAGCGACAAGAAAATACCTCTGAATTATTACGCTATAGAAACGATAAACGATTATCTCTTTAGTGAATTGGGTTTCAAAGCCGTCAATGACGCCAATAATGCCGATGATCTGTTTCTGCATTCTGTTTTGGATCGCAAACGCGGCTACTGCCTTAGCCTGTCGATATTATATTTATCAATCGGCGAGCGTCTCGGCCTTGCTCTTCACGGCGTTGTGGTGCCGGGCCATTTTTTTGTTCGATATGACGATGGCCGCGTCCGATTCAACATTGAGACCACCAGTGGCGGTAAATTTGCTTCTGACGATCATTATCTCGAGAAATTCAAGGTTCCTGACGGCGACAACATTTACATGATCAATTTGACCAAGCGTCAATCATTGGGTTGTTTTTTCAACAATCTCGGAAACAGCTATATCTCGGCGAACAACAATCCCGCCGCCAAAAAAGCTTTCGATAACGCCATTGACATTGCCCCCACTTTGGCAGAGGCCCACATGAATCTCGGCAACATCTATATCGACAGCAATAATCTGCGGCTGGCCCTAAGCGAATATCAAAAGTCACTATATATCAATCCGCAAAATGCCAAAACCTACAGCAATATCGGCAACGTATATTTGAAGCAAAAAAAATACAATTTAGCAATAAATCAATATAGATTATCCCTAGCCACCGATCCAAATAATGTACCAGCTTACAAAAACATCGCAATAGCATACAGTTATCTCAAGATGTATGCTCAAACCATCAGCTTTTTGAAACGCGCCTTGGTATGGGCTCCTGACGACCACAATTTATATAGACAAATCGCCGACGCGTATTTCAATATGGATGACCCGATCAACGCCAAATATAATTACCAGAAAGCCTTGTCACTTAAGAGCGATATTGCACAAGCTTATTTTGGCTTGGGCTTATGCTGGGAGAAAATCGGTGATACGGACAAAGAAATAAAAGCCTATAAAAAAGCTATCTCTTTGGACAAAAACATGATTGATGCTTATATAAATCTCGGCAACACATATTTTAAGATGCAAAAATACAAACCAGCTATCGATTGGTATAAAAAAGCCGAGCAATTAGCCCCTGCCAACACGATGGTTTTATACAATCTTGGAGCAGCTTATTCCAACATCAATCAATTCCACAAATCTGCTTTAAAATATCAAAAGGCTCTCTCTGTCGATTCACAAATCGCAAAAGCGCACAGTGGTCTGGGTTACGTGTTTTATCAATTGGAAAAATACAGTCAAGCTCAAAAACATCTGATAACCGCCGAGCGATTGGGCCTTGAAATTTCCCAAGATTTGCTGACAGAGATAAACGACAAGCTAAAATAGCCGCAGTCATCCTCCGCCCCTCTGCCAAGAAACAAAACTATTGATATCACAGCGGCGAGTGAGTATACTTACCCAAATTAAAGTAAATATATTGGAGGCCAATTTTTATGCGTTTAATCAAAATCACAATCATGGTATTATTTGTATGCAGCTGCTGTCACAGCGTTTCAGGTGGCGAAAATAGGGATTTATCCAAATATTTCGGCTTTGGTGAGATGGAGGTCATCAAGCTGGACAACAAAATATCGAATCTTAACATAGTCGATCTAAATAATGATGGCAAAAAAGACATAGTAGTTGCTAACAATAAAAAATCAAAAATCGAGATTTTCCTGCAGAAAGATTCCATAGGGCACGACAGCGGTTACGATGAAGATATGAATCTGATTTTGCCAGCTAATAGGTTTGACAAGCAGCCAATTTCGCTATATCAAAAAATATATTCATTGAAATGCAGCGACTTCAATAACGATGGCTTAATCGATATAGCTTTTTACGGCCATCCAAAAAATTTATACATTCTCTTACAACAAAAAAACAATACTGGCTCAGCCATTTTGAAATGGCAAAAAGCCAAAATCGTCACAGTTAAAAAAGGCCTATTGACTAAAAAAGCTCTTGCCTGCGGCGACATAAATGGCGACGGACTCGATGACATTGTTATCGCTGGGAAAGAATGTATATACCTAGTCACTCAGAACAAATCAGGCAACTTGGACAGCCCCGTCCAAATTCCCGTTTCATCGAAAATAAAAAGTATCCATATCTCAGATATCAATGGCGACAGTTTCAGCGACTTGATAACAGTAACAAACAATGAGAAAAAACCTTTGTCCGTTTACTTAGGCCTAAAAAATGGTTCGCTGGGCCCTTGCCGAAATTTCTTCATCGAACAACCATGGGCGACAAAATTTTATAATTTAGACGACAAAGCCGACAATGAAATCCTAACCGTTGAAAATAAAACAGGCCGCTTAACCTGCTATAAGATGGTATCCGATTCTAAAAACAGCGATCTCGATTGGCCAATTGAATATCACCAATTGCCGAAAACCTCTAACGCAAAAAAACGCAATATGGTCATCGCCGATTTTGATGGCGACAATCTAGACGATATCGTTATCAGTTCACCAGATTCTGCTGAGCTTTCACTATATAAGCAATCCGAAGAAGGCAATATAAATAAATCGATTGAATTCCCGTCACTGGCCAACATAACCGCTATGATTGCGGCGGATATCGATGGCGACAGCCGAGCTGAAATTGCATGCTTAAGCATAAAAGAAAAAACTATCGGAATCAGCCAATTCAAAAATAAGCGGATAAGCTTTCCAAAACCTCTGAAAATAACTGATGAACCAGTTGCGATGCAGCTGTCAGATATTGACCTCGACGGCACAATCGATTGCGTATATGTCTCAGCAGACGCCAACGACAACAGGTCACTTGCGATTTTGTATAATATCAATCCGAACAAAAGCGACCCTGATGACAAATCCAACAGGGATGTCACCATCTGTAAACTCGAAAAACTTATATCGAATCCGGAAAACATAAAAATTGTCGATGCAGATCAAGATGGAAAACTCGACATAATAATTCTCGTAAGCCAATACGATCCTCCAATTTTCATTAGGCAAACAAACTTTAGGGAATTTCAGGTAGTAGATAGCCCCGCCGCCCAGCTTAGCCTTATAAAATCAGCCTCAGCAGGCTCAATCATAACAGCCGCAATCGCTAATAACACAAGCGAAGATTTGATCCTAATACAGGACAATTTTTTGAGAAGCCTCAAATTCAATAATGGCCAAACATGGACTGTCATAGATCAGTACAATTCAAAAACACCTGAAGACACGATCATTGCCGCGACTACTTTCAAACTCAACAAGACTGAACCGGCCACGATGGTAATGCTCAACAGTAAAGAAGATGAATTGCAGATTTTCAAACAAAGCGACGACAAAATATACCGCTTCGATAGAGAGATCTATGTCGGCGACTGGAGCAAAAATCCAAACCTAAAATTCCAACAAATCATTCTAAATGGCAAAAACAATCACCTAATCATATTTGACGGCAACAGCTTCGCCATTATCACGATTGCTGCAACTGGCACACCAACGCTCCACACCAAGCAACTGTTCAATTATGAAACAAAGATACGAGACGGTTTATATGCCAAAATGGCGATCGGTGACATAAATGCGGACAAAAACACTGATATTGTTATGGTCGAATATAAAAAAACTCACCTTGAAATATTAACTATGACCGAAAATGCCGAACCTGTTTCGGCTATGAGATTTCGAGTGTTCAACGAAAAGCATTTCCAAAAAGAGCAGAACAGTTCCAATGTCACCCCGAGAGAGCTGACCATAGCAGATGTCACCGGTGACAATAAAAACGATCTCGTGACAATCATTCACGACAGAATCATCATATATCCACAAAATTAGCGGTTAGGGCAATGTCACATATAAACAAACACAAAACAGTCTTAATCGCATTTAGCGGAGGTATCGACAGCACGGCTTCTGCGATATTGCTCCAAAGAGAGGGTTTCATTTGTCAGGCGATTTTTATGATCTCTTGCGATCGGTCACTAGGCGAACTAGCTTTCGCTGAAAAAGCAGCTAAACAGCTAAACATAAAATTAGAGGCACTAGACTGCCGACAGGAATTTAGCCGAATCACCGACTATTTTTGCAACGAATATAAATCAGCACGCACGCCAAATCCTTGCGTCGTTTGTAATCGCTATTTCAAATTTGGCAAATTGATTGAGCTAGCCAAAAGTAAAAATGTCGATTACTTTGCCACCGGTCACTACTGCCAAATTATAAACACAAACGGCCAAAACTTTTTATATCAGTCATCAAATCTGAAAAAAGATCAGTCTTATGTTTTGGCCATGATCGATAAACGGCAGCTAGGATATATAAAAATGCCGATGGGCGATCGCGATAAATCTTTTGCCCGTGAGCTTGTTTCAAGTTTAGGAATCAATTTAGAAAACAAACCTGAATCCCAAGACATTTGTTTTGTTCCCGATGGCGATTACGCAGGCTTTGTGGAAAATTTATGTCCGGAGCTAATCCAACAAGGTGACATCGTCGATACCGGCGGCAATATTCTCGGGAGCCACAACGGAATCCACAAATATACAATCGGTCAGCGGCGCGGACTAGACGTAGCGATGGGCGAACCTTATTATGTTTGTCACTTGGACGCAAAAAACAATCGTGTCGTTCTAGGGCCAAAACCTGCTTTGATGAATAATAAACTGCTGACATCAGGGGCTAACTGGCTGGTTGAGCCAGCTTGCTCAAATTTTCCAGCTTTGATAAAACTGCGATACAATTCGCCACCAGCTTTAGGCTATGTCAAAATATGCGGTGACAAACTTGAAATCACCTTTGATGAACCTGTTTTCGCGATAACGCCGGGCCAGCTATGTGTCGTTTATAAACAGGATGATTTCGGACTAAAGGTCTTAGGCGGCAGCTGGATAGAAAAAATCCTCGATTAATCCATCATCAAATATCACCAGTTGACCGAACCGGTCGTTATGATATAATGCTCAAGTTAATTGACAAATTCAAAGGATAAAATCTATGCAAAAAACTTTAGCTCAGCTTGCCAAATTCGTTGGCGGCGAAATCATTGGCGATGGCGAAACAATCATCAATTCAGCTGCGACGCTTGAATCGGCAGGTAAAAATCAGATAACTTTTTTAGCCAACAAAAAATATGAAAAATATGTAAACACCACCAAAGCTTCTGTCATCATTGTCAACAAGGAATTTACAGACACCAGCGCATCGTTGCTAATTTGCGACGACCCTTATTTTGCTTTTAGGGAAATAGTCGTTCTTTTGCACGGCCACAAACCACACAAACAAACGGGCATCAGTGATAAAGCCGCCATCAGCGACACAGCCAAAATAGGCAAAAACTGCAACATTCACAACAATGTCACGATCGAAGACGGAGTAACCATTGGCGACGACTGCAACATTTATCCCGGCGTCTATATCGGCACAGACACAACCATCGGCAATGGCTGCATAATATATCCCAACACCGTAGTTTGCGAAAAATGTATCATCGGCAACAATGTCACCATATATCCAAATGTCACCATTGGCGAAGACGGCTTCGGCTATGCCACACATGACGGGGCTCATCATAAAATCCCTCATATCGGTAACGTCATAATCGAGGACGATGTCGAAATCGGCTCTGGCTGCGAAATCGAAAGAGGAGCTTTAGACAGCACAATAATCGGCAAAGGCACCAAGATGGGCGATCACGTTGCGATAGGTCACGGCGTAAAAATCGGAGCCCATTGCCTGATAGTGCCAAAAGTCGGAGTAGCCGGCTCTACAACAGTTGGCCATCATTGCGTAATAGGCGGCCAAACCGGTATTTTGGGCCATTTGAAAATTGGCAATTTCGTGCAAATTGGCGGCCGTTCAGGTGTCGTAAGTGACGCCTCCGATGGCGAAATACTGCTCGGCTCACCGGCGATCGAAGCCAGCAAAGCCAAACGAGTATTCAGTCTCGTTAATGCGTTGCCAAAACTAAAAAACAACATCAAAAGAAATAAAAAGCGTATAGACAAACTTGAAAAATCGTCATAGTACAAAATCAATTTATAATAGCACAGGCAAATTATGCAGCCAAATAACAATAAAACAATCGGATTGATTGCCGGTCAAGGACGGCTTCCGTTTTTGATCGCTAAAGGTGCTAAAAATGCAGGGCTTGATGTAGCTTGCATAGGCCTCGCCGGTAGCGTGTCACCCGAACTGGCCGAAGAAGTTGATTTTTTTTACACAGTGCCGCTAGCCCGATTAGGCAATTGGATAAAAAAACTAAAACGGCACAATGTCACTGACACTATCATGGTAGGCCGAGTCGTTAAAACTCAGATTTTCACCCCTTGGCGAATTTTAACATATCTGCCCGACTGGCGAGCAATCAGGATTTGGTATTGGCGACTGAAAAAAGAAAACAAACTCAACGATTCAATTTTATGTGCAATAGCTGACGAACTAGCCAGCGGCGGAATAATACTGGAGGACTCAACCATGTATTGCCAAGAACATTTAGCGGCAAAAGGGTTAATGACCAAAACAAGCGTTTCAAAATCTGTTATGGCTGACATCGACTTCGGCTGGCAAATCGTAAAAGAGCTGGGCAAACTCGATATTGGCCAAGCGATAGCCGTCAAAGACAAAGAGGTGCTTTCAGTCGAAGCGATTGAGGGAACAGCTGCCATGATAGAGCGTACTGCCAGTCTATGCAAATCCGGCAATTGGACCTTGATCAAAACCGCCAAAGTCGATCAAGACATGAGATTCGACGTCCCCTGCATTGGCCCAGACACCATAAACAGCCTCGCTAAAAACGGCTGCAAAACAGTAGCTGTCGAAGCAGGCAAAACAATCATCATCGATAAAGATGACACCATAAAACTAGCCGACGAATTAGGCCTTTCGATAATCGGAGTTGATTCGTTGATTTAGATTTGCGTTTTGGATATGTTTTTTTAAAACTGTTTTAAGAATCTGATATCATTTTCAAAAAGCATTCTGATATCTGTAATACCATATTTCCTCATAGCGAGCCGTTCGATTCCAAAGCCGAACGCCCAGCCCGTATATTTTTCGTTATCGATATTGACGGCATCAAAAACATTAGGATCGACCATTCCGCATCCGCCCATTTCGATCCAAACATCATTGCCGTTTTTATCTTTTAGAAGCA
>CBDUWP010000068.1:0-7898 GCA_965370955.1 uncultured bacterium | reverse complement strand
AAACCTTTCTCACTAATCTGTGAGCCAAAATTCCATTTAGAGCTGACCCTATCAAATATGGCGGCACATCCAAATCGAGCAGCCTTGTAACAGCTCCTGCAGCGTCGTTGGTATGGAGAGTCGACAGCACTAAATGCCCTGTCAAAGCCGCTTGCACAGATATATTGGCAGTATCGTTGTCGCGAATTTCGCCAACTAAAATAATATCCGGATCCTGCCTCAATAGGCTTCTCAGAGCAGAATTAAAGGTAAAACCAGCAGTCTGATTGACTTGAAACTGGTTAACTCCTTGAATACTGCATTCGATAGGATCTTCGACTGTCGATATGTTGACATCATCTCTATTTAGTTCAGCCAAAGCTGCGTACAGCGTTGTATTTTTTCCAGAACCGGTTGGGCCAGTCACCAGCACCATTCCATTTGGCGCATTTATAACCTTTCTAAATATCTTGAGATTATCATAAGTAAACCCGAGCGCCTCAAAGTTTAATATGATATTTTGCGGATCGATAATTCTGATAACGATTTTTTCACCGAAGCTGGCCGGCATCACCGAGACCCTCAGGTCAATAGGCCGCCCTTCAACCAGCACATGTATACCGCCATCTTGCGGTACTCTTCTTTGAGCGATATCGAGTTCCGCCATAATTTTAATTCTGGATACCAGAGCCGAAGTCATTTGAAACGGCGGCTGCATTTTTTCATACAACACTCCATCCACGCGATAACGTACTCTTAGCCTTTTGTCACCGGGCTCTATATGAATATCGCTGGCATTTTCTCGAACGGCGTTATATATCAAATAATTAACCAGCTTTACAACTGGCGATTGCCCTGCAATTTCTTCAAGGTTGCCGATATCCTGAGCGATATTTTCAATTAGCGTAAAATCGTCAAGCCCTTCATCGTCCATGATATCATCAACGACAAAGACGTTAGCATCCGGCAAATATGATTGCAGAGTCGCTTTTATATCCTTATTAGTTGCGCAAACCACTTGCGCTTTACAACCGGTGATTCGCTCGACTTCGTCAATTAAAAACACATTTGTTGGCTCACTCAGCGCGACCGTCAACACATTGTTAACCTTAAACAGCGGCAATACTAGATGTTCTTCGATAAAATCTCTCGGCAAATTTTCCAGCACATTCGGATCGCAAACTTTTGGCGTCACCTGCGCGTATGGAACACCAAACCCTTCCGCCAATGCAGATACAACTTGGTCTTCGGTGCAAAAATCCATTTCGACAAGGAGTTCACCGAGCAATTTTTGATGGCCACTTTGCTGTTGCGAGACGATTGCCTGCTCGATTTGTTCGGCAGTCACAATGCCTCTGGTTATCAAGACTTGGCCAAGCTGTTTTTTATTTTTAGTCATTTGCTGCGGCATAAGTTCACCAATATTTTTTCAGACTCTTGAGGCTCTTTTATACAAAACTTTTAACTGCTTCAGCCAATTCATCATAGCGATCAAATTCAGCTTCTAATCTGGTTATTTCCAGAATTTTGGCACAATTCACACTTGCTGCGGCAATTTTCATTTGGCAGCTATTTTCTATACAGTATTGTTTAGCCCACAAAAGCTTTTCCAATCCAACACTGTCGACAAAATCAACATCGCTCAAATCCAGCACAATTCCAGTAAACCCTTTTCCAATTATTTCTGAGATAGCGGCAGCGAACGCACTAGCCGAATCGGTATCAAATTCACCTTTTAGGCTAACAACTGTCACGTCGTTATAATCTTGGCTTTTTATGTTCATCTTATCAAAGTCCCTACAGCTTCTGTGCCATAATCGGCGAGCTGTTGATTATAGCTAAAATCATCTTGCAGCATTGACCATAATTTATCAAGATCACTCGCTAAGAAAACTTCGGTAACAATCTCATCGAATTGTGAACCGGAACATTTTTTGATTTCTTTTATTGCCTTATCCAGTGACATTGCATCGCGATAGATTCTTTTTGTTGTCATGGCATCGAAGCTGTCAGCTAGCCCAATTATTTTCGCTAAAACAGTTATCTGTTCACCCTTTAGCCTTCCGGGATATCCTGTTCCGTCTACTCTTTCATGGTGACACAGTACGCCCGAGATAATATCCTTCATTTGTTTTATGCCGCTCAATATGCCTGCTCCGATTGAGGGATGCATTCTAATCACATCCATTTCATCGTCGTTCAGCCTGCCATTTTTGCATAGAACAGCTTCATTGACTCCCATTTTCCCAACATCGTGCAACAGTCCCGCCAGATAAACTTTTCCGATCTGGCTTTCGTCTAGCAACCCTCTTTGCACCATATGTTCTGCGATCCATTTAGAGATAAACGCCACTCTGTCGGAGTGTCCTCTAGTGTAGGCATCTTTTGCATCTATGCTGCTAGTAAGAGCTTTAAGTGATCCGATGAACAGTTCCTTCAAATCACCGAACAGCCTTTCATTTTCGACAAAAACAGCACAGCTATTCGCCACAGAATTAAACAGCTTAATATCTATACTATCGAAGTCTTTTTTATTCAGCCGATTGACTGCCACCATAAACCCTATAATATTACTGCCCTCTTCAAAGACGGTTCCGCCAGAGCTATAGCTGTCTTTTCCGAATAGCGGCACGATAACAATACTTTTTGTTTTCTCCTGCCATTCATATTTAAAAGGCACATCTACATCACTATCGAGCAGTACTGCTTTTCCGTTATTGATTTCGGTTGCCAGTCTTGAGCTCATCAAAGAAATCATTTTCTCATCGACATCGATCAATCCCGACCCAGCCGCCAGCACTGGCTTTGTATATCCATTAACCACTCGATCTAAGACGATTGCTATTCCTTCGACCATCACGATATCGGTGAGGCTGTCGCAAGCCATTTGCAGATAATGATGATCTGATTCGGTAGCCTTCATATTCGCACTCAATTTATGCAGCAGCACCAATTCTTCATAGGTTTCAGATAATTGCGCACTCACTAATTCGATTTGGTTATTCGTTTTAGCTTCGACTTCCATTTTTTCGCTGAACAGTCTCAACATATAGCTAATTGTTTTGCAATATGGTTTACAGTCGGCAAACATTTCGATGATTAAGATTCCAATTACTTCTGTGCCGTGCCTTAGTGGCCAAGCCAAAAAGGTATTTTCTTCGTCGAACTGATAGACATCTCCATCTGTCCATTGTGCATCTTTTTTCTTTTCTTCTTTGATTACTCGCCCTGCCACATCCTTTAAGTTATTCGTTGAACTTTGCTCAAATCCGGCATCGTTATAAAAAACTATCTCGCAGTCACTGCTGCAGAAAGCCAGATTCGCATTAAAGTTAGCAATAACTGAACCGAACATTTTCAGTTGTCTCATCTGTGTTGCATTCAATATTTTTTTAGCAGTATTCAGCATCTAATTCCATTCACAATTACATCTACATTATTTTTAATTCTACCACTATTTTAGTTTACCGTTTGGTGGCACAGGATATCATCCACTATTTTCAACAGAGCCTTTGGACTAAATGGCTTGCTCAAAAATTCTGATATTTTGAGTTGATCTTTCTGTTCCTGATCAAAAGAAAAATTACGAGCCGTCAGCATAATCACAGGTATATCTTTTGTTTCTTCATTTCCTCGAATTATCGACACCATTTCAGCGCCTGTCAGCACTGGCATTTGATAATCTGTAATTATAATATCTGGCCTATCTTCATTGACGATATCCAGAGCAACCTGTCCATTTTCAGCCGTTCTAACATCATATCCGTTATTTTTCAGCTTAATCGCCACCACATGCACGATATGTATTTCGTCATCTACCACTAACACTTTTTTCATTTCCATCTCTATTTCCCCAAATTTCCAAACATTATTAAACCATTTTAGCTGTTTGCCTGTTAGCCATTGGCAATTCAAATCCGAATGTGCTGCCTTCTCCGACTTTGCTGGTGACAAAAACTTTACCGCCATGTACTTTCTCGACAATTTTTTTAACGAGGTTAAGTCCCAATCCAGTTCCTTTTGCCTGCTGTTTATTTGCTTCGACCCGATAAAATTTACCGAAGATATGCTCGATATCTTCAGGCGGTATTCCGACACCTGTATCCTTTATCGAAACAGCCACAATTCTATTGGTTTCATCGACCAAACTTTCCGTCGTAATCGTCCCTCCATTTGGCGTATATTTAACAGCATTACTCAAAAGGTTCACGATCACTTGACTAAGCATATCTTTGTCGGCATATACTTGATCAAACACGATAGGCTTTGGATAAACCACTTTGATATTTTTCTCCTCTGCATATCCTTTAATCATTTGCATTTGCTCTTCAATCAACACAGTGACACTGACCAGTTCTTTTTCGATTTTGACTAGTCCTGACTCTATTCTTGAAACATTCAAAATATCTTCGATCAGCCGATTAAGCCGTACTGCCTGCGTTTGAATAACAGTACAAAAATGCTTCATCATTTTTTCATCATTAGCTTCTCCATCTAGCAGCATTTCCGAATAGGCAGTAATTGAAGCCAGCGGTGTTTTCAGTTCATGAGAAACATGGCTGACAAAATCACTTTTCATCTGCGAGATTTCTTTTTCATGCGTGATATCGTGCAATACTGCCACAGCTCCGCAATCATTTTCATTGTTTGGATTAGCGATCAAAGAAATGGTGCAATTGTATGTCCTTGTCGATTCATTTACGACAAAATCCAGTTCCTTTCTAGCTCCTTTGACCTTGCTTTTTCTACTTTGGCACAGAAAATCCACAAATTTATCACCGTTTACCGTAACTAGCTCAGCAACTGGACAATGTGTTACCTGCTGATAATCAAAGCCAAGCATTGCCCCTGCCGCCTCGTTCGCCATCATCACTTTGTCCGCTTCATCGATCACAACCACCCCGTCGTGAATACTATAAATAATTGACTCGATACTGGTTTTTTGCCTTTTTGAAAGCTGCAATTGAATCTGCATCGTTTTCAATTGCTTGTACAGCATATTCACATCATCATTTCTGTTATGAAAACGCTCATTGATAGCTCTGCTTAGATTATGCATTAAGCCGCTGCCCCATAGCGGGACGCTTTCTCTTTTGCTTTGCAGTTGCTTTATAACAATATCGATTGCCTGATTTTGTTTAAATATGCTCCAAGCCGCCATAGATGATCCGACAATCACGGCGCAGCAAGCGACAATCACGACAAAATTTCTCGATCCGCCCGTCAACCCCAGCGCACCCCACAAGGCGATCATCGCATAACAAACCACGATAGCTAATATTACAAGATATAAATCCTTAGCAAACTTCAATATACCACTCCTTTTTTTTCCTATCTTCTTTTCCATTTATCACTAGCTTGACGTTCTACTGCTTCTTGTACATTTCGGCCGAGCTTTTCATATTCATTTGGATCTGTTTGTCCGACGATCCTATCTCTTAGCCGCAAAGCCTCTAAATATGTTGGCCTGATACTCAAGGCTTCCTTCAATTTTTTCATAGCACCTTTTGTGTCACCATCGAGATATAGCTTTGCTGCTTTGGTATATTTTTCATCAGCTTGGAAGGCTCTTGTTTGCCACTGGAGAGCTTGCTTAGCTGCGAATCTTTTTCTGCTGACATCTTCGGCTCTTTGGTCACCGTTTAACTGTTCCGGGCTATCGATAATATGCGGAGTAAGCAGCACAATCACTTCCTGTCTTATGGTCGCATCTGTCGTACTTCTAAAAGCCGCTCCGATCAGCGGCAGATCTCCGATCAGTGGTATTTGCGATCTAGCACTTGTTATAGCATCTCTAAACAACCCTCCGATCACGATTGTGTGACCATCTCTAACGAGTATATTCGTACTGAGTTCTGCGGTCGTTTCAGTTGGAAT
The DNA here is from genome assembly GCA_965370955.1 of uncultured bacterium. Lineage (GTDB taxonomy): Bacteria > Planctomycetota > Phycisphaerae > Sedimentisphaerales > Anaerobacaceae > CBDUWP01. The sequence continues at coordinate 2,042 of CBDUWP010000068.1, read as the reverse complement.
TCCCTGATTGTCGAGCTCGCCAGAGCTGTCTTTCGGATAGATATCCATTCTAATATAGCCATCGTTTCCGATATAGGGCCTAAATGACAATTTCGTCCCTGTATCCATAAACTTAACTTCACCGACAGTTGCCTGCCCACTTGAGTCGATTGTGGTTCTGTCTCGATATCCAATTTTTTGGCCGATAAAGACTGTCCCAAGCTGTTTGTTCAGCGCGAGTATTTTTGGATTAGCCAAGACCGTGACATCAGTAACAGATTCCAGAGCCGTTATAAATCCTGTGATAGGCCCACTTCTGATACCGATTCTCATCCCGCTTGTTCCAATCGCTGCAAAGCCGGATGTCTCCATAGGCGATCCCTTTACAAGCCCTTGAATCTGCTGGAGTACATTTTGTTCATTGTTTACACTTGATATACCAGTCGTTGTGTCCTGTGCTGCATCTGACGTTCCGATCAGATTTGATCCTGAGAGCATATTTAGATCTACGCCGAACTGCATCCCTTCTGTTAAGGTCGCGCTCAAGATGGTCGCCTCTATCAAAACCTGCTTAGGCCTGACATCCAATGTTTTTATAATGAATGCAACCTTTTCAATATTTTCTGGGAAATCATAAACAACAATCGAGTCATTAAGTGCCATGCTGTCTCCGCCTGCTTCGCCAGAGACGCCGTCGTCTCCTGTAGATATTTCTGTGGAGGCTTCTTGGCTGGATTTAATTTTGCCCGATTCGCTAAGGACTGGCTTGATCAGCGATTCAATATCTTTAGCCCTTATGTAATACAGCTGAAACACCTTTAGCTCTAATCTGCTTTTGTCTTCCATTTGAGCGATTTCTTTAGCTTTTTCCTGCTCTATCATCGCCTCATATCCGCTTTTCAGATAGATGCGTATGAAGTTGCCATCTGTTTTGTATATATATTTATCTCCTAATACAGCCCCGAGAGCCTGCTCAAATGTCACGTTATATAGATTCCCCACAGCCACTTTGTCCGTGATATTAGTTGGCGGAGCGAGATTTTGCTTATATTTCGCCGCCAGATACCTCAAGGCATCAGCCAGCATCATATCCTTCGCGAAGGCATGATTCTGCAATTGCGATAACTCATCATTTTCGCTTTCAGCCGCCATCGCCCAACAATTAGCCAATAGCACAGCCACAACAATCACCAATATTTTTTTTCTGCCGCACATAATTTTCATATCCAAATAGATCATTTATCAAGATGGCTCAATTTTTTCGTAACAGCTATACCATTAGAGTTTAGCGTCACGGCATTTTTTGTTATTTTCACAATTTTGAATGTGAAATTACTTTCGCCATCCTGCACCACAATTGATCCCCCTATAGCTAACAGGCTATCATTCATAAAAACCTCTGGGCGAAGCCCTGTTCCTATCGCCTGTAAATTAATTTTATCAACAACATTTTTAATTCTTTGCTCGAACTCGCTCACATCAGCTTTCGCTATATTTTGATTGTTCTGGTTTTTTGACAACCCTTGCCATTTTTGTTTATCTTCTGCGAACAGTTTCCAATTTTCGGCACTAAAAAAATCACGTTCTATAATATCGTTACGTCCTATTTCGATTGGCAACTGCACGAATACTATTTCAGCTACGGCAGCTGCGACATTTGCGGAGGCTTGTTTCATTTCCGTTGTAAGCTCGACAGCTTCAGCTGACTCTGGTCCTTCTTTTGTCAACATCCGAAACCACATCAGCGCCATAAAAAGCACTAGACAGACAGCCACAATAATTTTTTTCTTTTCACTGGGCAGCTGCGCCGATTCAGCCAAATTGTTATCAAAATCATTTTTCACGAATATTTTCTTTCCTTATTATTTCATTTTTTACAATAGACAAAAGCCTGTGTTTGCATTACCAGTTGGCCGCTATATTTTTCATCATTATCGATTGTAACTTGCTCTATTCTTATAATTCTTTGTGAATTATCTAGTTCTTTACAGAAATTAAACAGCTGCTCTACCGTCCCTTTACACTCTATTTTTACTGGCAGACATCTGACTTGTCCGTAGCTT
>CBDUWP010000067.1:0-8045 GCA_965370955.1 uncultured bacterium | reverse complement strand
CTGTGAATCGAGAGTGTCTGTGTCAACCGCTTCATATTCGGCGAACACCATTGTCTCAAAAATTTCTTTGGCACTATCGGCGAGTACCTGATCGATTTGTATTTGTGTCTCCATCGCTACAGCCATAGGAAAAGCCCTCTCTACAAGAGTAAAAAACCCATTTCAGCTGTTGATATCGGTGTTTTTGGAAGGCGTTTGAACCTGTTTTTTGCTGTTTTTATGTAAAAATAAGGGCTGTTGGCTGCTGATTCTTTATCCGTAATAGGTGCAGTAAGCTCTGTCCGATTCCCATATTGCTATGCTGTGGAGCGAGACATCATTAAACTTACCAATGAGCTTATCCCAAGCGAAAACAGAAATGTTCTCTATCGTTGGATTGATATCGGAAAGGCCGGCAACGTCAACATTCAAATTTTTGTGATCCAATAGATCTATCAAATGGCCTTTAACCACTTGCTCAAAAAAGCCCTGCTTAAATTGTGTGCCATCAGAATATTTGACCGTTACCTCAACAACATAATTGTGGCCGTGACCGGCGGGGTTTGCACATTTACCAAACATGGCTGTGTTTTCAGCCTCTGAAAATTGGTCATTATACAATTTGTGCATCGCGGCGAAATCAAATTTCTCACTGAAATAAAGCATCTCTCTATCCTCACAGTCAATGGCGATTTTTTTGAAAGGACTCAATCTAAGCGATAAGTCAGCTAAAAAACAATGGCTGAATGCAATTCTCAAAGGCTTAATCAAATCCTGTAATAATTTATGCAGTTGGCAAAGGCTTATGTGGCGGCCGGCTTGGAAGTCGCTGCGAATTTTGTCCGTAAAAATAGGGACAGCTACCCTGCGAACAGTCTCATCTATATCAGTGATGTTGATCACAAAGCCTGTGTCACTATCAATCGCTCCAACTAAGCCGATCGATAATTCCAAAAATATCGCAAGGCCAATGCCAGCTGGCTTACCGGCATAAGAATTTGAGCCGGCAGAGTCCTCTGTCAAAAAAGGGTTGATCGAAAAACGAACGTCTCTTACCAGCTTATTCAAAATCAAAGCCTTGTCTGATAGTTATTTATATTTGCCCAGCATCTTCTCGCCGTGAGCCTTGAATAAATCATCGCACATATTACGTATCTCGTCAAGAGTCAGCTCGCCGGCAGTGTGCGGATCAAGCATGGCAGCTTGATAAACTCGCTGGCGATTCTTGGTCAGGGCAGCCTCGATTGTCAAAAGCTGGACATTTATATTCGTCATGTTCAGAGCGGCACACTGAGTAGGAATATCGCCAACGTGGCAGCCTTGAACGCCATTTTTATCAACCAAACAGGGGATCTCTACAATGGCTTCGGCGGGCAGGTTAGGTATAAAGCCATTATTTAGCACATTGCCGCCAATTCTGAAAGGTTTGTCGGTTTCCATTGCGTTCATTATAAAGGAGCCGTATTCATGACTTTTCTTGTGGGTCAACTTCGGATTCTTGACGAGTTTTTGTTTCTGCTTTTGCCAGTCTGCTATTTGCTCGATGCAGCGGCGAGGATATTCGTCTAGTGGAATGTTGAACTCCTCAATCAGTTCGGGACATCTGGCTTTGATCCAATAGGGAAGATATTCGCAATGATGCTCGGAGCTTTCTGTTATGTAATGGCCAAAATTGAGCATAGAATCAAAGCGGATCATGTCGTCATGTTTTTTTTACTTTTTTTCGATTAAAAGTACAAGAAAAATAGCCTGTATTTTAATCCGGCAAAAGTGAAAATAGCGACTGACTGGGCTTGACTTTCAAGGGCTTTTGGGTTACTTTGAAACCGTTGTCGACACTTTTTAGGAATGTACAGAATATGTCTGATGGTATCCAAGAACAAGAACATTTTGAGGAGCTGCAAATCCTCGATGAATTGAAGAATTCATATCTCAACTATGCAATGAGCGTTATCGTTTCCAGAGCACTGCCGGATGTAAGAGATGGCCTGAAACCATCGCAAAGACGTATCCTGATGGCTATGAATGACCTGAATCTCGGCCCGCGAAGTAAGCATAGAAAATGTGCCAAAATAGCAGGCGATACCAGCGGTAACTATCATCCACATGGTGAAGCAGTAGTTTATCCGACAATGGTCAGGATGGGGCAAAATTGGAATCTGAGATATACGCTAGTCGATCCGCAGGGAAACTTCGGCTCAATCGATGGCGATCCGCCGGCTGCTATGAGATATACAGAAGCGAGAATGACAAGCTCAGCTGTCGAACTGCTGGAAGACCTTAAACGAGATACTGTCGATTTTGTTCCCAACTATGACGAAACAAGGCAAGAGCCTGTCGTGCTGCCGGCAAAATTCCCTAACTTATTGGTCAATGGCTCAACCGGTATCGCTGTGGGAATGGCGACAAATCTCGCGCCGCATAACGCATCAGAAATTTGCGATGCTCTACTATTGATGCTGGATGATCCTGATTGCGGATTCAAGGAAATATTAGACGTTTTGCCCGGTCCGGATTTTCCGACAGGTGGAGTTATCTGCGGCAAAAAAGGAATCATCGATGCCTATACAACCGGAAAAGGACATCTAAGGCTAAGAGGTAAATGCGATGTCGAAGTCACGAAAAAAGGCAGAACAAGAATAGTCGTAACTGAAATACCATACATGGTAGTCAAAACAGGTATCGTTTCTAAAATCGCAGATAGTGTGAGAAACGGGCTGATGCCGGAGGTCTCTGATGTTCGAGATGAGTCCGACAGGCATGGTTTGAGAATTGTGGTCGATCTGAAAAAAGGGGCAGAAGATCAGGTCGTACTCAATAAGCTGTACCAATATACGCAGCTGCAAACGACTTTTGCTATAGCTAATATCGCTCTGGTGAACAATAAGCCGGAAACGCTGAACATAAAGCAAATGATGCAGTGCTTTATCGATCATAGAAAGGAAGTGATTAGGCGGCGAACTCTGTATATGCTAAAGCGCTGTCAAAATCGCTCGCATATCCTTGAAGGATTGATCATTGCAGTTGGTGATATAGATGAGATTATCGAGCTGATAAAAAAATCGCCGGATGCGCCGACAGCTAAAATCAATCTGATGAAAAAGCCGCTGAAACTGGCTGAATCTGATTCGCTGAGAAAACTGCTGCCAGCGAAATTCGTGGAAGAAAAAACAAATGTTGAGCAATTTTTGACAGGACCCCAAGCTGATGCTATCTTGACGATGCAACTGCAAAGGCTGACAGGTTTGGAAATCGAAAAATTGGCCGGCGAGTTTTGCGATCTAGCTAACAAGATTGAAGATTATGAAGCTATCTTGAAGGATATGGCGATATTGCTGGATATTATCCGAGAAGATATTCACGAAATTAAAGAAAAATATAAAAGCCCACGCAGAAGCCAAATCATCGAAACATATGAGCATGTGGATATGGAAGATTTAATCGCGGTCGAAGATGTTATCGTTACGGTTAGTCACGGCGGATACATAAAGAGGATGCCGATGGATACCTATCGAACGCAAGCGAGAGGCGGTAAGGGAATAATCGGGTCAGATACCAAAGAGGGTGACTTTATCGAGCATCTGTTCGTCGCATCAACCCATGACTATCTGCTGATTTTTACCGATGCAGGCAAATGCTATTGGCTTAAAGTTTATGATATACCGAGCATGTCACGCCAGAGCAAAGGCCGAAACATTATCAATATGCTCAATCTTAGCAATCAAACTGTCGAGTCGATTGTTAGCGTTAGCGAGTTCGATGACAGCAGAAATCTTGTGATGGCAACCCAAAACGGAGTGGTTAAAAAGACAAAGCTTTCTGCATACAGCAGGCCTAGATCCAATGGTGTGATTGCTATCAAGCTGGATGAAAATGATGCCCTGATCGGAGTCGCTTTAACTGCCGGTGCTGATGATATTGTGCTTGGCACAAGCTGCGGTATGACTATCAGGTTCAATGAATCGCAGGCGAGACCGCTGGGCCGAGTCAGCAGAGGTGTCAAGGGTATCAAGCTTAGAGCAGATGACAAAGTGGTCGATTTGGTTATCGCTCAGGAAAACGCTTCACTGCTAACTGTGTGCGAAAATGGCTATGGCAAACGGACGGCTCTTGATGGTTATCGAACGCAAAATCGCGGCGGGCTCGGACTGATAGATATCAAAACGACAAAGCGAAACGGAAATGTCGTTGCGCTGAAATTATTGCTCACAGGGCAAGAGATGATGTTCATCACTGCAGGCGGAATCATAATGAGAACCGGCACAGAACAACTGAGGTCAATCGGAAGAAATACGCAAGGAGTTAAGCTGATCAATCTTAAAGATGGTGACAAATTGGTGGCTTGCGAGATTGTGGCGGCAGATGACAACGACGATATCAAAGATGATCAGCAGGCAGAAAAGCCCACTGAGCCAACTGGTGCTGATAAATAAATAACGATACCATCATCAAAATTTAATGTATATAGAAGATGATGAAAAAATCAAAAGTTGAAATTACTGATAATTAAATGACCAAACAGTTATCAAATATCAAAGTGTTATATATAAGCAGATGGCAAAAAAACAAAAGTTGAGAATTGCTGATAATTAAATGGCCGACCAATCATCAAAACCTATATATGTGATAGCCGGCAAAGACATGGCCTTAGTCGGCAGGGCTTGTGATGAGTTGCTCGAAGATCTTATTAGCCCTAGCCAGAGACAGATGGCTTTGTTGAGTCTCGATGGAAAAGAGGCTCAGCTCGCGCAGGTTTTGGACGAGTTAAGGACGCTGCCTTTTTTATGTGACAGGCGGATCGTGCTGGTGAAAAATGCCGAAGATTTCATTAGCAAAAATCGACCGGCTCTGGAACGATATTTCGATAAGCCATGTCACTCTTCGATTCTTATTTTTACTGTCGGTAGTTTTGCTGCTAATACGAAATTAGCTAAAAAATTAAAAACGGCCGGAAAGCTCATAGCTGTACAACCGCCGAAGCCCTATATGTTGGGCAAAATGGCTGTGGCCTATGCCAATAAAAAATGCGGCAAATCACTGGATCAAAAATCGGCTGATTTTCTCGTTGAGCTCGTAGGTGACAATCTGTCTGGAATCTATAACGAAATAGATAAATTGGCTATCTATACCGATGACAAAAATACTATCAGCTTTGATGACATAAAACAGCTTACCGCTTCCGGCAGAGGATTTAGCGTTTTTGAGGTTTTAGATTCGATCGGCAGTAAGGACAAAACTGTTGCCATAAGCAGGTTGAGATCGATGCTGGCTTTAGACCGCAGTAGTCAGTTTACAGCGATTGGCGCGTTTGCTATGCATCTGAGAAAAATGTTCAACGCTAAAGTTATGCTAAATGCCGGACAAAATCAAATGCAAGTTGCGGCCAAAGCTAGAATATGGTCGGCGAAACAGCAGTTTTTTGACAATCTGGAAAAACTCTCGCTCCAAGCGATAGCATGTTATATAGCGGCGATCGCGGAAACTGATTATATGATAAAGACAGGCCAAGCGACGCCGAGTGCGGCACTAGAGCAGTTTGTCATGAGGCTGGTCAGGCCTTAATACAAAGTACAAAATACAAAAGGGCATTGAGCCCAACCCGCATCATATCTCAATCGCCCGCGAAAAACGAATCGAATTCGTGACGCTTTGAACAACTCTTTGATAGCAATATGTACAAATTAAAAAAGCTAAACCGGATTAACTGTTTCCTGCTCTTTTTTTTCCATGATCGTGTTGTAATGCTCAATGGCTGATCGGATTGCAGGCTTAAATTCTTCTTCAAGTTTCCACGGCTTGGTTATGAATCGGAAAATCTCACCTTGATTGATAGCTGTCAAAAGTGTCGTTATCTGTGTGTAACCGCTTAAGACCATTCTTACAGTGTCAGGAAATTTTTCCTTAGCTATTTTTAATAGTTCAAGGCCGCTCATCTCCGGCATACGCATGTCGGTTATCAAGATGTGAATCTCGTTTTGCTCCATTATTTCCAGAGCTTCTTTTCCGCTGTTAGCAAAGAGACATCTATAAGGTTCGTCCATCAAACCTCTTTTGAGTGAGCGAAGCAATTTGGCTTCATCATCAACAAATAATACGGTTTTGTCCTCCATCTTTTTTGCACTCCTATCTTAATTAAGTTGTTCAATTGTTTCTAATTCATTGGGTTCGTTTATGTTGCTTTCGTTATTATCATCATCTTTGTTGGTTTCGATTTGGCAGACTATTGGCAACTTTATTGTGAATTTCGCGCCCTTGCCGAGCCTGTTCTCAGCGGTGATTATGCCCTTGTGCTTAGTGGCTATAATGTCATACGAAACGCTTAGGCCAAGTCCTGTGCCTTTGCCGACCGGTTTGGTTGTGAAAAACGGATCGAATATCTTGGTAAGAGAATCTGGGTTGATGCCGGGACCATTGTCGGTGATTTGGCAAACGACATATTCGTCATCGCTGTAGGTTTTTATTCCTATGACGCCGGAGTGATCATTTTCTTCTTGAAATTTAATGGCTTGTGAGGCATTGACTAAAATGTTCAAGAACACCTGATTGATTTGGCCGGAATTACATTTGATCGTTGGTATGTCTTGGCCGAAATCTGTTTCGACCTGTGCGTTATATTTAAGCTCGTTTTTGGCGACGACCAATGTCGAGCTTAGCCCTTTGTTGATGTCATATTCTGTGATGTCTGCGGCTTGATCGATATGTGAAAAATCGCGAAGGTTTTGAACGATGTTGGTTATCCGATCTAGGCCCTCTTTGGAATCTTCAAACAACGGCTCAATGTCTTCGAGGATCATGTCCATGTGACTGTCATCATAAAGTTGGTTGATGGCTTTACACTGATCTGATATCTGTCCCTTATCGAGATTGTCTACGTCTTTTAAGAAATGGCTGAACAGGTCAAAGATCTGTTGGAATTTTTCGAGATATTTTTGAAGCGTTTGGAAATTGCTGGCGACAAAGCCGACAGGAGTGTTGATCTCATGGGCAACGCCTGCAGCCAATTGGCCGATCGAGGCGAGTTTCTCATTTTGGATGATTTGAGACTGCATGTTTTTCAAATCTTTATTAGCTGTAGCCAAATCTAAAAGTAATTGGTGCTGTTTCGCTTCAACTTCTTTGCGTTCTGTGATGTCAGTTATGATAAAGGCATAATGGATAGCTTGGCCTTTATTGTCGCAGATGATGAGAATGTTCTCCCATGTGGGTATGTCGTGGCCCAAAACAGAATGGATGGTCGACTCGTGTTCTATTCGTTCACTCTTGAACACAGTGGGAAGTATTTTGTCCGTGAGCTGTTTTTGCATGGCTTCTGAATAATAAGATAAAACAGATTTGCCTATCGGCTCGTCATATCTTTCTTCGCCAACTAAAAGAGCGAACTTTCTATTGGCATAGGTTATTTGATAATTGAGATCGCAAATGATAAAGCCTTGACTTGAGGTTTCGACGAGGCGTTTTAAACTGTCGGCTTCATCGGCGGCTAGCTCACGCCGCGAAATCTCTAATTGCAATGCTGTGTTAACATCTGTGAACTGCTTAGTTTTTTCTTTTATTTGTGTTTTCAAATTAGCATTGTTATCTTCAATGATATGCAGAAGTTTCTCGTTTTCAGATATGTGGCGTTTCAGGAAGAAGAGTAATTTTATCCATAAAATTATGGATACAGGTAAAAGTGTAATCAACGTGCCAATGCCTATGATAATCATTGTGTTTTGGCGGAGGCTTTGGTGAGCCATCTTTTGCTTGAGCGATTTAGCAAGGTTGGTCATTGATGTGTGATGATGGTCGGCTGTACGCAAGTTCTCAATGTTTTGAGGACTTAAATATTTTTCAATGTCACTCTGATAAGTTGCTAATTCAAAAGACATTGTTTGGTCGCCAAGCTCAATTATCTTTTCAACCGAGGATAAATGTTCGCTATCTAGAGATTTGTGCATGTGAAAAACATGAGAATTAGACCATATCAACAAGGCTAAAACACACAGAGTAAACACAAACATAAGCGCGGCATCTCTTATAACAATAGAGCTTGCGTTCGTTTTTGTTTGGTCAGCGTTTTTTCGATT
>CBDUWP010000066.1:0-8074 GCA_965370955.1 uncultured bacterium | reverse complement strand
AGCTGCTGGCCTCGTAGACGACAGGCTTTATATCGGTATATTTGAGCAGTTCGATCGCCGCCGTCAAGCCAGCTGGCCCAGCTCCTATTATTATTGCCTTTTGAGCCATAGCCCACCATCCTTTCAAGTTCGTCAGTTCAAAATCAAAAACAATCAATTAGGTTGCATAAACACTCATTTTAATTATATTTAGCTAAATGGCAAAATAAAAATTCATCATAGCAGCCTTTGTGTCCGATTTTAAGCATGTAAAGATAATAATTTTGAAGGATCTATAAAAAGATGAAAAAGCGTTCATTAAGCAATCTAATCATTATATTGACTATTGCGGTCGTATTGTCATTGTTTTGCGGCTGCGTACAACTTGACAAATTAGCAACCAAACCCAAAGCCAAACCGCAGGAAGCTCTCGGCATAACAGCCGACACAACCATTGGCCAATTAGCAGAGCTATTAGTCCCAGCCAATTTAAAAGTTGAGGGTTTTGGCCTCGTTGGCGGCTTAAAGAACACAGGCTCCTCTGATTGCCCTCCAGAGATGCGAAACTATCTAAAGCAATATATATTGAAGCGTTCCAGTGCCAAAAACATTCGTCCCAACAACATAATCAACAGTCGCGAGACAGCAGTTGTCAAGATTTCCGCCACTTTGCCCACTACTTACAAGAGCCAGCGTTTCAATTTAAAGGTTAGCGCTATTGACCAATCTCAAACAACATCTCTGGAAAATGGCTGGCTTTACGAAGCCGATTTAAAACCTGCCGGCCATGTCGCTTTGGGCGTTAGAACCTTAGCCACAGCTCAAGGTCCTGTTTTTACAGTAACAGAGACGAACAAAAAAACAGGCTACATTCTTGGCGGCGGCATATCTTTAGGTCACTACAAATTATCCTTATCCTTAATCGCCCCTGATTACCGGAGTTCCAGTTTGATTCAAAACAGGATCAACGGTCGTTTCGGCGAAAAGACAGCCAATGCCGTATCCGCCAGCATAATAGAGTTAAATTTGCCTCGTAAATATAGAAGTAACAGAAAAAGATTTATAGCTATGGTAAAATCGCTGTACATAATTGACAGCCAACCATTTGTCGATCAAAGGATAGATTACCATATTGATAGGCTTCAAATAGCCTCACAAAAATATACCGATGAGGTAGCCCTTGAGGCTATTGGCACAAGATGCTTTTCCAAACTTAAACCATTGCTTAATAGCCAAGACACTGGTTTGCGTTTAAGTGTCGCTCGTTGCCTTCTAAATTTGAAATACGACAAAGCCTTTGACTGTTTGAGAGAGATAGCCATCGGCAATTCTTCGTATAAGATAGAAGCTCTTACAGCGATAGAAGTCGCCGCCAGCCGCAATGACATATCGAATGTCGCTAGGAAAGTCATTCAGCAGGACAATTTTCAAGCCAAATTAGCAGCGAGTGACATATTAGAAAAGCTCAACGATACTTTTATTTCGATCAGACCAATCACTCAGGGTTTTTACGTAAGAGAGATCATGATGGCCAAAAATAGATACATCCACGTCAGTCGCAGTAATCGGCCGGTAATCACAATTTTCGGCTCTCCTTTGACCTGCAAGAAAGATATTTTTCTACAGTCTCCCGATTTGACAGTGACCATAAATTCCTCACCTGATCAGGGTTATGTATCCATAATCCAGAGACATCCCACGAGAAAAGAGGTTCTTGTCAATCTCAAATGCAGCTATGAGGTAGGTGACATAATAGAGCGATTGTGTAATTTGCCAGTGAAGAATTCCGGTACGAAGGTCAAAATTGGACTTGGCTTGAGTTATTGTCAAGTTGTCGACATTTTGAGACAGATGTGCGAAAAAGGCATAGTCGATGCCCAGTTCAAAGCTGGGCCTTTGCCGACAATCAACTAATTTTCCCCCTATAAATCAAGCCAATTGTACTTTTCGACCGATAACAACTGTACATCGGTACCAACAAGCGTTATACTTTCGCACATGGAGTTTGGCATTGAAGCAGCATTACTGCCGTAGAATATTGAGAATTGTCAGGAAACCATTATTTCCATCGTTATCATAATCAGGACCTATTAAATGAGATTAAAAAAGATCATCCTTGACGGATTCAAGAGTTTTGCTGATAAGACCGAGTTAGTTTTTGACTGCCAAATCACTGCGATTGTTGGCCCCAATGGTTGCGGCAAGAGTAACGTTGTTGACGCGATCAAATGGGTATTGGGCGAACAGAGTGCCAAGAGCTTGCGAAGCGGCCAGATGGCTGACGTTATTTTCAGCGGCAGCAGCAGTAGAAAAGCCCTTGGCTCAGCAAAAGTATCTTTGATTTTCAGTGACATAAGAGGCACAATCGCCATTGATGCTGATGAGCTTGAGATATCCCGCCAAATTTATAGAAGTGGCGAAAGCCAATATCAAATTAACGGAAAAAACTGTCGTCTCAAAGACATCCGTGAAATGCTGATGGACACAGGGGTCGGCGTCAAGGCCTATTCGATTATTGAGCAGGGTCAGGTTGAGAGACTTTTAACCGCATCCAAAGATGAGCGGCGTTCGTTGTTTGAGGAAGCAGCCGGCATCAGCAAATATAAAGCCCACAAAAAAGAAGCCGCTAGAAAACTTGACCGAACGGAGCAAAATCTTTTGCGACTGGCAGATGTTTTGACAGAGGTTCAAAAACAGCTTAGGAGCATCAAGCTTCAAGCCGGCAAAGCCAGAAATTTTCTCGCTTACAATGAGAACTTAAAACAATTACAGGTTAATTATTCTCTCGTCGAATATCACAAGATAGTCACAAAGACTGCAAAGGACGTGCAAAGTTTGACGCTTTTAGAGCAGCAATTATCGCAGGTAGCAGCAGAGGTCAGCCGCAACGATTTAGCCATCAGCAGCTTGGGCAATGAGCTTATAGAGACTGAAACCCAAGTCAACACAGCCGACAATCATTTGATAACTGTACGGAGTAAAATCGAGCAATTAACCCAAAAAATCGATTTTTTGAACCAGTCAATAACAGATTTGTATAATCGCAAGCGTTCTGCTGTAGACAACATCAACCAGCTCAGCAGTCAACACAACCAATTTGAGACAGATTTGGTTAAATATCAAAATCAGTTAACCGACTGCGACAGCCTCTCTCAGGAAAAAAGTGACATCTGCGTTGGCCTTAGTGACCAGATCAAGGATGTGAACGACCTTTGCAATGAGTTGGGCATTCAGTTGGAAGATGAAAAGTCCGGCATCATTGACATGATCAGAAAGACAGCTCAGTTACACAATGAGATTAAAAGTAGTAACGTATATCGTGACAATCTCACAAATCAGAAAGACAGATTAAAATCCAAATCTGATACAGCCCACGACCATATTCAAACATTGTTGACGGAAAAAGCTGCTCATCTGGCAAAGGCTTCGGATATAGAAAACCTTTTAACGGAATTGAGCAAGAATCTTAACACCAAAAATCAACAGTCTCAAACAACTGATGAAACAATAAAGGCAAACACCAACATTTTAGCCCGTAATAAGGAATCGTTGAGTGCCCTTTGCAGCGAGCAGAACATTTTGCAGGACATGGAGAATCGTCGCGAGGGAATCAACAATACGGTCAAAGCTTTTTTGGGTCAGAATCACGATTACGTTGAAGGTTTATTGGCAGATGTCATCAGCTCGGACGAGCAACATTCACTAATTATAGAAGCTGCTTTGGAAGGCCAGACGGATTCTGTCATAATTTCCGATAGTGCTAAACTTTTAGCTGACACAGACACTTTGAACAATCTCAGCAGTCGCATTAGTTTTCTTTTTTTGGATAGGGTTCAGCAGTCCGCCCCGCCAACAGATACAAATAACATACTGGAAATTGACGGAGTCATATCGATAGCTGCAAATCTCATCGAGGTCAAAGACGAGAAATATCAGGCTTTAGCCAACCAATTATTAGCTAAGACCATTGTTGTCGAATCGATTGAGAAGGCAATGGAATTGTCAGCTAAATTTGATACCAGTTATAAATTTGTCACAGCCAGCGGTGAATTATTTACAGGTTCGAGTAATTTGAAAGCTGGTCCGATCAGCAAGAATTCCGGCCTTATTTCCCGAAAAAGTCGAATCAAGCAACTTCGAAAATCGATTGAAACTTTAACAGCTGATACAGAAACGATAAACGCCGAGCTTGCTCAAGCCCAGCAACAGAAAAGTCATATGACCAAATTGCTTCAAGATTTAAGAACTGCTATTTATGAAGCCAATACAGAAAAAACTCAGGTTGAATCCAAGCTCGAATCGATTGAGCAAAACATTGATAGAATCCGTAAAGAGCAGCCGATTTTAAGTGGTGAGATTGACATTCTCGCTCGTCAGATTAGTGACTCGGTTCAAACCGAACATGACTCCAAACAGACTCTGGAAGATTTGGAAACCATAAATAGCCAAAGACAACAGCATATTGAGGAGTTGGAAAAACAATTAGCGAGCCAGCAGTCGATCCAAACGGCGATGTCAGAAAAGATAACGACAGCTAGGATTGAGCTTAGCCAAGTCACTGAGCAGCGAAAAACTATTCAGCAGGCGATAGAAAACATCAACGCTCAAGCCGCCATGAATAACAGCACCATTATTTCAGCCAAGAATGAAGTTGCAACCTGCAGCAACCAAGCAGAGCAGGCAACCACCGACATATTAACCAGCGAATCAGAAATCAATAGCCTTTACGGCGAGAAACAGATTGCCCAACAGACAAGTCGAACATTGCACAAAACGATTGTCACTTTATTAGACCAGCAAAAGCAAGCCGAGCAATTGATACGCCAGAAGAGACAAGAGCAATCTCAGTTGGAAGAAAAGATCAATCAATTGAAAATTTCGCTTAGCCAGCTGGAGGTCAAACAGCAGAACCTGACTGAATATGTAGCAGAAGAATTGAAACTTGAAATTGACGAAGCTTATAAGAGTTATGCTGACCAAGACATCGATTGGGATGCTGTTAAGAATGAAATTTCCGATTTGAAAGGCAAGATTGCCAGACTCGGTAATGTCAATTTAAATGCCATTGACGATCTGGATAATTTAGAGCAGAGAAACGAATTTTTAACTAATCAGGTAACAGACCTCAACGACAGTAAATCGCAATTGGAGCAATTGATCAATCAGTTGAACAAAACATCTCGTGAAAAATTTGAAGTCACATTCCAAGAGATTCGCGAAAACTTCCAGATCATATTCCGCAAGCTCTTTGGTGGCGGCAAAGCCGACATCATTCTTGAGGAGACTGACGACATACTCGAAGCCGGCGTTGAGATAATTGCTCGCCCTCCCGGCAAAGAAACCAGAAGTATATCATTGCTTAGCGGCGGCGAAAAAACAATGACAGCCATTGGCCTGTTGTTTTCGATGTTTCAGACTAAGCCGTCGCCATTTTGTTTACTTGACGAGGTTGACGCTGCTTTGGATGAGGCCAACAATGAACGCTTTAATATGATTATCAAGGAATTCCAAAAAACGTCTCAGTTCATCGTCATCACTCACTCTAAACGTACGATGAGTATTGTTGACACTCTTTATGGCATTACGATGCAGACTCGCGGCGTCAGCAAAAAGATCAGCGTAAAATTCGGCCAAGAGCCCAAAGAACCGGAACAAACTGCTGTCGCTTAATTTAGACAAATCAAAAATGCCTCAAATATAAATCACACATAAAAATCGAGTACACTATTATGATACAGCAACACACATTAAAGAACGGATTAACAATTATTGGCCAGACGATGAAATCTGTCGGCTCGGTTGCGATAAACTTCATGATTCCCTGTGGAGCCTCGACTTTGCCCAAGGGCTGTGATGGCCTATCTGCGTTACTGTCGGACTGGATAATAAGAGGTGCTGCTGAAAATAACAGCAAACAATTAAGTGACAAGCTCGACAATCTCGGCTTACATCGCCACACTTCAATTGGCAGTTCTTTCATGACTTTCAGCGTCGTCATGGAATCCAGCAATTTAGATAAAGCCATTGACTTATACGGTGACATTCTGCTCTCGCCGCAACTAAAAGACGATCAATTTGCGTTAGCCAAACAGTTAGCGATGGATGAGGTAGCCAGCTTAGCTGACGACCCTAGACAGAAGGTTATGCTGGAATTGCGGGAGAAATTTTATCCTGCCCCTCTTGGCAACATTACGATTGGCAAACTTGACACATTAAAAAAATTAGATCCTCAAAGGGTCAGGGATATATATGCTCAGAACTTCAATTTGTCTGAGACAATCATTTCGATAGCCGGCAATTATGATTTCGATTTGATATGCCGGAAATTGGAGCAAAAATTTTCTTTTGACCAAAGTATTGCCCCAACAGACATAGAGATCGGCTCAAAAGGCCCTCTGTATAGCCATATTGATAATGACGGCGCACAGATTCACATTGGCATGATGACAGAAACCGTAACAGAGACCGACCCTGATTACTATAATGCCATCAGTGCCATTACGATTTTGTCCGGCAGCATGAGTTCTCGATTATTCACGGAGGTTCGTGAGAAGCGTGGCCTTTGCTATGCCATTGGCGCCCATTACCACAGCCTTAAAACAGCCGCCGGAATCATGACTTATGCAGGAACCACAGTTGACAAAGCACAGGAAACATTTGATGTGATTAAGACGGAGTTCAATCGCCTAAGAGATGGCGTCAGTGAAGACGAGGTTCAAATAGCCAAGACTGGCTTGAAGTCTCGATTGATAATGCAGAGTGAATCGACAGCCAATCGTGCAGCAGGCATTGGCTCTGATTATTTCATATTTGGCAAAGCTCGCCCCTTAACAGAGATCAAGAAAAAGATTGAGCAGTTAACAATCGAGTCCATAAACAGCTTTTTGAAAAAAGACAATTTCGGCCAATTCACCGTTGTCACCATCGGCCCCAACCAAATAAACATTGGATAATAATCATGAAATTTATGCAAAAAACGCTCTCTAACGGCCTAACCATTATAGGCGAACAAAATCAAGAAGCCTTATCCGCTGCGATGGGTTTTTTCGTTAAAACCGGCTCTAGGGACGAGAATTCCGGCATTAGCGGTGTATCTCATTTTTTGGAGCACATGCTGTTCAAGGGTACAGATTCTCTCGGTCCTTTGGAGGTAAACGCTTTGTTTGATAAATCTGGCGCTCAGTTCAACGCTTTTACGAGCGAGGAGAACACTGTTTATTACGCTGGCGTTTTGCCTGAATATATGTCAGATGTCACTGAGCTTTGGTGTAAACTGATGCGTCCTTCGCTTCGTAATGAAGACTTTGACATGGAAAAAAATGTCATCAAGGAGGAGATCGCCATGTATCAGGACTCTCCTGCTTTTGATGTTTCGGATAAATGCCGTGAGCTTTACTTTGGCGAACACCCTTGCGGCAACAGTGTTTTAGGTACTAATAAAACCATTGACGATTTGACAGCCGATCAGATGCGTCAATATTTCAACAAGCGTTACGCCCCCAACAATGTCACGCTGTGCGTTGTCGGCAATTATGATTGGGCTGTTGTTTGTCAGATAGCAGAAAAATTTTGCGGCAGTTGGACGAAGAAATCTGTTGATCGCACGATATCTGATTATACCGGCATCAAGCAATCAGCTCGTCAAGCCAAAGCCAATCTTTCTCGCGAGCATATTTGTTTGATAAGTTCTGGCGTATCAGCTCAGGACCCGCGACGTTTTGCTAATTCGTTGCTCGGCACAATTGTTGGCGACGACACAGGCTCTCGCTATTTCTGGGAGTTGACTGACAAGGCTTTAGCCGAAACAGCTTCGATGCAATATATGTCGATGGACGGAGTCGGCTTGGTTTATAGCTATTTCAGATGCGACAAGGATAAGTCCGAGCAGGTCATCGAGATAGTCGGTGACATACACAGTGACCTCCAAAAAAATGGCGTAACAGAAGCTGAATTAACTAAGGCCAAGAACAAGATTTTAAGTGCTCTTGTAATCAAGAACGAGGTTTCGATGGGCCGCTTGCTTGATGTTGGATTTAATTGGACATATTTGAACCAATATAGGCCGATGGCTGATGACATCACCGCCATTAAGTCG
>CBDUWP010000065.1:0-8434 GCA_965370955.1 uncultured bacterium | reverse complement strand
TCTTTCCATTTTTTACCCCTTTTTTTTAGGCCTATTGTCTAAATGTTATGAAAATATTGCAAAACCGAAAAACTGACCGTACAAACCAACTATCTTGCCTATTTTAACGGAGATGGCGAGCGGAAAAGAAAAATTTTAGCCACAGAGAAAACAGAGAACAGCGGAGAGATTAAAAACTATTAGCCACAGAACGCAGAGAAAAAAAATGCAAACCAATCCAGTAACTATCTTGTTAAAGGTTTGATGATCTTCTGCTGATTGAAAATACGGCCAGTAACAAAATCCTTGAAAATAACCTTAATAGTTAATGGACTGGCATACTCAGAAATAGATTCCGGCAAATCTAAAACCAATCTGTAATTGGTTTTCATCATTACAGAAAACCACATGTTTCCTAACTCTTGCGAGGTCACCTGCCATGAGCCAATCAAAGCCTCATCAGAAACTCGACCCAAATCCCATAACTCGACAGTGACATCGGCAGCGGTCTTAATTGCATCGCCGCGAGAATCAGTCGGCTCCAAGTAAACCTTCAACTTCTCAAAATTGCCGTCTTTATCACTGTCATAAAGATTTGTGTAACTGCCAATCTTCAAACGCTCAATCTTATATAAACTCTCAAGACGAGCACCGGGAGCTGTCTCTGTCAAAAGAGCGATACGATTTCTTAAATGTTCGTTCTCGGTGGAAATGTTTGCAAGCTGTTTTTTAAGCTGATGATTTTGATCGCTAAGTGATAATTTTTTACTCGAACTGTCGCGGCTAGCTTTATCCTGACATCCAGAAAAAATAAAAACTAAGCAACTGGCAAAAATAACAATCCGTTTCATGATAATCACCTCTTCAATCCGTGATAATGATAGTTAGCGAAACCAGCTAGTTATTTTCAACAGTTTTTGAGAAACTGTCAAGGCTATTTTAATCCTTACTTGCAATATCAGGAGTTTTCTCAAGGATCTTGTCAGCTAACTTATAAGCCAACGCCTCATCGGCATTTAGCCATAGGTCTCTGTCGCAATCGGATTCTATCTTGTCGCAAGATTGGCTAGTATGACGAGATAAAATCTGGTACAAACGCTGACGCAATCGCAAAATTTCAGTGGCTTGGATTTCCAGATCCGTAGCAGTACCCTGAACAACTCCGCCAATCAAGGGCTGATGTAAAAGAA
Organism: uncultured bacterium; assembly: GCA_965370955.1. Taxonomy (GTDB): domain Bacteria; phylum Planctomycetota; class Phycisphaerae; order Sedimentisphaerales; family Anaerobacaceae; genus CBDUWP01. The sequence goes on along the minus strand of CBDUWP010000065.1, from coordinate 7,265 downwards.
CGCGGCTGTTCGGCAATAAATATCGCTTGCCGGAAGTGCCGCCAGCTAATAATACAGATCCCATGCTCGCAGCTTGGCCAATGCAATAGGTCGAAACGTCGCAGCGAACAAACTGCATCGTATCATAAATCGCAAGGCCGGCTGTGATCGAACCGCCGGGAGAATTTATGTAAAAATGTATGTCACTCTTACTGTCCTCATTACTCAAAAACAAAAGCTGAGCGACAATCAAATTGGCACTGTCGTCGTCGACTTGACCGCCGAGAAAAATAATCCTGTCCTTGAGCAATCTCGAAAAAATGTCGTAAGCTCGCTCCGTGCGGCCACTCTGCTCTATTACGATTGGTACTAAATTGTGATTAACAGCCATATTAAAATCTCGATATCTTAAGTTAAGTTAATTTTTCTGAGCCTTCTTGTCACCCGAATCGTCGCCCTCGTGCAAAACTTCGTCAATAATGCCGTATTCTTTGGCCTGATCGGCAGTCATATATTTGTCACGCTCAGTCTCTGAAGCAATTTTTTCAGGTGACAAGCCTGTGTGTTTAGCCAAAATGTCGTTGATCACCTTCTTGGATTTGACAATCTCCTCAGCTTGAATTTTTATGTCAGAGGCTTGGCCAGTGACACCGCCCCAAGGTTGATGAAGCATGATCTTGGAATGAGGCAAGGCAAATCTATTACCCTCACTGCCGGCTGCTAAAATTATGGCTCCGCCAGATTGAGCGCGGCCAATGCAATAGGTCGCAACAGGTGACGAAATATGACGCATCGTGTCGTAAATCGCCATCGTGTCGTCAACGCTGCCGCCGGGAGTGTTGATGTAAAGGCTAATCTCACTGCCGGGCTTTTTGTTGTCGAGATACAGCAACTTCATAATAACCTCAGTCGCCATAGCATAATTGATTTCGCCAACCATAAACAAAATGCGGTTGTCCATCAGCATGTCACCAATGGTCATCTCACGAGTCATCTGATAGCGACTCTGAAGACGTATGTCTGTCGCATTAGCGTTACGCTCATTAAAGTAGTTACTCATCTAAATAGGTTCCTTATTAAACTTTTTCATAATCTGCAAAATTGTCTATGTCGCTACTGTAATATAATGATTATCGACAGCTTGTTATAATAATCTGTAAAAAAAAAGACCGCAGAACAATCACGCCCCACGGTCAATATAATCGGCTATTTCCAGCAAGGGCTGTTTCAAAACTTCAAAAAAACCACATTATCTGAGCCAGTAAACCCAGAAATTACCATCAAAACCTTTTTAAGCATCATTCTTCTTGTTAACCTTCTTTGTGGTCTTTTTTGTGGTAGTTTTTTTAGCTGGTGACTCCTTTTTATCGGCCTTTGAACTAGGCTTAGAAGATGGCTTTTTAGTAACCTTCACCTTCTTAGTCGTTTTCTTGGCAGTCTTGGCGGCTTTTTTAGCTGGTGATTTTTTAGCAGCAACCTCCGTCACCTTAGCGTCTTCAAGCATCTTTTCAACACATTTGTTCTCACGCATCTGCAAACCAAACTGCATCAAAGAACCGTCACGAACCATCTGCTCTTTCATCTTTTCAGGACGCTGGCCTTTCTGCATCGCCATCTGGGCAACGTGGCCGTTGATCTCTTCTTCGCTAATCTCAATCTTAAATTTGTCAGCAACCTTTTCCATTATGAAATAGGTCTTCAACTGCTCTTTGGCTTGAGTCTCTGAACCAGCTTTCAATTGCTCCATCTGCTGCTTGAGCTGATCCTTATCCAAACCCTGCTGCATAAGATTCATGAACTGACGCTGCAAAATGTCAGATGCCTGATCAGCAACAACATCAGTAGGCAAATCAAACTTGGTGTTGTCGGACATGTATTTATAAATCTGCTGGGCCATGTCAGACTTGATCTGTTGATCGGCTTTGCCCTGAAGGCTCTCTTTGATCCTATCGCGAAGCTCCTTCTCATCGGCTGCAGCAAATCGCTTGAAAAATTCCTCATTAAGCTCAGCGGGAACCAAACGCTTAATGTCTTTTATCTCTATAGTGACATCAACCTTCTTGCCGCGATACTCTTCCTTGAAATAGGTCTTCGACAATTCAATAGTTGTCGATTTCGTGTCGCCAATTTTAGCACCTGTCAATAACTCGTCAAGATTCTCAACGCTAACAGGGCCGGCAAAGCCATTCTTGCGAACAAAAACCTCTGTATTGTCGATCAACTCAGTCTCTACCGCATCTTCTGCCTTGACAGAAACATTGCCGATAACCTGATCGTCAACCTCAACGGTCGTACCCTCAACAGGCTGCCAAAAGCCGGAATATTTCTGCAACTGAGCTAATTCGTCATCAATGTCGATATCGCTAATCTCTGTTTTTGTTTTATTGACGGCAATGCCCTTGAGCTCCGGCAATTTGAAATCAGGCTTGACCTCAACCTCAAATTCAAATTTCAGCGGCGCACCAGCTGTAATCTCAATAGCCTTAGGGTCAATGTCAGGGTCACGCATAATGGCTAACTCATTATCCTTGATCGCGGCGTCAGAAGAATCGGCCAGCAATTTCAGCTTAACCTGCTCGATAATGCTCTTGCCAAATCTTTTCTCCAATAGCCGGCGAGGAGCACGTCCCCTGCGAAAACCCGGAACATCCGCCTGCTGACGAAGCTCTCTATACTGTAAATCTGTTTCTTTTTGGATAGTCTCGACAGGAACCTCCACGCTAACCGTTTTTTTGCATGGACCTGCGTCAGTTATATTAACAATGTTTTGAATTTCCTTGCTCTTTTGTTTCTCTTTCTTGTCAGCCATGTTCAGCCCCTAAAATTTCAAAATGCTTAAATTTCACCAATTTACTCGGCAATCACTATAAAAAAAGCCGCAAAGACTAAAGATATCTTTGGGCTAAATCTGTGCGGCATCACGCCAAACAAACGTATCACAGACCAGCGCCAAACCAAATACTAGTCGATATCTCTGTCATACTATATAAAAGCGGGTGATGAGATTTGAACTCACGACATTCACGTTGGCAACGTGACGCTCTACCGCTGAGCTACACCCGCAATTTTAGAACCTGAAATTATACAAAAAAATACAAGACACGCAAGTAATTTTTGCGAAAACCACTTTCATACATGCCATAATATAGCAAAAAACGGAGCAGGAGGGATTCGAACCCCCGGTACCTTTCGGCACAACGGTTTTCAAGACCGTCGCGATCAACCACTCTGCCACTGCTCCAGAGGAATGTTTTATAACATCATTTCGACAATCGGTCAATATTTAGCTCAATATTATCATCAAATAATCATCATAAATTGCTGGATATCGACTTTTTCGCCGCAATTTTACCAGTATAAGCTAAGTATAATTGTGAGAGATTTTTTAGATTGTTGATTTGATAATTTGTGCAAATTCAAATAGAATAAGCTCAGTCATATAATCATCAAAGAAAATTGTCACTTATTAATCAAAAGGAATAAGGGCTTAATTATGAGAAAAGATACAATTAAATCGTGGATATGTTTGGCAATGTTACTTTATATCTGTATGGTTATTGCCGGCTGCGAAGAAACGCAAACCAAATCGGCGGCAATTTCCGATAAGCCAGCAAAAATACAAACAGCAAAACAAAAAACCACCAAAGGCTTAAGTGACATCGATATCGAAAAATTGAAGCGGTCACCAAATTGGACGAAAATCGAGAAGCTGATAGGCCTAGCTTTCGAAAATAGAGGAACAGACAAGGGCAAAAAAAACATACAACAACTAGCGGATCTAAAAAGCGAAGATGTAGACAATATAATTATAGCTATGCTAAAAGATGCCCAGCCATCAAAAATCCTTACGCTTATCAGAGTTATCGGCAGCAGAAAAATAGTCGCGGCAAAACAGGCTGTTATAGATGAAACCAGACGGGGAACTGTTGGAGTCAAAATCGCTGGCTGGAATACGCTGGCTGGCTTGGCAGACGAAACCGATGTCCCGCAAATGGTCGACATACTCTCGGCAACAAAAACACCAGATAGAGCTAACGCCGTCAACACTTTACTGCACATCATTAAAACAGCCAAAGACAAAAAAAGCATCGCAGCTTTAATAGCTAAAACATGCGACGATCCCAAAACAAGTTTTCACGGCAGAAGCTCAATGCTGTGGCTGCTAGGCAAACTCGGCCAAGATAACACGCTTAAAACACTGTACAATGGCTTAAAAGAAGGCCAAAGCAGCCGACTTAGGGAATCAACCATAAGGGGTTTGTCATTCTGGCCAAACAGCAAACCAGCGAAAAATTTATTGGCTCTGGCAACAGACTATAAAGAAACCGTGCGAAACAAGGTCATGGCCATCAGGGTTTACATAAAGCTGGTCAGTCTAAATGATAAGTCGGCAAAAGAAACAATCAAAAATTATCGCTCAGTCATGTCACTAATCGATGGGCTCACAGAACTGATCCCGCAGATATACAACGAGCAAAACGAAGTCCTAAAAAATCTAGTAAAAACTAAAGATATTTTGGCGATGGAAATGGCGTCGGAATATTTAAACAAAGAAAAGTTGGCTGACCAAGCTAGCGAAACTATGGTGGCTTTGGCAGAGATTGCAGCTGTGCAAAACGCAAAAGAAACCGTTGCCCTGCTGAAAAAAATTGCCGATAGCTCCTGCGATGAACAAATAAAATTAGCTGCTGAAGAAAAAATCAAAAAGATGTAACAAGAATTGTTTATTTTGAGATTTTTTGTGAAAATAAAAATACTTGCTGCGATGATTATGCTTTGTCCTGCCGTGTTATTGGCAGCAGATGCTGGTTATTACAGCAATCAATATCAAGATGATGAACCAAATAAATTCGCCCATTACATCAATCTGCTCGACGCTAATGGTCACGAAATCTCGCCAGCGAGCTTAAAAACTGACTCAGTACAAACTGGCAAATTTTCAGCGAGAATCACCTGCGGCAGATGTCACGAGTACGACTCGATAAGCGAAGGCCTACACTTTAAAGCAACCGATTATATCGGACAAGGACTATGCTGGATCTATGAAGATCGGCTAACGGCCAGCAGATTCGCTGTTTCTGTCAGCGGGCGAAAAGGAACTTTCACGCCAAAAACAATCGGGATATCCGCAGAAGAATTCGCTAAAGTCACCGGATGGAAATATCCATTAGCTATCGAAACCGCCGAGATAAACTGTCTCGTATGTCACGAAGTCAGCGGCGATTTCAACGAAAACAAAAACGATGCAAAAAATTTCGATCAACATAATATGGCATGGCTGGATATTGATAAACACGTCCCTAACGACAATTGCCTGAAATGTCACAGCAGTATTTTAGGTAATGCCGATATCGATAAAGATTCACATCTCGCCGAACTCAACTGTATAAGCTGTCATACAAACGAAATCGATCACAATATGGGGCAAGGCAACAATCATGAAACTGATTACGAGCTAACCTGTCAAGGATGTCACTATACCGGCAATCTCGATGCGCTGACGCCAAAACACAAAGGCATTCCAGCAGTACATTTTGCCAAACTAACCTGCTCAGCCTGTCATAGCCAAATAACTCCGGGCCAAAAAGCTATATCAGATTTTAGTCAATCAAATGTCACCGGCGGCTTTACCAAAAATGATTGCGGAAAAATCCAAGCTAGCCAAATGTTCTGGCCGGCATATTGGGGCTCAATCAAAACTGACTCACAAACCCAACAAAAAACAATCACGCCCATCTCACTGACAAAGTTAAAACCTATCGCAGAAAAGATATTAGCTGATAATAAACCTTTTGAGCTAACGATAAATGACATCGAAAAAATGCTGAAAGCTGTCAAAAATCACTTAGCAATAAATAATTCGGCCTATCTATCAGCTGAAACGCTATATCGGTTGGACCAAAATGACAAAATAATAACAGAACCCAACTGCCCCTTAGCAAAGCCATATATATGGCCAAAAGGTCATCCGGTCAGCAAAAAGGAAAAATCACTCGGCGCAAAATCGTGCGAGCAATGTCATAGTCAAAACTCAGCTTTTATTTTCGGCAACATTGCAACTGATTCGACTGTCATTGGCCAATCAAAAAACAAGCAAATGTATCGATATCAAAACATTGACGGATTTTATCATAAGCTGTTCGCAATCAGTTTTGTGTTTCGGCCAATGCTGAAAGTTGTCACTATCGCCTGCTGTTTTATGCTCTCAATAATTATGATCACCTATGCTGTTAAAACTATTGTTTTTATATTGAAAATTATCGCTAAAAAGGATTGATAAATCATATGTTTGCCAAAACGACAGCCATCACATTTGCTGTAACCATAGTTATAATAATTGCGGATGCGCTGGCTAAATTTGCATCTAGGGGCAATCACAATAACATCAATAAGCCGACAAATTTCAAATTGAATTTGGCTTGGTTGTTTAATTTTGGGATACGGACTGCGACAATAATCTGCTTCGTGATTTTGTTTATCACTGCGTTTTATCCAATCGTTATACAAAAGCAAATGATCAGCGAATTTTTCCTGATGGCCCATGTCACCTTCGGGGTAGCGTTTGCGGTGGCTTTCACGTTGGTTGTTATTGTGTCAATTAAGCAGAATAAATTCGGCGATGGTAGTGGGAATTTATTGAAAAAGATTTGTTTTTGGGCATCGCTGCCGATCGTGATCGTTACTATGGGATCGATTGTGTTGTGTATGTTTAAGCTGTTTTCGACGCAGAGCCAGTTATTGTTGACAGATATTCATAGATATAGCGGTCTTGTGATTTCGTCGCTAATCATTATTTACATTTATTGCGTTATTGCAAAAATGGTGCAGCGACGCAAGTGACATGCTAATTGGATAATTGTTTGGCGTATATATTGCTCGTTACTCCGTGGCTATCTATTGTCGTGACGAGTTCAAATCCGCATTTTTGATATAGTTTGTTGGCAGGATCGTTTTCTGCAGCCACCTCGCCGGGGCCGGAGCCCACGATGTCCACCGCCTCTTTCTCGTTGAGCGAGTAGATCGCAAAGGTGCCGAACAGGGCCGGCGGAACGTGCTCGGCCACGCACCACCCATCGCGAAGCTTTACTTCGCCTTCACGCATGAAGAACCCCAGCCCATTCTTGAACACCGCCACCGATCGGGTACGCGGTTTCCACAGATGCGGGTTGTGGTTACTACAGTGCCTTCTATCCATGGATTAAGTTTGGAGATTCTGGATATTAGTTTATTTCTTTGGGCTTGCAAGGTTTGTTTTTTTATTTCCATACCTTTAATGTATATATACA
>CBDUWP010000064.1:0-8460 GCA_965370955.1 uncultured bacterium | reverse complement strand
GCGGTTTTGCTACCAGTAAATTTGGACTCGATGGTTTCGGGTGGGATGCAAACGCCGCTGCAGGATTTGGAAAAGGAGTTATGGGAGCAGGGTTCTTTGGAATCGATGCCAATATCATTCAATGGACCAGCAACAGGCTCAAACCGGGACAATATAAGCTGGCAATAGTTATTATTGATGAAGCTGAAAACCAAATAGGCTGCCTAGAAACTGAACCAATAACTGTAATACCATCAGCTACGCCCGCAAGTGACATATCAATCGCACAAAATACCGCGATGTTACAAATCACATGAGCTTTATCCAATCTTAAATAAAAATGATTCAACCAATCAACGCATAAATCCATCTATAACAGGAGACAGATAATGGCGGAAATTTATCCAACCGACAGTGAATTACTCAATATACAAAATGATATCGAAACAGGCGTAGAATTCATAGCAACAGGACAAGCTCCATATTATCTGCATTTTAGAAAACTTTTATATCGATTGATCCTCGCAACCAAAAGAGCTAACGATCTAAGATTATACGATGAAGGCAGCCTGAATGTTGGGGTCAAAGCAGGGGAACTTTGGCTAGATGGAAGCTTGGTTGAACTTGAAAATTCCACAAATAATACATTGGCTGATGATAAAGAACATATCTATATTTACATCAATCAGCAAGGACAATTAGTAATAGATGAATATTCTGATTTCCCCAATATGATCCAAAATCCACACATAAGATTAGCAATAGTAACAACCGCTAATGGACAAATAGATGCCATCACAGATAAACGGTCAGGCCATATAATGTCAATGCCATATCCAACTGGACTGATGATCAAAAAAATTACAAATCACACCGAAAACAGCAGCTTAACACTTTTGGAATCCAGTACAATTCACACAAATAAAGGGGCGACAGGAGACATCACGATAACGCTGCCAGAAGTAACCTCAGCAGGTGTAACTTTTGTGTTTGCTGTGCAAGAAAATCAAGCCTTACAAATTGATCCGCAAACACATGCCATATCAGATGACTGTGGACAAACAGCAGATAAATATAAAACGGCAAATAGCATTGGAGCATCCCTAAAAATCGTATCTGATGAAAATGGTAATTGGATTACCATCGCAAAAAACGGAACGTGGACAGAAGAAGCCTAATAAAAAGAATGTGAGATCAAAATAATGAAAAAAATACAAGTCGAAGTGCTGGAATATAGAATTACACAAAATGGAAACAATATCAGTTTCGATTTTATGGTTCTACCCCAAAAAGATATTTTCAAGAATATCGAAATAGTTAAGCAACCAGAAGACAAACAAACGTCTACGGAAATTAAAAAAGCCATTTATACACAATTAAAGAAAATGCTAAACAGCGAACAGGAACACAAAGCACTGAACCATAACAATAGTTTACCACATAAATTTATCGTGGAGGTAGAATAATGGCTGATAATTGGACAAATCCGAATTCTGTCGAGGATGCAAACGATGATTGGGCCAATGATCAATATGTAATCAATGGGAGCCTCAATAACTATGCTTATACATATAACTCGGAAGGACAATTAGAATGCAGGTTAACGCAAGATGAAATATCCGATAAAATACGCATATATTTAGGGGAAGACAATACAAACATAATTAATTTTCAAATGAAAATATACCATGCCCAAAGCGGATGGAAAACCATACATAGCGGTGAAAATAATAATGGATTTAGCTGGATAAATATTCCTTTCGCAACTCAATATATCAGAAAAATAAAAGTCGATGTTCTGTCCGAAATGGAAAGGCTTAGAATACACGCAATACAATTCAATAAAACTGAAATAAAACTGGAAAATATAATCACAGCAGGTTATGTGGGTGATTATAAAAAAGGGGATTCAGTCAATTTGACATGGGGTATAGTGGCTTTGGGGGTTTTGGACGGAGATATTTTTATTATCAAAAACAATGCCGATATGTGCAGTGCTGCTAGCGCTGGTGGAATAACACACCTGGTAAATAAAAATTCACAGGTTGGGGTGCATAGTTTCAATATTGATACAACTGGTGGATTCTATGAAACTAATAGCGACTATTCCATTGTGTTTTGTGGGACACAACAGTTCATTACTGCCAATATCACAATTGGCTCTTTCTCAATAGAAAATAGGTCGGCAAATAATCAAATAATCGAAAAAGCCAGCCAAATGCTTGTCAACAAAGCAATTCAAAATAAGCTCAGCGGGGCCATAAACTATTATGACAACACTGGCGAAAATGTCATACTTACACATAACCTGATCGAGGAAGAATCAGAAATAATAAGGATGCCGGAATAATGGAAAAAAGATGGCTCCAAAACATCCTAACAGCTGGATTTAGTCAACAGGCTTGTCAACTCGGAACAGTTTTATCGCAGGGATGGTTCTGGATGCGCACAAACGAATGCAATCTCATATATTGCGGGAAATATAATGACGTAAATTTTGAAAAAATATTGGACGTATTAAATGAAACTAAATTCAATTTAAAAAATTTAATGCAGCTACAACCTAATACACAATATACCTGTGCAATTCGAAGAGTGAATTGCTGTGGCGAAATGGAAAAAACTGTTACTACGTTGACAATATGTACCGATGCTTCCGCAAATATCACGCCGAGCAAACCAAATGGCATCATTGTCACAAAACAATGTCAAAAACAAAACACAGCAATATTACAGTGGTATTACCATCCAATAAAACAAAATATCAAGCCAAAAATATTTGAAATATATAGCGACAATGGTTCTGGAACCATAGATTACCAAACATCTGTAGCTAGCATAGCTTATATAAATCCTAGTTTATATGATTGGCAAAGCCAGAGCCTACAACCAAAACCATATTTATTTAAAATTGTATCTGTGTGCGAAAACGGCCATCAAGCTAATTCTAAAATCATTAAAATCAATATCAATGTTCCCGGAAACTATACATTAAAAATACTGCCTCCAAATATTTTTTAGGCTTATCTCCATGTCAAACTCAACAGAATTCTTTGTTCCAGAAAATAAAAGCTTAGCTGTCGCTGCCTGTAAATTAATGGTGACTGTTGAAGGGTGTTTGTTCCCTAACATATCTGTGATGAAAATCGAACGACAACAATGGGGCAAGTTTGACCAAGCAATATTGTTATACAACGATAATACACTAGACGTGTTTGATCTAGTTGGTAAAACCATTACTATTCAAAAAGTATATCGAAATAACTCAACCAATCAAAATGAGAATATTGCTGTTTTTGTTGGCGAAATAGAAAAAATCAAAACTACCTTAGATGATACAACTGAAAAAATCGAAATAATAGCAAAAGATTTTAGCTATATCATGAACAAAATAACCATTAGAGGGCAATGGAGAGGACTCAAAAATGGCAATGTCATATTTGCAGAAAATGCAGAAACAATATTCAACGAAGATGGTCAGCCCAACGCATTGCCATATCAAATTGATCACAACTATTCTAAACTAACTGTGTTTACATATAAAACATTTGATAATAAATATTGGCTATTGGCCGAAGTGATCGATTATCTAATCACAACCAACACTGTTGCCGGCACCATACAAAAACCTGACCTGCAACAATTAAAAGCAATAACACAAAACCAAATAGCAAGAGACCTAGACCTAACAGGATTAAGCTTGCTAGAAGCGTTACAGTTATGCTGTGATATAGCAGGATTAAGATTCAGATTTGAACCATATTTTACTGACAACGCAACTAAACAAGCAATTGTTTTTTATAAACCTGGTTTTGGTAAAAAATTTCAACTGCGATGTCAAGAAAAACTGGAATCAATTAACATCTCAAGGGCTAATATAGCTAGTTTTAGCCAAATCAGAAAAGCAAAGCCCACAACAAAGAATTTTATTTGCCAAGGCGACTATAAAATTTACGAGGCCACATTCGAATTGAAAAAAGGTTGGGATGGCTCACTAGAAACAGCTAACGCCGAAGAGTTTTGCCTATCTGAAAGTGCCAATTTGAATCTCTATAAAAATGTTTTTCGTAAATGGGTTTTAAATGAAACTGGGTGTTATACAAATGCACCGTACAATGCCGGTGAAGCATTTGATTTTTCATATGTTTTTGAAAATGCCTCTTATATACAAAAAGCTCGGCGATTTTGGCCTACCATCAGCTGTGACAAAGATGGGAATTCTATTGGATATTATCTCGAAATGTCATATGACGATGGCGAAAATTGGCAAATTTATGATTGTGAATTTAAAAATTTACTAGATGAATGCGGTATATGGCTCGCACCCGACAGATTAGATCCTGATTATTGGGTAGCTGCAAAGAAAAAAACGCTGAAATGCCGACTGACCGCATCTGTAATAAGTGATTCGAAACTCGTCGGCCAATATTGTGACGGACCCACAAAAGGACTCTGTCATGTAACAAATTTTATCACCTATTATCCCAATCAATTTAATTTTCGGAAAGTCAACCAAAACAGCATTTTATTTAACAGCAACGATCCCGGCATAGGAAAACCAAACGAAATAGACGAAAGCGATTTGCTTAACAAACTAGCAATCGAACAAGCTTTAGCCTATACACCAAAAATGGTAACAACCTCGGTCAGCACACTGCTACTAGACACCGAATATAACGTTGGTGATTTAGTATGTATGACAAATAGCAGAAATATTACACAATTAAACTATAAATATAACATGATTGCAGAAGTACAAATCGACGGAACCAAACAAGTGACAAATCTAAAAATAGAAAGCTGGCAATAGCAAATGCAACGTCTATATAAAAAAATGAACGCGAGGAAAAACCTGCAGCAAATCAAACAGATAGTATCCGGACAAAAAGAAAATGCTATCGTCATATCACCATCAAACAAGGCTTCAACAGTCGCAGCAGTAATCAAAAGCTTAAGTGAATATAACAGCTATAACGTAAAAGCAGTAATCATAGAAATGGTTGGTTTAGAACCTTTTGAAGTAGGGCTTGAATTTATAGCCACAAATCTAGCAGAAAGTTTTATGACCGCAGGTCAACTAACAGCCGGCACATATATTATTGTTACAAAAACAGGCGGCCAAAACATATTCCAATTATCTGTTTAATAATTCAACCTTACGCTGTCCAAATCCAACAAATTGCAAAAGGATGACATGTCTAAGAACAACTCGACAAAATGGCACATCAACAAACAAATCAATATATCCACAATCATACAATTAATTTTCCTAGCATCTCTTATCGTGGGCAGTTGGGTCAATCTACAAAAACAGTTAAGCCTTTTGCAATATGATGTTAATTATCTTTGTAAAAAACAAGTCTCAACAGAACTAACAATAAATGAATTAGATAATAAATGTATTAAATTTGAATATCAAATCCGATCGCTAGAGAAAAAACTCTCATCAATGAAAATTGTTAAACAAAACTTAGAACCATTAAAAAACACATGTAACTAATTCAATTCTCAACAACCATATAATATTTCAATAAAGGAGAAAAGCTATGAAACTTAATTTAATAATCCCATTGGTTTTAGTGCTTGCGATTTCCGGCTGCGAAGCATTGCGATTGGCGCCCAATGAACAACAAAAGCAAAATGCCTGGTTACATTATAAAGCAACCGAGCTAATATCAGACATGACTCAAGAAGAAAATTATACAAACGAACTAAAACCTTTAGCGAGTTTGTCAAACCTGCAAAGTAAAGCTTTTGTTTCTTATTTTGGCCTGCCTAAAGACTATCCAACTACAAACTCTGCTAGCGATATTTTAAATCAAGCAAACTTTCAACTGGCTAAAATCGCTACAATAGAATCAGCAAAACGGCCAGATCCATTTCGAATGGCTGATAATATACTCGAACTCGCTATTGGAATTACAGCTCTATTAGGGGGAGTATATGGAGCAAAAACCGTGAAGTTCCTAAAAGATGTAAAAATAAAGTCGACAGCTCTAAAAGAAATCGTGGAAGGAAATGAGCTATTCAAAAAACAAAACAACCAGTCGGCTCAAGAATTTAACAATTCCCACCAAAATCAATCTATACAAACCAAACACATCGTTAGCACAATCAAATCCAGCTCAAACATATAAAAAATCATCATCAAAACAAACCCCACATAGTCAACTGAAAAAATCATTGCCAATCGTCGCAAATAATCATATCCTAAAGCCTGTCAAAATATTATTAAGCTATTTTAGCAGCCAATAAAGGATTTTGCAAATGGGTAAAAATACAGATAAATATGTTTCACCACTTGTAGAACGCAACGCTTCGGAGCAAATGGCAAAGCTTTTCGGAGCTCAAAAAAAATTCAGCACCTTCAGACATTTATGGCTGGAATTGGCCAAAGCAGAAAAACAGCTCGGCCTAAATATCACACAAGTACAAATCAATCAAATGAGCAGTCATCTTGACGATATTGATTTTGCAAAAGCAGCTAAATACGAGAAAAAATTCCGACATGACGTCATGGCCCATATACATACATTTGGTGACGTCGCTCCGAAAGCCGCACCAATTATTCATCTGGGCGCAACAAGCTGCTATGTTGGTGACAATACCGATTTAGTAATCATGAAAGAAGGGCTTGCGTTACTCGCCACAAAATTAGCCTCTGTCATAGACTTACTCGGAAAATTTGCAAAAAAATATAAAAACATGCCAACACTTGGCTTTACACATTATCAGCCAGCCCAATTAACTACCGTCGGTAAAAGAGCCGCTCTTTGGTGCTATGAATTTGTGATAGATCTAGAAGAGCTCGAACACAGACAGCAAAACATTCCCTTTAGAGGAGCCAAAGGCACAACTGGTACACAGGCTTCTTTTTTAGAACTATTCGCAGGAGACGATAAAAAAGTCAAACAATTAGATGCTCTAGTCACAAAAGCATTTGGCTTTAAGAAAAATTGCATTGTCACTGGCCAAACCTATCAACGAAAAATTGATGCCTTAGTCGTCAATGCCCTAGCATCCATTGCTCAATCAGCCCATAAAATCTGCAACGACATACGGCTCTTAGCCAACTTAAAAGAAATTGAAGAGCCTTTTGCCAAAACGCAAATAGGTTCGTCCGCTATGGCTTATAAACGCAATCCAATGCGATGTGAAAGAGCTACGGCACTTAGCAGGTTTGTGCTTAGTTTGGCGAGCAGTCCGGCAATGACAGCAGCCGAACAATGGATGGAGCGATCGCTTGACGATTCTGCAAATAAACGCATTGTCATTCCAGAGGCTTTTTTAGCCACCGATGGAATTCTCGAGATATTGAACAATGTTCTCGCTGGCTTGGTGGTATATCCAAAGGTCATCGGAAGCAGGATAGATTCCGAATTGCCATTTATGGCTACCGAAAATATCATGATGGAAGCTGTTAAAGCCGGCGGCAACAGGCAAGAAATTCACGAGCTAATCCGGCAACATTCCCATGCCGCCTCTGATCAGGTCAAACTGTTTGGCAAAACCAATGATCTTATCGACAGGCTAAAAGCAGATCCAGCTTTCGGCAATGTTGACTTCAAATCAGTCCTAAATCCTAAAGCCTACATTGGCCGCGCTTCGGTACAAGTCGATGAATTCATCAAAGAAGCGGTAATACCAATAAGACGAAAATATCGAAAACATTTAGGCCGCAGAGTCGAATTAAACGTGTAACATATAATATCGTTGAAACAAATATCGCAATCGAAATAAACAAAAAAAGGAATAATATAGTGACCAGAGAACAGCTTATCGCACGCATCAAAGACACTGCCTATCTTGAAGGTGATTTCACTCTACGAAGTGGCAAAAAAAGCAAGTATTACCTCGACAAATATTTGTTTGAAACCTGCCCCGACATTCTACAAGCTTTAGCTGTCGAATTTGCGAAACACGTTACTGACGATGTCACTCTCATCGCAGGAGCGGAACTTGGCGGCGTAGCACTGGCGGCGGCAACAGCCTTAGAAACCGGCAAGAATTGGATCATTGTTCGTAACAGCAAAAAAGGTTACGGCACAAGCAAGATGATCGAAGGATTGCTAAAGCCAAACGATGTTGTCCTGATCGTGGAAGATATCGCAACAACTGGCGGTCAAGTAACAGAAGCTGCCAAAATCATATCGGATCAAGGTGCTACAGTAAAAAAGATTGTCTGCACAATTGACAGGCATCAAGGAGCCCAAGAAAATATCACTGCTGCCGGTTACGACTTTGACTCTATAATGACAAAGGTGGATTTAGGCATAACGGAGTAATGTCCGCCGATTGTCACACTCGAACATTGGCCATGGATCATCTAAACCTATGAGCATATTTGAAATAACAATGCTGGTTTGTTTTGGTGCTGCATGGCCTTTTTCCATCTACAAATCCATAAAATCCAAAAATACCGCAGGCAAAAGCCTGATTTTTTTAGCCATCATCGCCATCGGCTATATAGCCGGCATAACG
>CBDUWP010000063.1:0-8849 GCA_965370955.1 uncultured bacterium | reverse complement strand
CGTTTAACTAAAATTTTTGATATTTTTGCTAATGTGGCAGACGCAATTGACAGCATTTACGATGGGGATTAATTTATTAAATTATGTCTGACTTAGCCGTTTGCAACACACTTGTTTTTAATAGTCAACCAGAGCTTTTGTCTGATGCTTATAAGCATGTTCTTAAGGATCTTGAGGCTTGTGACTTTAATCGTCAGGATATTTTTTCTGTCCATTTGGCGATGGAGGAAGCCTGTGTCAATGCGATTAAGCATGGCAATAAGATGGATCTAGCTAAAGAAGTTACCTTAGATTACAAAATATATGCTGATCGTATTGAACTGTCTGTTACGGATCAAGGAGATGGTTTCAATCCTGATACTGTCGCAGATCCAAGATGCGGCGACAATATCTATAAAGCTGGCGGCAGAGGTTTGTTTTTGATCAGAATGTATATGGATGATGTTCAGTACAGCGAAAGCGGCAATTGTGTGTGTATGATTAAATATAAACAGGGTGCAACTGTTGATTGAAAGTTTGTTTAGTTTTGTGGTAAAAGGATTGCCGATGATTGCTGAAAAAATTGCCGTCACCAAACTTTTGGGTTTGATGGTTTTAAGCCTGATTAGTTTTTCTTGCGGCGGTTGTATTTATGATGATGAGCCGCTGCCGGTAATTGTAGAAGATTATAATCTGTCCGGTTATGGTAATCATTTTAATTCAGTGAAACCTGTTACTCCTGCGATTATTAAGCCTAATCAATATGTTGTTCCAAATCAATGGTTGGTTCCTCAAAGCAAGGCAAGAAAATGGAATGCTATTATTTTGCATCATTCAGCTACCAGTTATGGTAATAGTAAAATTTTTGATGTATGGCATAAACAGCGACATTGGGATGGCGTGGGTTATAATTTTGTTGTAGGTAACGGTACAGATAGTGCAGATGGTCAAGTTGAGGTGACATTTCGATGGACACAGCAGCGAACCGGCGCTCATTGCGGAGGGACCGCAGCGAATTGGGCTAACGAAAAAGCGATAGGTATTTGTTTGGTTGGTGATTTCAATAAAACTTCTCCGACAGCTCGGCAGATGCGGTCACTGATCAAGTTGGTTAAATTTTTGCAAAAGCGTTATGGTATTTCGACAAACAGAATTTATGGTCATGGCACAACCCCCGGCGCTCATAGTACAGAGTGTCCCGGTAGAAACTTCCCCATGTATAGGTTTAAACAATTACTGCGCCGCAATTGAGTGTCTTTCTTGTGGTTGATTTTGACGGATAAACGTTTTTGTTGATTTAGGCATTTATCGGGTTTTTGTTAGTCCTATAAAATGAACATCAAATTGTCAAAATGGCTTTAATGGTTGCAAAAAGGCTGTTTTTTTAGTGATTGTAGAATTTTAGTCCATTAAACTCCGAAGAACCCTTTAATAGGGGTTGCAATAATTTATTTTGTGATTTTACAGTTGCTAATCAAAAAGGAGTTTATTCATGGAAATGTACGGTTCCCATTTTACATCGGCTCACGTGCTTAACGAAAAAATAGCTCGTCATATGTTTGACATTATGCCGGAAAATGGCCCAGTCATGATTATCATGGATTGCGATGGCAGTTGTTGGCCGAGTGACTCTGAACTTTTTGACAAGATGCCTGTAACGGATGAATTTATACAGATGGCTTGTCAGCGTATAGATGACGGATCTGAGCCGGTAATTACACAGGTTGCCGATTATACGGTTGTGGCATCTCAATTATTGACTGATAAGACCAATTGCGGTTATGTGATTATTGTGTTTCCGCACCATAGTCCAGAGTCGGCGATGTTGAATGTAGATCTCATAGAGATGATACTAAATCAAGTGAATTTGGTGGCTCGGCTCATAGAAAAGAACGGTTTGCTTTATGAATTGCAGATGAAGCAGCACGAAGTGTTCAAAAATCAAATGCCGCTATCGATCGGCTAACAGTTCTAGTATAATTTCACCTCCATTATTTAATTTTCTTTCGAAATACTATTTCTCTAAGGGCTTTTGGCCAGTAGTGACAAATGCTACGTCCGTAAGGGTGTGGTGGTTTATTGGTTTTATAGATATTTCACGCCAAAGTTTGGATTGCCTTTTTTCAATCTAAAAGCTATAATCATCTCACGGCAGTTTTCATAGGATTGGGCGGTAAAATAATTATTGGTTTTTGCTATTAGGACAGGGATAAATTTGCGATTTCAAGTATTCATAAAAGGTGAATTGGCTGATGCGTTTCAGGTTAATAATGGCTATCTGTTTGGTAGTGATGGTATTGCTATAAGGCAGGTTGACATAACCTTTGAAAATGGTTGTGTTGTTTGTAAAAAGCCTAATATTGAAACGTCAGGTTTGTCTATTCTTTGGCCGGTCAGTGGTTTTGGTAAGATTATGCTTCAGACCAGTTGCCTTTCTGAACGAGATCGACCTTATATCATCAATGTTGAACTTGCTCGCGCTAAATTGATGCAGATAATCACTAATTGTGAGCAGTGGTCTCTTGGTGAAAAATTCGGCGATATTTATGACATAATCACTGAGGCTCGCGAACTGTTTATTAAATCTCTGCAGCATATTCACGAGCCAGTTGTGGCGGCTGGTTTTGCAGATCAGTCTCTTGAGATATCTGTTGGTCTGTCAGAGGATTTGGCCAATAAGCAAGCTGCTGAGGCTTTTGAAAAGAGAGGTCACAATCGTGGCTTTGGTAGGGCATGTCTTGGTTGCCGTGTTAATCCGGTATTATTGAATGACGAGAAATATGCGGCTATTTTGACTAAGTTTTTTGGCTTTCTAACGATTCCTGTTAACTGGGCAAGAATTGAGCCGGTTCCAAGTCAATATGATTTTACGGTGATTGATCGTTGTATTGAGATGTTAGCTCCTCAAAAATCAGCTATTAGTATGGGGCCGCTACTTTGTTTCTCGAAACCATTTTTGCCCAAATGGCTTTTGACAGGTGACGTTAGCTTTGAAAAGATTCGCGATTTTGCCTATCGTTTTGTCGAGGTGATGGTCAAACGCTATTATGGAAGTGTGCGAGCTTGGAGGGTGACACGCGGCCTTAATGTGTTCAATCACTTTGGTTTTAATTTTGAACAGGTTCTCGAAATGACCAGAGCCGCTAACATGGCGGTCAAGGCTATCACTAACAGGTCGCTTAAAATTATTGATTTATCTAATCCTTGGGGTGAATACTATTCAGCTATCGGCGATACGATTCCGCCTTTGGTTTATATGGATATGATTATTCAAAGTGGAATAAAATTTGAGGCTTTTGGTATATCGATGCAGTTTGGTAAAAATGCTTATGGAATGCATATACGGGACATGATGAATGTTTCGTCAATGCTGGATTGTTTTGGCAGATTTGCAAAGCCGATTCATATAATTGATCTTGAAATACCGTCCATTGAAGAGGGAACCTCTAGTTCAGGTCAGTGGCATCAGAAGTGGACAGAACATTTGCAAGCTCAATGGCTCGATCAATTTTATAAAATAGCTCTTAGTAAACCGTTTGTTGACACCGTTAGTTATGCTAATTTGACCAATACTCCCGGCAGTATTTTACCCGAGAGTGGTTTGTTGACTGACAAATTTAAGCCCAAGAAAGCTTTTGAGGTGGTGAACAAATTGCATAGCAGTATTTTCAAAAGAAGTTAAAAAAGGTTTTTGTTATGGCCTTAGATTTTCATCTCGATTATGTTAAGCATAGTTTTATGTCACTGGATCGGCGTAATGGCATTATAGTTGCCGTTATGGCATGTGTGATTTTGTCAACTTTGTTTTGTGTTTTATTATTGGATGATTCTACAGAGAGTGTGGTTTCTTTTCAGTTTAAAACGAGAGTGAATCCTAATACTGCCTCTGTTGTGAGTTTAGCTAGGCTTCCTTTGATCGGCCAAATTAAGGCTCAGGCAATTGTGGATTATAGAAAAAATGCTGCAGGACTAAACAACCATGTTTTTACCTGTTGCCAAGATATGCAAAAGGTCAAGGGTGTTGGCATAAAGACCACTGAGTCTATCTGCAAGTGGCTCAAATTTGAATGATTTTTATTAAGGGCTTTATATGAAGAAATTATTGAAGCTAATCGTGTTTTTTTTCGCTTGCATAGGCTTTTTAACAGTTATAGTTATTTTTGGCTTGATGTCACTCGTTGAGTCTGGGGTTTCTTCGATTCATACTTCTAGCCCTGTGCCGGATAGGGTTATTCTTGAACTGGATCTTACAAAGCCAGTTGTTGAGTATGTGGATCAGGATTCTATTTCTGGTATTTTCAATCAGCATAAATTAACTGTTATGAAGGTGATTGAATCTCTGCGTTTGGCGGCAGATGATGACAGGGTGGTTGGTGTTATTGCAAAAATAGACTCTGTGCCGATGGGGCTAGCGACGCGTCAACAGATATATAGTGCGGTTGCTGATTTCAAAAGAAGCGGTAAATTTACAGCTATTTATGCAGAGACATTTGGTCAAATGGGCCAATCCAGTGGTGCTTATTATTTAGCTACCGCCTTTGACAAGATATATCTTCAGCCTTGCGGCGATTTGAACTTGACCGGCATTATTTATCAAAGCCCATTTATCAAGGGTACCCTCGAAAAGCTGCACATTGAGCCTAGGCTTGAAAGCAAAGAAGAATATAAAAATATGAAGAATCTTTTTACAGAGACCGGCTATACAGAATTTCACAAAGAGGCTCTTGAAAAGGTTATGCATTCTCAATTTGACCAGATTGTTACAGCAATTGCAACAGCTAGAAATCTCGATGTCACTCAGGTTCGTCATTTAGTAAATAGAGCCCCCTTGTCGGCGATACAGGCGACAGAGGCTGGTTTAGTTGATGAACTTTTGTATCGAGATCAGATTTACAATCTGCTGAATGAGAAATATGATGATGCAGATTTTATGGAGATAACAGATTATGTGACGCAGTCTGATTCGGCGTTTGATAGCGGGGAAAAAGTGGCGATAATTTATGGTCTTGGCGAAATTCATGCCGGTTCAAGTGAGCCTTCTCCTTTTGGTGATAATCAGTCAATAGGTAGTGACACAATTTGTGAGGCTTTGCGTGATGTGATGGATGACGATGATGTTGGTGCGATTATATTGCGTATCAACAGTCCCGGAGGTTCCTATGTGGCTTCTGATACTATTTGGAGGCAGATTGGCCAAGCTAGAGCCGCCGGCAAATTTGTGGTGGCTTCTATGTCCGATGTCGCTGCTTCTGGCGGTTATTATTTGGCAATGGCTTGTGATAAAATTGTTGCAGAACCGGGCACTATTACCGGCTCTATTGGTGTAGTTGGTGGGAAATTTTTGACGAGGGAATTTTGGAGTCAATGGCTTGGCGTGACATTTGATAGCGTTCAAATCGGCGAAAATGCAAATATATGGTCGGCGGTAGATGACTATTCGGATAGCCAGCATAAAAAAGTTATAGAGAATATTTCAAGAGCCTATGACGATTTTGTTACCAAAGCGGCTCAAGGTAGAAATATGTCCAAAGCTGCGATGCTCAAAGTTGCCAAAGGGCGTATATGGACGGGAGCTGATGCAAAAGATTTGGGGCTGGTCGATTCTCTTGGAGGGCTTGTTACTGCGATAGATATTGTGCGGAAAGAACTTGGCGTTAGCCCAGATGGAAATATCAATCTTCAAGTTTATCCCAAGCCTAAAACGTTTTTTGAGTCTTTGATCGGAATGACCTCTGGAGGAGCCTCTGTCGCTCGAAATAATGCAGCTATAAAAACGCTGATTGAGCAGGCTAAGCCGTTAAGTGACATTGCTGACAGAGTAAAGAGATCTGATTCCGGGATTTTGATGGCTCCAGATATTGATGTTAAGTGGTAAATTTATATTAGGATAGGTGTTTTATGGCTAAATGGGAAATCTCAAAATCACAAGGGCGATGTTTTGGCACAGATAAGCCTATAGCTGCCGGTGAGCCTTATTTTGCGGCCTTAGTGGAGACCGAAGATGGTTTCCAAAGATGCGATTATTGTCTTGATTATTGGCAGGATCATCAGCCGAAAGCCTATTGTTTTTGGAAAACGAAGTTTCCTGAAGAAGGTAAAAAAGCTCAATTATTTATTGATGATCAAATGCTTATGATGTTTTTTGAGCGACTTGAAGGTGAAACGTCACCTGAAAAAATTAATTTTCGTTTTGTTCTGATGTTGGTTTTGATGCGCAAACGCAAGCTCAAATACGATAGTAGTATTGTCAAAGATGATCAGCAATGGTGGCGATTAAAAGTTGCCGCTTCCGGAGGTCGAGAGGTTGAAGTGCTTAATCCTCAAATCGATCAAGAGCAGATAGAACAGCTATCAGGCCAGATAGGTGAGATTATGCAGGTTGATTTAGACGAATAGTTTTAGCGGAAAGATAATCTTGAAATCTACGTTTTATTTTTTATGTATTGCTAGCTTATTGCTTTTTCTTTCTGGTTGCGGCCAAGTTAAAAAAGAGCCATCGATACTATGTCAGGGTAAGGGCAATGTTGATGAAACTATTTTGGCTATTACTGGAAATATTGGCCAGAATTTGCAATTGAAAGCTAAAGGCCGATGTGTTTTAACGTATCATGACGATAAAGGCAAACGACAAAAAGAAAGCTTTGGTGTTAAATTATGGTTTGATTTGCCGGATAAATTTTATTTACAGGGTGACATCGCTCTTGATCCTAAAGGGATTCGTGCTGGTGTAAATCGGAAAATTTTCTTTTGTGCTATCAAACCGCAAAGCAGCTATTTTTGGGGACCTCTGTCCGGTTCAGATTTTATTAAACCGATTGATCCGCGTCTGATTTTAGCATTTGCCAATCCTGTTATTGATGAAGCTGATTATTTTGACATTGTTCTTGATGAGCAGCAGGTTTTTGATTGTTTGATTTGCACGACAGTTGATAAGCTAGCTCAGAAGCGGTTTTATATCGATCGTTGCAGTGATTTGGTACGGAAAATTGAATATTTTGAATTTCAATATAGCCCTAATCCATCGGCAAGAATTTCTATGGATAAATATAAAAATATTGCTGATAATATTTCTTTTCCGCATTTGATAAACATTGAGATTTTTGATAGAACAAGCGATATTGTTGAGGGTTTGAAGATATCTTTTAATTCAGTGAGTCACATCAATATTAGTGAGAAACAGGCGAGCCGGCTTTTTCCCAAGCCTTCAACTGCTGGTTTTAAGAATGTTTATCTGATAGAAAATGATGAAATCAAAAAATTAGACTAAGGAATAAAATGACAAATAGTAATCAACTGCTAGATGATATTAAAAATAATGTTGTGATTTTAGACGGGGCGATGGGTACGGAATTATTTGCCAGTGGTGTGGATATGGCTGGGTGTAATGAATATTTGTGCGTAAGCGATGAAGCGATTGTCACCGCCATTCATAAAAATTATGTTGATTGCGGAAGTGACGCTGTATTGACCAATACCTTTGGTGCTAATAAATTTGCCTTAGCGAGACATGGCCACGACGAAGATGTCACTCAGATAAATATTGCAGCAGCTGAGCTTGCTAGAAAATCTGGATCTAAATATGTTCTTGGCGATATTGGCCCGACTGGTGATTTCTTGCAGCCTCTTGGCTCGCTGGATCCAAAGGAAACCAAAGCAGCTTTTAGAGAGCAGGCATCAGCATTAGAAACAGGAGGAGTTGATGGATTTATTATTGAGACGATGACCGCTTTGGATGAGGTTGTTGTTGCAGTGGAAGCAGTCAAAAGTGTTTCTAATTTACCGCTTTTTGTTTCGATGGCTTTTGACAGTGCTCCAGATGGTTTCAGGACCATGATGGGTGTTGATGTTGCCAGTAGTGTTGTGGCATTGGCTCAATATGATTTGGATGCGATGGGTTTCAACTGCGGCAAAATTGCACTTGCTGATTATATTGAGTTGGCTAGATCATATGCTGATGCTGTTTCTGCAGCCGGAATTTCGCCGGCGCTATTTGCCGAGATCAATGCAGGTTTGCCTGAATTGATTGACGGGCAAGCTGCTTATAATGTTGGTCCAGCAGAATTAGCGGATACTGCTGTTGCTATTTTTGATGCCGGATATCGGCTGATTGGCGGATGCTGTGGTACGACTCCTAAACATATCGAGGCGTTAGCTCAAGCCGTGAAGAAGTAATGTTGCTATTTTTTCAACAGTTTTATCAGTTGTACCTTGATTTTCGATTATGGTTTTTTGGCCAGCTTGGGCGATTTTGTTGGCAAATTCAGGCTCCAGTAGGCATTTTTGAGCTTTAGCCAACAGGTCTGACTTATTTTCGATTTGGATAGCACCTTTATTTTTCAATAGCACCTGTACGGTTTGTCTGAAATTGTCAGTATGTTTTCCGAATATGGTGCAAACGCCCACCGCTGCCGCTTCCATCATATCAGACCCGCCCATAGGCACTAGGCTTCTGCCGACAAATATCAACGAGGCTATTGAATAAAATTTTCTCAAATCACCCATCGTGTCACCTAGAATTACAGCTTGTTTGTTTAGAGAGCTGGTATCTTGACTGTTTCTTAATTGGCTATATCGGATTAGTTTGAATCCTCGATTTTTGATGATTTGTGCGACATAATTAAATCGTTCAGGTTTTCTTGGAATTATAGCTAATCTAAGATTGTGAAATATCGGCATATGTTTTAAATCTGCAAACACCTCGAGAATAATTCTCTCTTCATTGTTTCCTGTGCCGCCAATGACCCATAGTTTTTCATCTTCGAGTTGGATTTGTTTTTTTAACTGACTGGCTCCGGCGATATTGTTTGTTTGGGCTGTGTCGTATTTCAATGTTCCGGCGACAAAGGTTTTTTCTTTTTTACCGCCTAGTT
>CBDUWP010000062.1:0-8879 GCA_965370955.1 uncultured bacterium | reverse complement strand
CTTTTTGACTGTGCCGAACTTCTCTATGAAAGTTTGGTCAGACTGGAACATAGAGGATAAATAAACGGTGCGCTTGGGACCGTCAATCTTGAAAGCATAGCGGCTGGATAAAAATCGCTCAATCTGATCGCTCAACTGATGCTGCAATGTCGAACCCTTATATGATTCACCGCTAAGCAAAGAACCAGAGGCACTGGCTCGGCTAATAGCAAACATCAATTCAGGATTCAAAGCTAAATGAGGATCGAGAAAACGCTTCTTCAACTCAAAAAGAGTGAAGGTCTCTCCGCAAACTGTGAATTTATAATCAGACCAAATGCCGGATATGTGGCGAATGCTATCAGGATGCCATAAAAGACGAGTGAAGCGGGACGACTTGATCGGCCAATTACGACTGATGATATTCGTCAGCTGAATGTTGTAACAGTTAAGCCAAAAACAAATCTGATCGGACTGAGGCAATGCGGATAATTGATCGCTGTCGAATTCTGAAAATAAGGCTAAAAGATTGTACATGCGACTACGATTCTTCTTGAGCTTGGAGTAATCAATGTTGCCGAGAGAATCAGAAAAGTCAGACAAAAATAAATCTATCGCGTCATTGAGCTGATCTAAAACTGTCAGAGGTTTCTTGGCAATAGTAACTGGTTCGGGAACTGTAACTGGCACTTGTTCAGGTTCAGCGGCTAAAATTATAGGCGTCGATGTTGATGCTGTTACCGGAACTGGCGCAGAAGCTGTTTGACTATCTTGGCAGCCTGAGCTAACAACCAATGCTAAAACAAATGTGTTGAACAGAAATCGACTCATCACCAAACCGAAAAATAATCTAAAATCATCAATAACGGTATGGCATTATGGCATAAAAATATGCGATAATCAAATAAAACTATTGCAAAACCAGAACTATAGCAAACAGGGCTAAAGACTTGACAATAACTAGGGTAAGTGTTAATCTGGGACGAGCTTGGCTGATGCCGAAACTGGTCGTTAAAAAACGCTTCTAAAATAAGAAGGATGTATAAATGTTGAAAAAATCGCTGCTGATATCTTTGATTATTGTGTTGGTCGCAATCGTCACAGCAAAAGTAAACGCAAACGAAATCGATAGAGTCAGAGAACTCGGCGTGCTGGCAAAAGCTGATCTGGAAACTATAGATGGATTCGTGGCTAATGCCGTCAAAAATTTGGCGATAGCAAAGCAAACATCAAATGTGGCACAAAAAAGAATGGTCGTCGCTGCAAGAGGATGCTCCAGCCAAGACAGCGCCAAAGATCAATACAGAAACCAGTTTATCGAGTCAGCTAAAAAATATATCGCAAAAGCGCTCGGCGATGCGGAAATAATCGAAAACGAAAAACAAAAAAATAATGTCAAAATCAATCTGTTGATACTCGTTTATGAAATTGAAGATGCAGCGTTTGTCGAACTGGCATTGAAATATCTTAACGACGATTGTCAAGTTGTGAAATATTGGGCTGTCAAAAACCTGACCAGCGATTATATCATTGAACAAATAAATGCCAACAATGTCGAAATGATGGCGGCAGCGAAAATCGCGAAAGCTCTTAAAAAAGCTGCGAAAAATGCGTCAGTAGATGTGATGGCACTGATGCTTAACTATGTGACAAAAATAAATATGGAACTTGCTAACGGTTCACTGTTAGCTGATATCGCAAACAAAAGAATCAAAAGCTACGAAAATTACACAGTCAAAAAAGAAATGTTCGAGGCTGAACTACTCAAAGTTTTGTGCGATAAAATGATGACTGAAGATCCAAAAGCCTCAATCTATTGTCAACAATTTGCACAACTGTTGTCATATGTGTTTCAAGGCTATATAAAAAATGTTGATCTGGAAAATGACGATAAGCTATATCAATTGGGGTCGGTGCTGGCGGAAACGGAAAACGACTGTGTGGCGAAAATTACAAATATGCCGCAACTGTTAATAAAAAAAGCTGTCGAGAAAAAAAATATAGCAACTCTGGCGGCTGAGCATAACAGATTGCTCGGAGATAATAAGCAGGCGGGAATACTAATGAAAAAATGTCAGCCGAATTTTAGAATCAAACTGCTGCCGTAAAAAAAATACGCGTGAAGGAGTACAAATTGACGCAAAAGGATGTTGCGAAAACATTACTGATCGTGGTGCTGATGATTGGTTTGGCAGGCTGTGGAAAACGGGCTGATGATAATGGACAAATGGTGACGTATCGGCCATTGCCGTCCAAAATCAAAACCATGGATCCAGGAAATATCGGCGATGTCTACTCGTCAAGAGTGACTGCTCAATGTATCGAAAGTCTGTATCAATATCACTATCTTAAAAGACCCCATAAAATTATTCCTATGCTGGCTGAATCAATGCCAAAAATATCAAAGGATGGGCTGAGCTACACAATCAAAATCAAAAAAGGAATTTATTTCGTTGATGATAAATGCTTTCCAAACTCTAAAGGACGAGAGCTTCTCGCCGAAGATTTTGTCTTTGCATGGAAAAGGCTGGCAAATATAAAATATCTCAGCAACAATTGGTGGGGGTTTGACGATAAAATCGCAGGACTAGACGAATTTAGAGAATATACCAAAACATGCAGTAAAGAAAAGCCGGTCGACTATTCAAAAAAAGTCGAAGGGCTCAAAGCAATCGATAAATATACCCTGTTCATTCAACTCAAAAGGCCTTGGCCGCAAATTATTTATACATTGGCGAGTATAACCACTTCCCCAATCGCAAAAGAAGCTGTCGATTATTACGGAAAAGATATCGGAGCGCACCCGATTGGAACTGGGCCATATAAACTGAAGCTTTGGAATCGTGGAAGCTATATCGAAATGGTCAGAAATGAAAAGTTTCGTGATGAATTCTATCCAACAGAAGGAGCCGACGGCGATCAGGAAAAAGGGCTATTAAAGGATGCCGGAAAAAAATTGCCGTTTATCGATAAAATATTTTTTATAATTTTTGAAGAAACGCAACCGCAATGGCTGCAATTTCTAAGAGGTAAAATCGACGCATCGGGGATACCAAAAGATAATTTCGCCCAAGCAATATCAAGTAATTGGCAGCTAACAGAACAAATGGGAAATAGAGGGATAACGCTTGTGAAAGTTCGGGAACCAAGTATTTTCTGGATCGGGTTTAATATGGAAGACCCGGTTGTCGGCAAATGTCTATCACTGCGAAAGGCGATAAGCTATGCTATCGATCGAAAAACATTTATCGATGTATTTCTAAACGGTAGAAGTGAGCAAGCCTTTGGGTTTATTCCGCCTGTTATGAATTCTTACAATCCAAACATAAAACAGATTGGGCAAATTTACGATAAGCAAAAGGCTATCGAAATGGCGGCAAAAGCTAAAAAGTTTTTCGGGGGGAAAATGCCAGTATTGACCTTCTCTATGCCGTCCGCTGATACGAGGTATCGTCAAATGGCGCAGTTCTATAACAAATGTTTCAAAGAGGTTGGGCTGAAAGTCGAATTTGAACACAGTGACTGGCCAACATTTTTGGCAAAAATCAAAACAAAAAGTGCACAAATGTTTACTATGGGTTGGATAGCTGGCAGTCCCGATGTGGAGGGCTTTCTACAAGCGTTTTATTCCAAAAAGGATTCGGACAACACAAATGATTTTAATTATGTAAGTGACCAATTCAATACGATATATGAAAAGGTTAAAGTGATGGATGAAAGTCCAAAAAGGATAGAGCTATATCGAAAGGCAGAAAAAATCGTTCTTGAAGATTGTCCTCTGGCTGTCACAACCCATCGTACAAAGTATATTCTGTATCATGATTGGCTAAAAAATTACAAGCTGCCTGTTTTTGTCGACGGAACTGTGAAATATCAAAAAATAAATATCCAAAAACGGAATCAATATAAGGCTAAATGATGATCGCCTATATCATAAGAAGATTTTTATATACGATACCCATCGTCTGCGGAGTGCTATTGCT
The DNA here is from genome assembly GCA_965370955.1 of uncultured bacterium. Taxonomy (GTDB): domain Bacteria; phylum Planctomycetota; class Phycisphaerae; order Sedimentisphaerales; family Anaerobacaceae; genus CBDUWP01. Next base: position 4,917 of record CBDUWP010000062.1, on the reverse strand, counting down.
GACGTTTATATTGTTCAATGTTGTTGGAGGCGATATCTCAGTTGAAATTGCTGGAAAAAATGCTAACGCGGAAACAATAGAAGAAATCAGAAAAGAATACGGACTCGACAAGCCGCTATTCTGGTCGGTCGACAGCCAATTCGTAAACCATTTCAAAAAGGCTTTGACCTTCGATTTCGGAAGGGCTCGCGATAGAGAAAAAGTTATCGATAAAATCAAAAGAGGGGCAATTCCATCGCTGGCACTGACTGTGCCGATGTTTTTCGGAGTGGTTATATCATCGGTGTCAATCGCGCTGCTCGTGGCATTTTATAGAGGGACAAGGTTCGATAGCGTTATGATGTTCGTCTCTGTGGCGCTGATGAGTTTGCCGTATCTGAGTTTTATATTGTTCGGTCAATATTTTCTGGCGTATAAATTGGGGCTGTTTCCGGTCTTCTTCTCGCCGGATTTGTCAATGGGACAATATGTTGCACTGCCGGTTTTGATCGGTATCGTAACGGGAATAGGATCAAATGTCAGGTTCTATAGAACTGTTATGCTCGACGAAATGAAGGCGGACTACGTGAGAACCGCACAGGCTAAAGGTTTGAGCAATGCCAAAGTGCTGTTCAAACATGTGCTGAAAAATGCCATGATTCCAATTGTTACGCGAGTAGTACTGGCAATCCCGTTCTTATTCTTGGGGTCGTTACTATTAGAGCGGTTTTTCGGGATACCGGGACTGGGATATCTGATGATCGAATCTATCGGATCGCGAGACTATTTCGTGATAAATGCTATGACCTTTATCAGCGCAATCTTGTTCGTGGTCTTTAATATCGTGACTGATCTCTGTTATGCATTAGTTGATCCGAGGGTGACTTTTGAATAATAAAATAAACGAAAAAAACACGCGGCGACAATCTGTTAGTCTCTGGAGAGATGCTGCTAGAAGATTGAAAAAGAGAAAGCTGGCGATGGTCTGTCTGGCGATCGTGATGGCTTATTTTCTCTTGACGGCGGTGATATATGTCAATGAAATATGCGGCCTAAATTGGAATGTACTGAACTGGCAGCAGACGGTCGGGAAATCCTACGAAGCACCGAGCGCGGAGCACTGGTTCGGAACCGATATCTTCGGCCAATCTGTCTTGACGAAAACAATCTACGGAGCGAAAACGTCAATCACAGTAGCACTGTGCGCGTCGGTTATCAGTTTATTGATCGGTGTGCCGCTGGGGGCTGTGGCGGGATATTATCGAGGGACTGTCGACGAAATTATCGTGTGGATATATTCGACGCTTAGCTCGATTCCATATATATTGCTGGTGCTGGCGTTCGCTGTCGTGTTACGAGACCAAACGATATTCGGCAAAAAAATCGTGGGGCTAACAGCTGTATATCTGGCTATCGGGCTGACTAGCTGGGTCGGAATCTGTAGGCTGATACGCGGCGAAGTCATAAAGCATAAAAACAGGGAATATGTGCTTTCGGCGAAGTCATACAACTGCTCCAGCTGTCGAATTATTTTTAGGCATATTCTGCCGAATGTGTTTCATCTGATTATTATAGATTTTTCATTGAGATTTGTGGGTTTTATTCATGCCGAAGTTATTCTGAGCTTTTTAGGGCTTGGCGAAACGCAAAAGCCCAGCTGGGGGACAATGATCAATGATGCTAGAGTCGAATTGGCAAGAGGGGTCTGGTGGCAAATGGCGGCTGCTACGGCGGCAATATTTTTTATCTCACTGGCACTGAACATATTCAGCGATGCAACCAGAGATTGTCTCGATCCTAAGCTAAGAACGTAAAAAAATAATAAGCGATAAAATTATGCATGACAAAAAAAAGCTACTCTCAATCAAAAATTTATCAACCTATTTCTTTACGGATCAAGGTGTTGCAAAAGCGGTCGACGATGTTAGTTTCGATATCGAAAATGGGCAGGTCTTTGCACTGGTCGGAGAAAGCGGGTGCGGGAAAAGCGTGACGTCTCTGTCCATTATGAATTTAGTGCCGAATCCACCGGGAAAAATCGTGGCAGGACAAATTATATTTGATGATCAGGATCTACGCAACCTTAGCAAAAAAGATATCAGGGAAATTCGCGGCAATAAAATCGCTATGATTTTTCAAGAGCCAATGACAAGTCTAAATCCTGTTTACACAATCGGAAACCAAATCTGCGAAACAATCAAACTGCATCAAGGCAAAAATAAAAATGCAAAAGACAGGCGAAAACTGGCAATCGAACTGCTCGCCAAAGTTGGGATCGATAATCCAAATCAAAGGATCGATGAATATCCACATCAACTCTCAGGAGGAATGAGGCAGAGGGTGATGATCGCTATGGCTATTAGCTGTAAGCCGAAATTGCTGATCGCTGATGAGCCGACGACCGCACTGGATGTCACTATACAATCGCAAATCCTGAAACTGCTCGACAAATTGAGAAAGCAAGAAAAAATGAGCATACTGCTGATTACGCATGATTTGGCGGTAGTAGCAGAGCAGGCGGAAGTTGTGGCGGTTATGTATGCATCGAAAATCGTGGAAAAATCGCCCTGTCAAAGCCTGTTCGAAAAGCCCCTGCATCCATACACCATCGGGTTGATGAAATCGCTGCCGCAAATCGAGCCAATAGAAAAAACAAACAAAAAAAGGCTGCATACCATCGAGGGCTCTGTGCCGAATCCGCTGGACTTTCCCACTGGATGCAAATTTCATCCGAGATGCTCAATAGGATGTGACGACAAAAAATGTCAAACAATTGAGCCAAAACTGAAACAAGTTGAAAACGACAGGTTTGTCGCATGCTGGAAGGCTACTGGATATGAAAAATAATAATTCCGGCCAATCAACCGAGCTAAAACAAAACAGCGATGTAATGCTGAGAGTTGAAGGTTTACGGAAATGGTTCCCCGTCAAAAAAGGATTTCTGAAAAGAACAGTCGGATATGTCAAGGCTGTCGACGATGTTAGCTTCTCTGTGAAAAAAGCAAAAAGCCTCGCACTAGTAGGCGAAAGCGGATGCGGAAAAACAACAACGGCCAGAACTATTATAAGATTGATCGAGCCAACAAAAGGACAAATCTATTTCGAAAATCAAAATGTCACCGAAGCAAATAAAAAACAGCTTAAAAATATCAGAAATGATATGGCAATGATATTTCAAGATCCATTCTCATCGCTGAACCCCAGAATGACAGTCGGGCAAATCGTTCAAGAACCGCTGATAATCCAAAAGCAAATGGAAAAATCGAAAATAAAAGAATATATCGCACAGCTACTCGAAAAAGTCGGACTGTCTTACGATTATATAAATCGATATCCGCATGAATTTTCCGGAGGACAAAGGCAAAGGATAACGATCGCAAGGGCGCTCGTACTAAAGCCAAAGTTAATCATAGCTGATGAGCCGGTTAGCGCGCTCGATGTGTCTGTGCAAGCGCAAATATTGAATCTGCTAAAGGATTTGCAGGACGAAATGGGACTTACATATCTGTTTATCGCTCATGATCTGGCGGTTGTGAAGTTTTTCTGCGACCAAATCGCGGTTATGTATCTGGGAGAAATCGTGGAAAAAGCTGACGCAAACCAGATTTATGACAATCCTAAGCATCCATATACGAAAATGTTGATTTCAGCAGTACCAAAGATTGATTTTAAACGGAAAATAAGCGACAATGAAGCCAGCGACAAACCGAGAATGGCTGAGAAACAAACAAATGGTTGTCTGTTCTATGATAGATGCAAAATGGCTGATGAATATTGTGAAAATAATAGGCCGAAACTGAACGATGAAAATGGTGGCGGACATTTTACGGCTTGCTGGAAATGTATATGATAATTGTTAATGGCTGTGGTGACAAATGAGCGAAAAAATGGATGTGAAAATTAAAGAGCAAGGGGAAGTGGTAAGCGTTATCTTTTGGACGCCGTCGCTTAGCAGTACCGAACAAATAGCGGCAGTGACAAAAAAAATAATGGATTATCTCGAAGAAAAAAAGCCAATGAAAGTTATTGTTGATTTTGCTAAAGTTAAATTCTTCTCCTCGCAAGTGCTAGGGCTACTATTGCAAATTAGAGCGAAACAAAAAATAATCGATGGACAAGTAGTTATAAGCTCAATCGATCCGCAATTACATAGAGTTTTTAAAATAACAAATCTCGACACAATTTTTAGATTCTTTCCTGATGAGGACGCAGCAAAGATCGCATTGGCGTAATAGCAAAGAAAGAGCAGTAGAAATGTTGGGATTGAAATTTTTTCCAAACGAAGCCGCAGCAAAAAAGGAATTAACGTAAAGAGTGGTGGGCGAATATTAGAAATGTCGGATTGAATTCTTTCCAAATGAGGACGCAGCAAAGAGAGAATTGACTTAAAGAGCAAAATGTGAATTACAAAGCATAGCGATTAAATTTTTTCCTAACGAAAAGGCAGTAAAAGCCGTGCTAATCAAAAACTAAACGAAGGTGATATATGAAAATAGTAAAACAATTCTCAATCTTTATGGTCAATAAGCCCGGAATCCTCGCGAAAGTACTAAACGAATTCGCAAAGTCAAAAGTCAATATAATCGCTATGACTATGATGGATTCGGCCGAACACGGCGTTATGAGAGTTGTGTTCTCGGATCCAATAAAAGCTGATGAAATATTGAAAAAAATGAATCTGACATTTAGCGAAACAGATATTCTATGCGTGATTCTAGATAATAAAACGGGGGCGCTGGCGGGAGTCGTGGAAAAATTGGCGAAAAATCATGTGAATATAGCCTACGCATATTGCACGGCAGGGGCTAGGGGCGGAAAAACTACCGGAGTACTCAAAGTGGCTAATGTTAATAAGGCGATAAAAATTATCGAGCCAGATGCAGCTAAAAAAAATAAAAAAACACTAGGTATAAAAGTTTTAATATAAGGGGTCGGTGT
>CBDUWP010000061.1:0-9154 GCA_965370955.1 uncultured bacterium | reverse complement strand
GACAATGGTGTTCGCCGAATATGAAGCGGTTGACACAGACACTCTCGATTCACAGGTCGAGTCGGTACTCGGTGCGATCACTTTCACTGGCGATTTGGAAGGCTGTTTAACGGTTCGATGCAGCGAGGAATGTTCGCTTTATACCACACAAATGATGCTCATGGCCGAGCCCGATGAAGCATTAAGTCCAGAAGAGATCAACGATGCCATTGGCGAGATAACCAACATGGTGATTGGCTCTGTCAAGACTCGGCTTCAGGAAACATTCAAGACGATTGACATTTCGATACCGTCGATTATTAGAGGCCAAAAACTGCATAACTCACTCGGCCTAGATTCGGTCACTACGAATACAGCTGCCAAAATCGGCGGCAAATATGATGCGGAATTTTCACTTCACTATTGCCAAAAAAGCTAAAGGACAACTTTAATAATTGCTTTTAATTCTTGATAGCTTTTGTAGCCGGACGCGTTTTTGATATGTTTTTCAAAGCGGAATCAATCGCTTTTTTAGATCGTACTGTTCGCTGTTGCAGTGACGTGGTATAATCGGTGCCGATTCGCCGCAATTTCTGATACCTTTTTTCCAGCAATTGATCGATATTTACTCTGCTAAGATTTCTCAATGTCCGCACCACAAATTGCTCAACGCTGTAGACTGTATCGTGCAGATTCCGATGTGCTCCTCCGAGCGGCTCTTTGATCAGATGATCGATCAAGCCCAGCTTCAGCAAATCTTTACTGGTAAGCCCTAACGCCTCAGCAGCTTCCGGCGCAAAAGCCCCATCTCGCCATAGAATAGCCGCACAGCCTTCCGGCGATATCACCGAATAATATGAAAATTCCAGCATTGCAAGCTCATCGCCAACACCTATGCCGAGTGCTCCGCCTGAGCCGCCTTCACCGATAACAATACATATGACCGGCACTTTCAGGCGTGACATTTCCATCAGATTAACTGCGATCGCTTGGGCTTGGCCCCGTTCTTCTGCACCAATACCCGGATAGGCTCCCGGCGTATCGATGAATGTCACGATTGGTATGTTATATTTTTCAGCAAACTTCATTTTAGCCAATGCTTTTCGATAGCCTTCAGGACTTGGACAGCCGAAATTGCACTCGATTTTTTCTTCGGTTGTGCGTCCTTTATTTTGACCGATCACCATAACTTTTCGCCGACCGATTTGTCCTAGCCCCGTGACAATAGTTTTATCATCTCCGAAACATCTGTCACCATACATTGGCCTAAAATCTGTCACCATAAGATCGAGATAATCATTAAGCAGCGGCCTTTTCGGATGACGAGCGACCTGCACAGTTTGCCATGGAGAAAGATTTGAATAAATATTTTTGAGTTGGCTCACCTGCTGTTTTTGCAGAGCATTGATTTCAGCTGAATAATTGATACCTTTAGCTTTAGCCAGCTCGCCTAATTCGCTGATCTGCTTATCTATGTTTGCGATTTCTGTTTCAAACCCTAGATAATCAGCTTCAGTCATTTCGTTTTTTATTGCCATGATTTTTTATCAGCCCACTTTACCGGTACAAACTGGTCCACGAGCAAAATCCATAAAAAAAATCCAAGCCCCAAAACCAGCTCGGACACATTATTCATTTTTTGCTGCCAGCATTACATAACATCTTAAATAGGCAACATTTCCAACGATCGACTTTGCTCGGCAATTGCCGCTCGCCTTTAGCCAACCGTCCGATATAATAACATCAACCTCGACTAAATCCAAGAAAAAAATTGACATTTGGGCCATCTTACGATACTTTTCGGTATTATAAAATACAGGGTTATCGGTTATAAAATCATGAAACTAAAAGACTTAAACCAAATAACAATTATAGGGCTTGGACTGCTCGGCACATCGATTGCTCTAGCAATAAAACGCAATTTCAGCCATTTAGCTGTCGTTGGATACAGCCATCGCGACATAACTCGTCAAAAGGCAAGGAAAATGGCCATGTCGATAGACATAGCCGAAACCATCGAACAAAGCATAAACAGCGCATCGCTGGTCATTTTAGCCAGCCCGATCTGCACATTTGAAACAATTTTTAAGGACATAGCTGCTAGCCTGCCAGCCGACTGTATTGTAACAGATGTCGGTTCGACCAAGACAACTGTCAGCCAATGGGCTAAAAAGCACCTGCCGCAATCGGTCAGTTATGTTGGCTCTCATCCTATCGCCGGCTCAGAGCAGAGAGGCTTGGAATTTGCCAGAGATGACCTGCTCAACGGCGCTCAATGCATACTTACTCCGACAAGCGGCAATAAAAAACAAAAGGCAGCCGCGAATTTGTTGCGGGATTTATGGGAAGGATTAGGCTGTATCGTCAGCGAAATGACTCCCGGCAGACACGACAAAATATTCGCCAGTGTCAGTCACCTGCCTCACATCACAGCCGCTGCCATGACCAACGCCACTATCTCCAAAGACCTCGAGTTCGCCGGCAAAGGCTTCGTCGACACATCTAGAATCGCTTCAGGCCCAGCGAACATTTGGACAGATGTCCTTTCCACCAACAGCCAAAATTGCGTAAAGGGTATAGACATAATAATAGCAGAGCTGACAAAATTCAAAAAAGCGATAGCTGACGGCAACTTAAAACAAATAAACACATTGCTTGAAAAAGCCAGAGCTAAACGTATTAAAATGATCAACCATAAAATGCAGAATAAGGAAATTCTATAGTGAAACAATGGCGTTTTGAAATATCCCCCAAGGACAACTTTGCTGATCGCATCGGCAATGGCGTATTAGAAGACATTCAATCATTAAACATTCAATCAGTTACAAAAGTCAGCTTTGCCAGAGTCTTTTTGATTGAGGGCGAATTCGATGATTCGTTTGCTAATCGCATAGCGGAGGAATTATTGACAGATTCCGTTTGCGAAACCTATTCTATCGGCCAAGCGGCCTCTGTAGACAGTAGCGCGACCTTGATTGAGGTACACCTTAAAAGCGGTGTAACAGACCCTGTCGCTCAATCTGTAACGGTTGCGATAGCTGACATGGGCCAAACTGTCGACCACGTTCGCACAGCCAAAAAATATATATTAACAGGCAAGGTCACCTCCTTAGAGATTGACACGATTACCAAAAGGACTTTAGCCAACGACTGCATTGAGGAGGTCATGATAGGCAATGACAGCGAGCCGCCAAGCCCGCATCTTCAGCCGTATGAATTAAACATTAGCTACTGGCCTATTTGTGACCTAAACGATCAAGAGCTAGTCGACTTGAGTAAAGATAAGGATTTGTTTCTTGACCTGCGAGAGATGCAAACTATTCAGGCATATTTCCGTAACAAAAAAACCGAGCCGACTGACATTGAGCTTGAAACAATCGCTCAAACATGGAGCGAGCATTGCGTTCACAAAACATTAAAAAGCTCAATTGACATGACAGTTGACGGCAAAGCGATTCACTTTGACAACATGCTTAAAGAGACAGTCTTTGGCGCGACCCAAGAATTGAATAAAGATTGGTGCATATCGGTTTTTGACGACAATGCCGGAGTCGTAGAATTTGATGACGAATCAGCCATCTGCTTTAAGGTTGAAACTCATAACCATCCTTCGGCGCTGGATCCTTATGGCGGAGCAGCCACAGGCATTGGCGGCGTGATACGTGACCCGATGGGCACAGGCATGGGCGCCAAACCGATCGCCAATACTGACATTTTTTGCTTTGGCGAACCAGACAAAAAGCTGGAAGATGTCCCTAAGGGCGTATTGCATCCGAAGAGAATCATGAAAGGCGTTGTCTCAGGCGTCCGTGATTACGGCAATCGCATGGGCATTCCCACAGTCAACGGCGCTCTTTATTTTGACGACAGATATATCGCCAATCCGTTGGTTTTTTGCGGCAATATTGGCCTCATGGACAGAAAAAAATGTTTTAAGCATCAAAAAAGCGGCAACCTTATTATGGTAGTCGGCGGCAAGACTGGCCGTGACGGCATACACGGCGCGACCTTCAGCAGTGGCGAGATGACCCACGAACATGAGACTATTTTTTCTCACGCCGTTCAAATTGGCGACGCCATTACCGAGAAGAAAACGCTCGACGTATTACTTCAAGCCAGAGATGCCGGACTATATGAATCGATTACAGACTGCGGCGCAGGCGGCCTAAGCAGTGCAGTCGGCGAGATGGGCGAAAAACTCGGCGCTGTCGTCGATCTGGAAAAGGTACCTCTAAAATATGCCGGCCTAAACTATACTGAAATATGGATAAGCGAAGCCCAAGAAAGAATGGTCATTGCTGTCCGGCCGGATTGCCTTGAAGCCATTACCAAAATTTTTGATAGCGAAAATGTTCAATCTACTGTCATAGGGACATTTACTGACGACAAAAAATTGAAGCTAAAATATAACGGCCAGCTTGTCAGCGATCTCGACATGGAATTTTTGCATAACGGCGTGCCGAAATATGCCAGACAAGCCAGCTGGACTACTCCCAAGCTCACTGAGCCGAACCTGAAATCCAAAACAAATTACAACAGCGATTTAACATCGATTCTTTCGTCGTATAATGTCGCCAGTAAGGAATGGGTAATTCGTCAATATGACCACGAGGTTCAAGGCGCTTCTGTGATCAAGCCTTTAACCGGCATTACTAATGACGGCCCATCTGACGCAGCCGTTATTAAGCCGAAATATAATAGCGATCAAGGCATTGCTATCAGTTGCGGCATGAACCCTTTATACGGTGACATTGATCCTTATCAAATGGCGATGGCCTCGATTGATGAAGCTATTCGCAATTTGATCTGCGTTGGCGCAAGAGCAGACAGGATTTGCATATTGGACAATTTCTGTTGGGCCAGTTGTAATGACGCCGACACTTTGGGCTCATTGGTTCGAGCCGCTCAAGCCTGTTACGATGGTGCGATTGCTTTCGGCAGTCCTTTTATTTCCGGCAAAGATTCGCTTAACAATCAGTTCATTTGTGAAGACGGAACAAAAATCTCGATTCCCTCGACTTTGCTAATCAGTGCTATGTCATTAGTTGACGACATAAATAAATGTATCACTATGGACTTTAAGCAAAGCGGTAATTTGCTGTTTATCGCCGGTGACACGAAGAACGAGCTCGGCGGCAGTCACTATTACAAGATCAACGGCCATCTTGGCGCAAATGTTCCTCAGATAGACCTCAAAATAGCCCCGACATTAGCGATCAAGATTTCACAAGCTATTGCCGCAGGTTTAGTAGAGAGCTGTCACGATTGTTCTGAAGGCGGCCTTGCTGTAAGCATTTCAGAGATGGCTTTTGCAGGCGGATTAGGAGTTTCTGTCGGTCTTGACAGCTTGCCAAAATCGGATGATTGTCAATTGATCCAATCGCAGTTGTTTAGCGAGACGCTTAGCCGGTATGTCCTTGAGATCAAGCCGGAAAATCAAGATAAATTCGCCGCCTTGATGGGCGACTTGTCATTTGCCAAGATCGGCGACATTAACAATAGCCAACAGGTTATAATCAATGACTCGAACAACAATCCTGTGATTGACATGGATACTGCTTCGTTGAAAGCTGCTTGGCAGAAAACCTTTAATTGGAAATAATAATTAACTTACGACAATTTTGATCTTTTAGAAAAACAATAGGAAACATTCTCTATGGGACGAGCTAAAGCTATAGTTTTACGAGCAGCCGGCATCAATTGTGATTTAGAAACTCAGTATGCATTGGAGCTAGCCGGCGCGACAGCCGACCGCATCCATATCAATCAGGTTATTGAAAATAAAGCCATGCTGAATGAGTATCAGATCATCATTTTTCCCGGCGGCTTTAGTTATGGCGATGACGTTGCAGCCGGCAAGATTTTAGCTAATCAAATAATTCATCATTTATCTGACAGCCTGACAAAATTCGTCGAAGACGGCAAAGCCATCATGGGCATTTGTAATGGCTTTCAGGTTTTGGTTAAGACTGGCTTGTTGCCGGGCTTTGACGGCACAAATTTAACCAATCAGCAGGGCATCACCATCACCCACAATGACAGCGGCAAGTTCGATGACAGATGGTCATACCTTTCGCCGCAAACAGACCGCTGCATATTTATCGATCCCGACCGCCAGATATATTTACCGATAGCTCACGGCGAGGGCAAGGTCATCACGAAGGATCAGGCCATTTTGGACAAATTGCAAGCCGGCGGCCACATTGCCTTTAAGTATGTTGATGTCAACGGCGAAGAGGGTTCTTGGCCAACCAATCCCAACGGCTCGACCGCTTCGATAGCCGGCCTTACTGATTCGACAGGCCGCGTGCTTGGCTTGATGCCTCATCCTGAACGTTTCGTCAGAACCAGTCAGCATCCCAGATGGACCAGAGATAAAACAATCAAAGCTGACGGCATAGATTTATTTATCAATTCTGTTTCCTACATCAACAAGCACTTTTTTTAATAGGTTACAGCCATTCATAATTTTTCTTGCAATTGTCGTAATTTTAAATAGAATGTTTTTTTTGTCACCGCTATCAGTTTCATTTTCGGGCCCGTAGCTCAGTTGGTTAGAGCAATCGACTCATAATCGATTGGTCGTTGGTTCGAGTCCAACCGGGCCCATTCATAAAACATCCAAATTTTTGGATAAAAGCCAGAACCCTTTTTCCCCTCTAAAGCAATTGGGATAGGAATGTCCTTGCAGGTACAATTATTGGCCTACTCTTAGAGTCAAAGCAATCTTCATCAACATAATCAGCTTCTATGACTACTTGAAACGCCAGTGGCGCTTTTGTCTGTTTTTGGAAAAATTTCAAGGAAGGACTCAATGTTTTATCGGCATTTTTCACTTCAGCCAGAAACCATGGTTGTCCATCCCTGATAACGACAAAATCTATCTCTCTTTGATTTTTATCTCTGAGATAGCCAAGTTGAAAATCACCCAACCCCATATCATTCCAACCTTCAACAGCTTTCAAGAGATGACATGCAATAAATGTTTCCGCCTTTTCTCCGACACTTTCAATTGCAGACCAATCTCTAAGGAACCATTTAGGTTCTTTTCTGAGTGAACGTGAAATATTTTTAAACCAGGGCCTAATTAAAAAACCAAGATGCAAATTACATAGAGTAGCAACCCATCGACGAACAGTATCTATTGAGACTTGTATTTCTGATGCTAAGTTACTATAAATAAGCTGATGCCCTGAACGAATCACAAGCAACTTTACCAACAGTTCCAGTTGATCTAATTGATGAATTCGTGTTAAGTCCCGTACATCTTCACGCAGTAGTTGTTGCAAGCGAAGATTTTGCCATTTTCTACTAAATCGATTATCTCGTTTGATAAATGGCTCAGGATATCCCCCATGATTCCAGAGAGCTTCAAAATCATCTTCATTGATTTGTTTAGGCCTGCGAATAATTTTATCTGGATCAGGCAAATCCTGATATACTGTCTCTGCGACGGTAAATGGATGCATATGATACAGAAAATATCGGCCCATCAAACTATCTCCCCCGCGGCGATAAACATCCATTCTTGAGCTGCCTGTCACCAAGATATTCACACTGTCCGCATAGGTATCGAACAAGCCTTTTAAGAATTGTTTCCAACGGCCAAATTTGTGCAGTTCATCAAATAAAGCTGTCAGTTTTGATTCAGCCAGATTATTAAGTTCTATTCTATCTGCAATGGTGGCTGGTCCTTTAGTTATGAGTGCTCGATCATCGGTGTTGTCCCAATTTAGGTATTGCCCGGCAAGATTTCGACAGGTTGTAGTTTTACCGACTTGCCTTGGGCCGCTGACAAATGCCATCTGCCTCAGTGAGGATAGATGTTCTGTTAATAGCGCATCGTAAAATCTTTTTCTGGCGTTCATATTAGACCATTATTAGATGTATCGTAAAATTATCAAGACTTTTTTCAGATATATCGTATTTTAATCAACACCAATAGCTCAAAGTAAACCACCACACCCATTACGGACGTGGCATTTGTCGCCTGCAGGGCTAAAACACCCTACAGGCTTTATCGGACGCTTCCATCTACACCCTTAGCGATTGTAGTATCACAAAGGAAAAATAAAGACTGATTTTGTTTTGTCCCAAAAACATTCTTGACAAGCCTGCGGCCAAAAGCTACACTTCAATGGTTTTGTGCCCTATTGGGGGTACAAAGAAACTATTCCATCCAAATTTAGGAGGTATCAACAAAAATTATGAGTAATGCTAAAGACTTACTGGAAAAAAAAATAGATTCTGTCAACTTTGCCAAGATAGCAGGCTTAAACAATGAGAAGCTGTATAGCTTTATTGCTGATGCGATTGAGCTTACTTGCCCTGCATCTGTTTTTGTTTGCACTGACGCCAAAGATGACATGCAATATATTCGCGACTTGAGCCTAAAAAATGGCGAAGAAACAGCCCTCGCCATCAAGGGTCACACATATCACTTCGACGGCTACAATGATCAAGCTCGCGACAAATCGAAAACTAAATATTTACTAGCTAAGGGAAAATCTCTCGGCAGCTTAAGTTCGATCGACAAAGAAACAGGTGTCGCAGAGGTTCGCGGTTTCTTGAAAGATTCTATGATAGGCCGTCAGATGTTGGTATGCTTTTTTTGTCTTGGCCCAACTGGCTCGGTTTTTTCGATCCCCTGCGTTCAGATAACCGACTCTCCTTATGTCGCTCACAGTGAAACCATTTTATATCGCGCCGGCTACGAACAATTTAAGACGATTGGTTCATCTAACGAATTTTTCAGATTCCTCCACACCGAAGGCGAATTAGAAAACGGCGTCAGCAAAAACACCGACAAGAGAAGAATCTACATGGACCTTGATGACGAGATTGTTTACAGCACCAACACCCAATATGCCGGCAACACTGTCGGCTTGAAAAAATTGGCATTGCGACTTGCCATTCAAAAAGCCAATCGCGAAAACTGGTTAGCCGAACACATGTTCGTCATGGGCGTTCACGGTCCACAAGACAGAGTGACATATTTCACAGGCGCGTTTCCATCAGCCTGCGGCAAGACCTCAACCTCGATGCTTCCGGGCCAAACGATCGTTGGCGACGACATCGCATATTTGCGTAAGATAGATGGCCAAATGCGTTGTGTCAACGTAGAAAAAGGCATTTTCGGCATCATACGCGACGTCAACGCCGATGGCGACCCAGT
>CBDUWP010000060.1:0-9357 GCA_965370955.1 uncultured bacterium | reverse complement strand
TGCCGATAGACATCAAAAACCATATCAATCAAATCTTTTGGATTATCATGCCTGTCATGATCAAAAGCTGATTTAAGATTTAGTATAGCGGTTTCAGTAAAGAGAATGGCACTGTTTGGCCCAATCGCAGAAGCCAATGCCAGCGTTTCCATCGCCGCATTTTTTTTACCGCCCAGCTTTTGAGCAGTCGCAAGCCCGATATAAGAATCCACTATGCGATCATTAATCTCAATCGCTAAATTGAACTGCATCGCTGCCGAACGTAACTGCCCGATTTGCAAATAATGCGTGCCAAATTTAATAATAGCCTCTAAAAAATCTGGATAGCAATTGATTGTCTGCTCATATTGATCGTGAGCCAAATCAATATCTCCTGAAAGCGAGAACAGGTCAGCTTTTTTCAGCATAAGGTCTGGCCGATACGGCGGATGCCCCAACCGAGCATCCAAAAGCTCCATCGCTTTAGCCAAATGCCCTCTCTTGACAAGAGCGTCTATTTTTCCATTATCACCATGAAAATTATCAGGATGAACTAGAATCGCACTATTGAAAACATCTTCGGCCGCTTGATATTGTTTCGCCAATATATACAAATTTCCCAACAGCAATAAGATCGAAATATCATCTGGATATTCCGCTTTGAGCTGCTCATATTCATAGACAGTTTTTTCCAACTGACCGCTTTTGAAATAAATTGTGGCTAGACGAAGACGAGGAAGCTGAAGATGATTTTTGAATTTAAGACAATCCTGATAAAACTCCACCGCTCTGCTCTGCTGGTTTTTTCTTTCATAACAGTGACCCAAACCATACAGTGCCAGCGTATTGTTAGCCTGACGAATATAAACAGATTTGAGCTGCTCGATCGCCTCATCGATATCGTTGACTTGCAGACAAATCGCAGCGGCAGCCATTCTTCCTTTTATACAGGATGGATTTTCAAACAAATAAAATTTTATTTTATTTTCAGCCTGCTCGAAATGTCTCTCCGAAGCCAAGTCGACAATCTCACCAAGAATGTCGCCATTTTCATCACCACATGAATTCTGCAACGTCAAGTCGAGCCAATTCCAGATCAAATCGGACACACCGATATCGATCGCTTTGCCAAAAATATCCAGCACTCTATTCATCACACTCTCCAAAAGCCAGTCAAGCAGTTTCATTCTTATGTTGCATTTAGAATATCGACAAGACAAATAGCTCAGTTAATCAAAACCAATATGTTTAATATGATTTATGAGTTTTACTCGAAATGTTGTGACAATTGGTCGGAATATATTGGTTGTTACAATTTTGTCAAAAGAGAAATTGCACTGGCCTCACTATTATCGGCGGATTTATTCAGTCAAAACGCCAATTAAGAAAAAATTGATCAATGGCTCAGCTAGTGGGTTATATTGTGTTGTTTTTCGATTTCGCTTAGATATGCTAATGTGCGTTGCAGCTTATCGCTTAGATGCTTCAATTTCAGCATAGTTTTAACACGAGTGATAAGCTCGAATTTATTGACAGGTTTGCTGACAAAGTCATCGGTTCCGCAATCCATTGCCCTCTCAATGTCACCGAACTCATTTAAGGCTGTAACCATAATGATCGATATGTTTGCCGTTTCAGGATTAGCTTTCAATTGCCGACAGACCTCAAAGCCGCTCATCTTAGGCATCATCACATCGAGCAAAATCAAATCCGGTGAATGTTGGCTCACCATTTCGATAGCAGCAAAGCCGTCGCCGGCTGATATTGTCGTACAGTCCAAATCCTCCAGATAAGCCTGAAGCAATTCAAGATTTTGCAGATTATCATCGACAACTAAAATCAGTGGTTTTTTCGTTTCTATGTCCGGTCCTGTCATAGCAGGCTTCTCCATTTTCAAAATATAGCAATAGGCAAGTCATGATATCGCTTTTTGAATCTATTTGCAACAAATAATTGTTATTGGAGAAAAGAGCGAATTATCGCCGATATATACATTAGTCAGCCGCTGCGAAACCATGTCAGCCGCTTACTTTAGTCATATTTACGCTAGCTAAATTCACTAGCAGTATAAAGTTTTCATGTGTTTATATCTGCTGGTGATTTTTTAACTATTAAGGAATTAAGGAGTTTTGAATTTTGGCGACGATTATCGAACGAAGAAGAGCTTTACACAACAATCTCAAGGCTCAAAAAGAAAAGAATGAAACGTTAGAAATGCAAATGGGCCAGCTTCAGGCTTTGGCTAATATTGGCACTAACACCTGCATGATTGCCCATGAGATAAACAATCTGCTGACTCCCCTTTCAAATTATGCTCAAATGGCTTTAGCTAATCCAGATGACAAAGCTTTTGTTGCCAAAGCCCTAACCAAAACAGATAACAACATTCAAAAATTGTCGAAGATTGTCAACAGCATGTTAGCTGTAGCCAATGGCGAAGATAAAGAAAAAACCGATATAAATTTAGCTGGCATTATCGATGAGGTTTTCGACTGTTTATGCAGAGATTTCTCAAAAGATAATATAGTGGTAAAGCTTGATATTCCCGCTGATTTAACAGTAAATGGTATATCTGTACAAATCCAGCAAGTGTTTATGAATTTGATTCTCAATAGCAAAGATGCCATGATCAAAGGCGGCGGCACTTTAACTATAACAGCCCAGAGGCAATCAAACAGTATTGTCATCGCTGTAAGTGACACCGGTTGCGGCATCAATAAAGACAACATCGACAGCATTTTTTCGCCATTTTTCTCAACCAAAAAAGATTGTCAAGAGTCAGCCGGCGGCAATGGCTTAGGGCTAGCTTTCTGTAAAAAAATCATAGACGAGCATAATGGCCAAATCAGCGTCAGCTCCATTACCGGAGAAGGCACAACCTTCACCATAACAATACCAGAACCTTAACTTTCGTTGGCAACATTAAAATGCCGCTGTTATATCAAAATATTGGTCAAATAATACTCATGTTACTACTGCTTTGCGGATCGGCTTTCTTTTCGGGAACAGAGACAGCTTTTTTCAATTTAACCAAACGCCAGCTTAATAAGCTCAAGAATTCGCCGCAAAAGATTCGTCGTTTGACCGCAGGCATAATGGACAATCCTCAGCAGTTGCTGGCTGCGATTTTGTTTGGCAATATGGCAGTCAATGTGCTGTTTTTTGCTTGCAGCAGTATTTTAACGATCAAGATGAAGGGTTGTTACGGTAGCTTTACCGCATCTATGACAGCAGCTGTGTCACTTGTTGTGCTGATTATCTTTGGTGAAATTTTGCCAAAAGCTGTCGCCTTTGATCATTCCAAATCCATTAGTCTTTTTGCCGCAATACCAATAGCGATCAGCCTGAAAATTTTTAATCCGCTCTGGATAAGCTTTAGAATTTTAGTTGTCGAGCCTGTTACCAGATTGACAATTGGATTAAAAAAACCTCCGAGAGCAGTCAATGTCACCGACTTTATAGTCTTGATGAACAACATTCAGAAGACTGGCTTTATCACAACGGACGAGAACCGTATTTTTTCATCTATCATACAACTAGGGTTTTTGAAGGTGCGGCATATAATGATGCCGAGAGTAGAGATCATCTCCTGTCAAAAAGATCAACCCATCAATAAAATCATTCAGATGATGTGTGACAATAATCTGACTAAGATTCCCATATACAACAAGAACATTGACGACATGATTGGCATCGTTCAATTAAGAGACATTATGTTAAACCGCAATGTCGGCTTAAATAAATTGCTTCGCAGTGACTGTTTTGTTCCTGAAACCAAAACGGTGGAGTCTCTTCTGGAATTTTTTCGCAAAACAAAAACTGACACAGCTTTAGCGGTTGAAGAATATGGCGGAATATCAGGTATGGTTTGTTTGGAAGATATTGCCGGCGAGCTTGTAGGTTCGGTGGAATCTGGCCAAAATGATCAGTTGATTGAGCAGATAGGTCCGGCTCAATATCGCTTAGACGGCGATATGCCATTGCACGAATGGTCAGAACTATTCGGCGCCGAAGCTGATATAACAAGACTGTCGACTATTGCCGGGCTAGTAACTTATCAGCTGGACAAGATCCCATCAGAGGGTGACATCGTCAACTTAAACAATTTTAAGTTCACCGTTGAAAGAATAGAAAAAAGACGCATCAAAACAATATTGTTATCTTTGGAGAAAACCTCTAACGATGATTAACGGCTGGCTAGCTTTTATTATTTTGATTATTTCTGTTATGGCAGCAGGCCTATACGCCGGAGCTGAAACAGGAATGTACCAGCTAAGCAGGTTAAGGACGAGGCTGGGCATTCAACATAAAAAATGGCTGTATATATTGCTGGGCAAATGCCTAAATGACAAAAACCCGATGCTGATAACATTATTGATTGGCACTAATATCAGCCATTATTTTGCCACCAGCATGGCTGCGATGCTCATTCTCAGCCACAACGTCAATGAATCCGCAGCCCAATGGCTAACGATGATTGTTATTACACCAATTTTATTTTTATTCTCGGAGCTATTGCCCAAAAACATTTTCTTTCGCTATGCCGACAAGCTAATGCCAAAGGTGTCACCTATACTATATATTTCACAGGTCATATTAAAATGTACAGGGTTTTCTTGGGCGATTGGCATCATATCAAAACAAAAATGGGCCCTGTCTTCGGCCAACAGCTCTGATTCGGACAGCATATTTTCGACTCATATCAGAAATATCTTGCGGGAAACAAATCAAGAGTGTCTGCTTAGCTCCACACAAAATGATTTAATTTATAGAGTGTCCGGCATTTCTCAATTGCGATTGGCAAGCGTCATGACGCCTATCACTCATGTTCAAAAGCTCGATCAAGATTCCAGAAAAAACGATTTAGAAAACAAGTTAAAGCTGTTTGAATTTACAAGATATCCTGTTTATAGTCACAAAAAAATCACGATCACCGGATACATTGACATTTATCAGTGCTTATCCAGTAAAAATGATTTTGACAATTTAGATGAATTTGTTCATCCGATTTGCAAGATGTCTGCCAAACTGACTATTCCCGAAGCGATTAGTAAAATGCAAAAGGAAAATGCACAAATAGCTCTGGTCATAAAATCCAGCAGTTTTGCAAAGGCCGAACCGAAACCCATAGGCATTGTCACTATGAAAGATTTGATCGAGGAAATAGTCGGCGACCTCAGCCAATGGTAAGCTGATTTTACAGCCCATTAGCTTCAACAGTCCCAATCCTTCCTAATCCTTCTCTAAATTTTTTGCGAATGCTTAGTTCTTATACTCTATATGAAGAACAGGAGCCTCTGCACTATTGCCATCATATGAGGTTGCGATTCGCTTGCCTGTTCCTGAAAATACTAAAACAATCGAATTCATTTGAGTGTAACCGGCCCTATCAACAATCTCTTGAATTATTTGCGAAAGGTCAGGCGTTGCTTGCTCTTTTTCTGTTTGGCCGGCAGTATACCATAGTACAGGCAGCCAAACAACTTCTGCCGTCGTTGCGGTTCTGTCTGAAATGTTGTTATGACCCATAGTAAAAGTCGGTGCATCATCGGTATCTTGGCCCCAAATAGTTATACTGCAAGGATTTTCATTATCGTCATCCATATTGGCAACAAACTGCACGTAAGCGTTCACAATTGTCGCCCCGTTTGGAACATCAATGTCATTAAAACGAACCCCGACCCATCTATTGGTGCCTTCTGTCGGAATATCAAGATCTCCACTTGTATATTGACAATTACCGTTTTCCCTTTCTTCTGCGTCATCACTACTGCGATCGACAGTTGAAGAAGTGGTTATATTTTCCCATTGTTTAGCAAAAACGGCAAAATCATACAAATCGACCACAGACGATTGATCAATATCGGCGCCATCGGCGTAATCATCTATTTTATAGCATTGATCCTCAAGCCAATTGTCCACAATTGTTGCCAAATCTTCAACATCGGTAACATTGTCGCCATTGATATCAGTTGTAAGCATGTCACTGGTGACAGCTAAAAGTTCAATACCACTATCGGTTGACAGATTACGTGAATATTGCATATCTGTGCTATTGTCCCAATGTTCATGGATCCCTAAACTGTCCAACCTCGTGACATCAGTGCTATGACTAGGATCATAAAACGATCCGGATGCCGGATCATCAGCTTCCGCTGCCTCGTGCAAATAATCTTCCGCTCCACCATTTAAGGCATTAGGATCGCCAATTTCGCCGCCAGAAACGATATCATTCCATTCAGTACAGAGAAAATCAAGGCCCACTGAATCAATAGCCACCGGATCCTGTGAAACAAACAAACTTGACGGATAGTCGTCATTAAATGGTGCCATTTGCCATTTAGGATGATTCGTCGCAATTGCCCCCTGACCACAGAATAACGCATCAACCAGATACAACATCGTTTTTCCGCCAATCTCCGGATGTCCCATCAAATCAACCAACGCTCTATAGTAGCCCAAACCATTGTAGCCCGTCCACCATTTCACCTGCGGCAGGCTTTCGTGCATACTATACAAATCCACTTCAGCAAAAGTATGGGTCGTACCTACTCTTTGAAATTTATCTGGAAGACGGATCAAAGAGCCGTAATGATTTTTGGCACAGATAGTAATACCTGCGGTATGCCCCTTTAATACGGAAAAATTTATAACATAATCAGCATCTACGTAAGCTTGCGGAACATAATCGAATACCGTGCAACTATCTGCATTTGACGTGCTCCAATATAAGCGTACTGTTGAATATTGAGCCTCAGTCCTTCCATTATCACCGAAAATATCCCAGTAGTTAACATTTGGAAATACGGCATGTAAATAATTATAACTATGATTTGCATAGCGGCAGGTAGGATCACCGATCGTAATATCCTGCTGGCTTATACCAGCAATATTAACCAGTTGACTCAAAAGCGACAGAGTAAGTTCGGGCGAATTATCAATACTGTTTAGTGACCCGCTTGTTTTATTATAATCCTCACCTGAACCGTCATATCTGGTATTACTGTTTGTCAGATTTATTTTTATAGTTATTTTTTCGCCAGCTATATAGCCGCGATCGCCTCTGCCTTTTTGTATATTAAAATATCTAAAGAGCCTGTCCCATGCCACAGAATCTTGATGTGCTCCGGTCAAAGCCTGCAGTGACTTAGATAACATTTTATTGGTAACTATTTGGTTCGTATGGCCGAGAGATTCCCAATTTTCATTTTTCCAGTTCGTAGCTTCTGGATCGTGTACCCAAACAACTCTTCCGGGATTAACACCTTTTGCTGTTCCAATCGCCGTATGGGTTGGCGGAATATATTCAGCATTAGCAATTTTAGACGGCATATTATAAAGGATCGTGACAGACAAAAAAGTCCCAACGATAAAACAGGTAGTAGCCAATTTTATTCGCTTATCGCACATAAGCTTGTGGGCTTTTTTGAAAATCATCAAGGCGCCAAATCCGCCCATAAGCCAAGCAATAAAACCGCAAGCAATCGGAAAAGCTGCTCTTTGGCAAGGATAGCTAGCTCTGGAAGGTTTAGGAATAACACGAATCAAAAACCATAGAAATGATAAAAATCCGACAATAGGACCAAGCCACAAAAGCCACTTACTATTCAAAATCCTATGAAAACGATTACCTTCATTATTCGTCTTGTTTGAACATGAGAACATGAAACACCCTTTCCGTTTTAATGCATCTTTTTTGCCTAGTTCCGATAATTATATCATTTTAATAGGGATTTGTCAACTAAACTCTTATTACAGACAGTGTTACAGCAGTGTCATATCTTCAAAAACAATGTTTAATTGTCGATAATTGCTTCAACAATAGCGTTGATAACTGGGCGAGTTTTGCCATTTGCTTTATTGACGATAATCGAAAAAATGAAATCGCCCTGCTTGCTTTGGCATATTCCGGAAAAAGATTTAACACCATTGATGTAGCCGGTTTTGCCAAATATTTTGCCTCGATATCTCGGATCTTTGAAATGTTTTGCAGCTGTGCCATCGATCCCGCCGACAGATAGTGATTCTTTGAACAGTTTTCTGTTTGAGCCTTTATAAATACCGCTTAAAACTGTCGTGATAGTATTTGCACTAAGCCTGTTTTTTCTGCTAAGGCCGCTGCCGTCATCAATAAAAAATTCAGTCGGTTCAACACCTATTTTCGTTAAATAGCGACTGATTAAATTCTTGCCGCCATCGAAGCTGCCCTGTCCTGTCATATTACTGGAAATAGTTTTCAAAAGACACTCAGCAGCAAGGCCAAAACTATCCTTATTAGCCCTTGTCAAACAATCGGCAATCGTGGTTTTATATTCAGCTAGTTTGATGAAATCATTACTGATTACCGCCGCTTTTTCGATAAGCTGGCCATTAAGTCTAATATTTTTTTCTAAAAGTTTTTCAGCTATCAAAAAGCCCAAATATACAGCAGGCCTCTGAATAGCTATTGTAAACGGTCCTGACTGACTTCGGCATTTACCCTTGAAGATTATGTGATTGGGTTTATTTGTTCGATAGGCAGCAATGGCATTTGATGATTTGTTACGTTTTGATGTCGGTTGGATTTTGTTTACAAATGTCAAAAAATGCGTTGCAGGTTCAAGTTGAATATCAATTTTTCGGCTAACATTTTTCGCAGTGACATCAATGCAATTGCCATTATAGTTTAAGCCGGAAATCTCGCAGGCATAACTTCTATTGAGTTGAGCTTTTGGCCAATTCGGACAAACACGATGATCATCAAAAATCGTACTATCGACAATTATGTTATTGATAGTTTTGATATTTTTTGCAGCGAGTTTTTCCGCAATATCATCTATTAGCCAGCTTTTTTTGCGATTATATTTTTTATCGGTAATTTCATCCCCCAGCAACGGATCGCCAGCCCCTCTGATTACTAAATCACCATCGAAAAGTCCCACCGTTGTCATGTAAATAAAATCAGATTTCAGATAATACAATGCCGCAGCTGTTGTGACCAACTTCATATTCGATGCAGGGATCAATGACATTTGGGGATTTTTACTGTATATAACCTTGCCGCTGTTTGCTTCTATTATATTGATTGAGAACTGACATTTTGCCTGTGACGGCGAAGAAACTATTTTATTAAGTTTAGCCGAAATATCAGCTGAGCAAACGCCAGCCAAAAACAGCATCAAACCAATCGCCAAAATATAGGATAGTTTTTTCATAGCAAGTTAATTACCATAAATATAATCTAATATCAAGTATTCTACCGGCATATCATTTTGCAAATTGAAATATCCGTAATGAGAATGTTTTTTTGAATTAATTGTTGACAAATAATTGTTTTTACTCAAAAATACCGACAAACGTGTCAGAGCTACTGCACACAATAAACCTATTCATTTATTA
>CBDUWP010000059.1:0-9428 GCA_965370955.1 uncultured bacterium | reverse complement strand
AAACGCATCAATTGCGAGATCGGATTCGATTACTATCTTGACTGGATAAACACCTCTAAGTTTTGTTTTTACTGATGTCTCGATTATCGAGTCGACTGCCATAAAAGCTTTTGCCCCAGTCAACCGCACAATAGATCTATCAGCACCAGTTGGCGAGCTTATTGCCGCAATAGTATCACAAATATCATACATTTTAGAAACTACAAACCACCCATTTTCTTATGCTAAAACATGTCACCATATTAACGATTTTTATAAAATGGCTTTGGCTTTTTCTTTTTTACTTTTCCGCCTGTTTTACTTGTCGCCGCTACCAGCCCAACATTTCCAGTCTGTTCTTTTTCTTTGATATGCTTTCTAATAATATGCTGTTCGATAACTCCGGCAAAAACACTGGTCATGATATATAGGTTCAATCCTGATGGTGCTTTATATAACATCATAGGAAACAGTATCGGCATCATAATTTTCATCATTTTTTGCTGCTGCTCAGCTTGTGGATTAGCGGCAGCTGTTTGCGGCATAAATTTTTGCTGCAAGAAGAACGCCACCCCCATCAATAATGGCAATAGATTAAACGAATTAAGCTCACCAAAGATAGGCAAGGTCACTGCCGGAAAAGTAAACAATGCATCAGGCACAGATAAATCAGTAATCCACACAGGCAAAAACGCCGAACCCCTCAAGCTGATACTAGCAGATATCGCACTGTACAGTGAAATCCAGATCGGCATTTGCAACAACATTGGAATCATGCCCATAATCGGCGATGCACCATTGCCTTTATAGAGAGCCATCATTTGTCTATTGAGTTCAGCCTTATTGTCAGCATATTTTTCTTTCAGCTTCGCTGCCTCTGGCGCAAGTTTACTCATTTTGCTCATTGACACTTGGCTTTTCTTTGTCACCGGATGCAGTACAACCCTGATGATCAACACCAAGATGATAATCACGATACCGTAGTTAGGCACAACATAACTATGTAAAAATTCTATAGCCGCCAAAATCCCAAACGCCATTGGCCTTATAATAGCTGCCGGACAACAGAAGCACGGCATAAACGTAATGGTTTCTACGAACTTCATTTTGCTGAAATATTCATTATCGTCAAAAACCTCTTTATTTTTCGGCCCAAAATATAGCTTAAAATTATATGTTTGTTTTTGTCCCGCTGAAATAATAGTTGGCGAGGTTTGCATCCTGATTCCAACTGTTTCGTCACCGGTATTTGCTTTTGGGTCTCTATCTGGATTATATCCATTGGCATTTTTAACCTTTAGCCAATCGCATAGTTTGGCCCCTTCGCTTGGGACAGGCACAATGATCGCCGCAAAATATTTATTAACTATCGCCGCCCACAAAAACTGTGCATTTTCCATTGCGATATTTTTGGAGCCCTTGTTGTTCAACGATCCTATTTTCCATCTTTCGCTAACGATTTTTCCTGTAGGATCACTAAATCCAGCAACAATTTTTCTCTCATCTCTTCTAAAGGCTTCTCTGGAAATACCGATAGGACCTTGCATATCCAAATATATTTGATGTTTTTCCAATGAGACATTTTCGATTGTCAATTTGCAATCGGTGATATAGCTGTCTTTTTCTAAGGTATAGGTTTTTGCCAATTTAAGAACAACATTAGCTTTGGAGTCATCAACAACCGTTTCAAAGACAATCGTTTCACTGCCATCAAGATTTGTCACCTTCCCCTTACAATCCCAGTTAAGCTTATCCAGAGGCAATTGCACATCATAATCAACGAACACAAGCCTGCCGCTAGCCATCGAAGCCAATTCAATAGCCTTTGTCAATTTAACTGGCGACAACAATCCTAACGGCTGCGGATTGTCTTTATCTCGGTCATCAAACTCACTTAAGATCACAGCTTTGACAGCCGCCGCTTTCGTCGTCAAGTCGAGCTGATATTTAAATTCGCCATCTTTTTGAGATGATCCGATACTATAATCTGCTCCAGCCCTTTGATTGAGTCCAAATATTGGTTTAGCTGCAACATCAGCAACAGCAGTTATTCCAGCCCAACCAATCACCAACCCTATCATTACAAACAACGTGTTTTTTTTGCTTCTCATTATATTTATCAATCCTTTATTAACATATCGCTGATTACATCTCAGCCAATTTCAAAATCCATCTGCTTCTATCATCTGCCTTCGAACAAACGATCAGCCTGAAAATCGTCCAATTGTTCAATGGCCCTTATTTTCTTGGCAGTTTTTTCAACATCATATTTTACTCTGACAAAATGTACCTGATTATCTTTCATGTACACATAACTTGCTTTTGGTTCTTTATCCCTTGGCTGCCCCACTGACCCTATATTAATGATCGCTTTTTCACCATCGACAATCGGATATATTCCCCCTAATTCACTTGGCAGATAAAAATCCGGCTCATCCAAAAACACACCCGGCAAATGCGTATGTCCCACAAAACAGATATGGTCCACTTTTTCAAAAAGCACTCTAACTTTCACTGGATTGGTATAGACATCATCTGGAAATATATATTCGTTGATCGGTTTTCTAGGACTAGCATGAATAAATTCAATTGTCATTTGCTGGTCATCAAAGTTTTTCTTTACGGTTTTTCTCATTGGCATAGAGCCGAGAAAATGCCAACGTTCGTTTCTCAGCTTTGGATCCGGTTCAGATTCAAGGATATCTCTCGTCCAGAAGCTGGCTTTTTCCGCCGCAAAATTAAAATTAGTCGGCTCATAAAACACACCATAATCGTGATTGCCCATAACAGACCATTTCACTTTTGCCCTTATTAGATCAAGACACTCTGCCGGTTGCGGTCCATATCCCACAACATCCCCCAAACAATAAATCATCTCAATACCGCGAGCCTCGATATCGGCAATCACTGCTTTTAGAGCTTCTAAATTAGAATGTATATCACTTACAACTGCAAACATCGTAAATTTTCCTATAATGACAGGCTTAACCAGTGGTGCAATTCTGCTATATTAGCTTCTCCATCTAAAAAAACAGATTTTAGTAGATTATCACAAAATCCTTTCAAAAACCAGATTATTCACATTTATTTATCCCTTATAACATAGGCCTCATGCTAGCATCACATTGCAGCAATGATAAGATTATCAATCATATTTTGCTATCATTATTAATACTTTGATTTACCCAACAATACTGATATAATGCCGTTTTACGACAAACTGAAATTAAACGAAAGACATTATGGTAGACATGACGTTATTGGAAACTGGTGGCCTTGTCAAAAAATATGCTGGCCGTACTGTTGTCAATGAGATATCGCTTACGATTGGCCAGCGCACTATTGTTGGTCTTCTTGGCCGTAATGGCGCAGGTAAAACCACCATTTTCAGGATGGTAATGGGCATGGTAATACCCGATTTGGGCCATGTAATTTTCGATGGCCACGACATCACCAATCTCCCCATGTACAAACGGGCTCGTCTTGGTATGGGTTATCTATCACAGGAGCCCAGTATTTTTCAGCGTTTAACTGTTCGTGACAATCTGTACGCCATATTAGAAACCATTTCTATTACCAAAGCCCAGCGAGATAAGCGTGCTCAAGAATTGATCGAGCGATTCTTTTTAACCGAAGTTGCTAACAGTCAAGGCCGTTTCCTTTCTGGCGGTGAACGTAGAAAACTTGAAATCGCTCGCGCTATGGTGACCAACCCTTCACTCATTTTATTAGATGAGCCGTTTAGCGGCGTAGATCCCATTGCCGTTGAGGACTTGCAGCAGCAGATTCAACAATTGATCGATTCTGGAGTCAGCGTTTTGATTACAGATCACAATGTCGAGCGTACGCTTGAGGTTGTTGACAAAGCTTATATTGTAGATCATGGCAAATTAATCGGCGCAGGCACTCCGGCAGAGATTGTTCGCGATGAAACTGTTAAGAAAATGTATCTCGGCAGTACTTTTGAAGGCGATGAATTCGATTAGACCAATGGCTAATTTTGATATTGATAATTGCAAGATGGCTTACTGGCCAAGCGTTGTTTTAAGGCGTGAAGCCCAAGCGATTGAATCAATTGACAGTGACATTGTTCAATTGGTAAAAAAAATGAAAGACATCATGATCGATAACAATGGCGTTGGCCTAGCTGGCCCACAGGTTGGGGTTTCTCTTCGTTTATTTGTGATATCGGTTGACGGCACTAAGGAAAACGCCACCGCTTACATCAATCCTGTCATTGAACCTTCTGGCTCAAAAGTCACCTGTGAAGAGGGATGTTTGTCCCTACCGGGAATTTTTACAAAAATCAAGCGGCAGGAGAAATGTACCGTCACAGCTACAGACATCAACGGCCAAAAATTCACTGAAGAAGCCGACGGCCTAAAAGCCCGAGCCCTGCAGCATGAATATGATCACCTTGAAGGCATTACTCTTGCTGAAAAAATGGGTTCAGCCGCCAAGATTGTGCATCGTCGCCAACTCAAAAAATTATCACAACAACAGTCATAAATAAAAACGCTAAATATAAAAAAACAACCAACCTTTATATCAACTAGGCTAAGAACATGAACATTGTATTTTTAGGAAGCGGCGCTTTTGGGCTCAATTGTTTAGATGCTATCAATTGCTCCAGCCATAACCTTGCCCTTGTAATAACCCAACCAGCTAGAGCCAGTGGTCGCGGCAAAAAGATTCAACCTACCGCCGTTGCCGATTGGGCTAAGATAAACAACATATCATGTAAGGAAACCAGCAACATTAACTCTCCTGAATCAGTTGATATGATCAAAGCTCTTTGCCCTGATTTAATTGTCGTGATTGCTTTTGGCCAAAAAATTTCACAGGAAGTGACATCGATAGCTCCAAAATCAGCGATAAATGTTCATTCTTCGCTATTGCCAAAATATCGCGGCGCAGCTCCCATTAACTGGTCAATAATCAATGGCGACACCACCGGCGGCGTTAGCATCATTACAGTTGCCGACAAAATGGATTCCGGTGACATCTTAGCTCAAAAGGAAACAGCCATAGCCCCTAATGAAACCGCCGGCCAATTACATGATAGATTAGCATTATTATCAACCGACCTCTTATTAAACACCATAGATGCTATCGAAAAAAATACCGCCATTTACACAGAGCAGAATCACGCTATGGCGACATCAGCTCCAAAACTTAAAAAGTCTGACGGCTACATAGATTTCACCGACAGTGCCGGCTCATTGCACAATAAGGTCAGAGGGCTTTTCCCTTGGCCCTCCGCCAGCTGCCATTACACGAACAATTCGAACACTATTATTCGAGTTGTTATAGAAAAAGCAGCTATTATAGACAGTGATACAAAATCAGAACTAGCGGCAGGGACTCTGGATAACGATCTCAATATTGTTTGCGGAACGGGCTTGCTAAAGATTGAGCAAATTAAACCAGCTGGCAAGAAAACTATGGCTTTTGACGACTTTGTCAATGGCTACAGAGTTTTTGCCGGTGACAATTTTTCTAAAATAGAACCAGCATGAGCGAGCCAAACAATCTCAAGACATCTCGTTTTGTAGCAGCTGAAATATTAACAAAGTGGCAAACCAGCCATCGCTATGCCTGCGACATCTTAAATGAGTTAGCCTATAAAACTGACCACAGACAGCATTTAACTGATCTGGTTTTCGGTTCAGTTCGCAATCAATCGGCCATTCATCGAGTCGTAGAAAAACTATCAAAGAATAAAATCAAAAACATTCAGCCCCAATTACTGAGCATCATCACTATTGCCCTATTTGAGTTGCTCTATTCCCCTGACACCAAGCAATATGCAATTGTCAATGAAGCAGTTGAAAACGCCAAACTATTATTCGGTAAAAAACCAGCCAATTTCGTCAACGCTATTTTGCGTCAAATAACCAGAGGGATAAAAAATAGGAATAATCCCTTAATTGACAATTTCACTAAATCTAATTTTTTGCCAACTGATATTGATTGCGGCTGTTTATTCAATAACAATATTTTCCCTGACCCTGAAAAACACTCGGCTGCTTATTTGTCATGCGTATTTTCTTTGCCTAACCATTTAGTTAAGGATTGGCTTAAAAACTATGGCCGTAAAAACACATTGTCTCTTTGCTTGGCATCCAACCGTAAGCCCTCTATTTATATAAGGCCTAATCTTTTACGAACTAGCTTTGCAAAATTATCACAGCTTTTAACAGAATCTGATATCGCTTTTTCTGCTATCGAAGATTTGATAATGCTAAAGAGCCCCGGCAATATTACTGACATATCAGGTTTTCATGAAGGCCTTTTTACTGTACAGGATTTAGCTGCCTTTAAGGTCACCAAGCTGATTGATCCTAAATCTAGCTGGAAGATTCTCGATCTTTGCTCAGCCCCGGGCGGCAAGACCACACATCTCGCCGAAGCAACATCAGATAGAGCCAAGATTTTTGCTACTGACATTAACCAAAAACGTTTAGAACTTGTAAGCGATAATGTCCGCCGTCTCAAACTAAAAAGCATAGAGATCATAGATTATAGTGACATCGCAAAAACATCAAAATCAGTCGGCCTTTTCGATTGCGTATTGGCTGACGTCCCCTGCTCTAATACTGGCGTTTTAGCCAAGCGACCTGAAGCCCGCTGGCGTTTAACTTCTGAATCTATTAAGGATTTAGTTCGCCTTCAAAAACAGATCCTCGAGCAGGCTGCCGAATTAGTGACTTCCGGCGGTATATTATGTTATAGTACTTGTTCGATTTGTCAGGAGGAAAATGCACATCAGATTGATAATTTTTTAAAATCTCATAAAAATTTCCAACTGGTCAAACATCACTTAATTTTGCCCCATATTAACTTGGAACCAGATGTTTTAGGTATCAATCACGATGGCGGCTACGCTGCGATACTCCTTAAAAATCAATAATTTCAATCTAAAAAACCGATAAAGATTATATGACATAAAATATAAACTTTTATTTGGGAGACAAAACATGGATTGCAATGAAACACAAAAATGTTGCTGCAACGACTACTCTATAGGGACAATGATCAAAGATTTTTACAACAAAAAGAATAGTAGCATCATAATATTTGTCTGGATTTATTCTTTGGCACTTTTATATTTAGCATTTTTTTATGGAGCCAAATTTTTAGATACTAACGAAACCAAAAGTCAAATTTTCTATGCTTCCTTATTTTTAGTTATGATACAACTGATGATATTGATAAAGATTTTTGCATGGCAAATCATTCATCGCAATAATATCAAGCGTCAATTAGCGAAGATAGAGGAAAAAATTGACAAGTTATCAGCTAATTAACTTTTTTTGATTGCTTTCTTTTTTTGCGAAAGAAATCGCTCAATAGAAACGCACAGTCTTTGGCCATGACACCTGATGTCACTTCGAGTTGATGATTTAATCTTTGGTCTGCCACAATATTATATAGGCTTCCGCAAGCGCCGGTTTTAGGATCTGTACAACCATAGACAAGCCTTTTTGCTCTACTTAGCACTAATGCTCCTGCACACATTGGACATGGTTCGAGAGTCACATAGATTGTGCAATCGTCGAGATGCCAATTTCCAAGAGCAGCCGCTGCGATTGTCAAGGCGATTATTTCTGCATGAGCTGTCGGATCTGCTAGCTGTTCTCGTTGGTTGAATGCTCTTGCAATAACTTTATTATTTTTGACAATCACACAACCTACTGGCACATCGCCTTTTTTTTGAGCGATGATAGCTTGATCGATAGCCATTTTCATATAGTGTTGATCGATTTTGGATTGGTCATTTGTCATGATAGGAAATTATCAAATCACTAAAGAACATTAGGTTGAACTTTTTAAATTTAACTACCCCAAGGGGACTCGAACAAAAAGTCACAAGGCACTGGCACAAAAGGGCTTAGCGGTGCCACCCAAAACAAAAGGGTGCAGAATACGGTGCATTTTATAGCAAATTATCCTGAATTGCAACAGATAATAAATGTTTGGTCGAAACTTCCAGATCATTTATATCTTCTGTCGCGTGGATGTTCTTGAAAACATAAGTTTGTAAAATTACATATCGTTCACTTCTCATATAATCGGTCCCATTTGCGTCAGTAAAAGACAATGGCGACCAGCCATATTCACCTAAATCAACTACTTCATAATGAATAGTTACTTCAAGCTTATTATCATCATCTACCTTTGACCAGCCGCTATCTTTTTGAATACTGCTGTATGGTGGATCACTTGGCTGGTTAAAATCCCATACAGGATTACATGGGTCGTTAGAGATACTAAATGCTTCATTGTCAGGCACATTAAAACTACCACTAAACGGTGAACCTGTATAGAACGTTGGGACTTCAAACTGATTCGTAAGCCATTCGGATTTATTATCCTGATTAATACCATCATAATAAACCGCAGCAGCCCAATCACCCGTCATCATCTCATGGACGGCAAATGGATGCCTTGGAGAGGTATGCCAGTTGGTTATGTCAACATAGCCTGCCCTATCATATTCAATTTCCCAATAGGGACAGCTTAATGTAAATTCTACCTGTTCTGCTGAAGCTAAAGATGGAAATAGTATATTTACAAATAAAGAGACAATAATGACCGATAATAACTTAATATAGACAAGGGATTCCCTATGCATTTTTGGATCCTCCAGAAAATGTTTATGGTTATTTAAATTTGGTTTGGACTATTTGCGGGTTCTTCTTAAAAGAAAACCACCAAGAGTGAATAGTAAAATTGTTGCCGGTTCTGGTATTTCATGAAGAAAAACCTGCTCAGGATTATAGGTGGTAATATTTCTTAGGCAAATTCTAAAATCTTGACCATTTCTCCACTGCCCTGTAACCTTGTTTAGGGAAGCTATTTCTTCATCATATTCAAGGTTGTAACCATAAATATGGAGCTCCGCATCATCATACATTAAAATATTCGAGCTTGCTCCTAATGCATTCAAATAAACCTTGCTATTATTATGTAATCTTAAACCACTCGAGACATTACTGTTAATATAAGCAATTGAATTATCATAGGTTCTAACAAGCAATATATCACCACCAGTTAGATTAAAATTTGCAGTATCATAAACATTGCAATATTCAATAACACCACCAGTCATGTCAACATTTGTCTGAATTGGAGGTATATCTAGGCTGTCATAAATATTTACCGTACCATATTGACCGGTAGAAATTGTAGTATCACTATATATATTGGCATCAACAACAGTTGCATTAACTGACAACGTACAAATAAATAGAACTGCTAAAATTGCTATAAACATAGCAAAATATTTCGTTTTTTTCATCTTTCTTATCTCCCTGTCTGTTTTTCAAAATTTTCCTTAACCCATTAAATGCCTTTTCACCAACTCTCCTTTCCCTGTCAAGTGGTACGTATACCCGATTATGGAGCCAAAACCGCCTGATTTCAAGTATATTTACACATGTGTA
>CBDUWP010000058.1:0-9536 GCA_965370955.1 uncultured bacterium | reverse complement strand
AGGATTTTTTTACTAATGACAAACAACCAAAAAAAACTCAAAGTGTTAGTTGTAGATGACACCATAATCTATCGAAAGATCGTGAGCGATCTCGTAGCTGAAATCAACGAAGTCGAAGTTATTGGAACAGCAAATAACGGCAAAATTGCTATCTCAAAGATACATTCATTACTGCCAGACCTTCTTATACTGGATGTTGAAATGCCGGAGGTCAACGGCATCGAAGTTTTGCAATATATTAAGGAAAAATCGCTTCAAGTTGGCGCGATAATGCTTAGCAGCGTGACAAGCAAAGGTAGTAAAAGAACAGTGGAAGCGCTCGAGTTTGGCGCGTTTGATTTCATATCCAAACCAGAAACCGATTCAATCGCAAACAGTAAAGCTAAAATCAAACAGAACTTAACCAATCTAATCAAAGCTTACACGAAACAGATTCAACCGGCTGCATCAGGATCTGTATCGTCTGGTAACATAGAAAATATCAAAGCCGTAAAATCAATTGCCCGCGATAAAAACATTTTATCAAAAGCTATTTGTATCGGTATTTCCACCGGCGGACCTAGTGCCCTTCAAACTATGCTGCCAAGTTTGCCAAAAGATATAAATGTTCCTGTTTTCATCGTTCAGCATATGCCGGCTGTTTTTACAAAGTCACTAGCAGACAGCCTAAACAAAAAATGTCAACTAGAAGTTATTGAAGCCAAAGATGGCGATAAAGTTTTGCCGAACCAAATAATGATTGCCCCCGGAGGCAAACAAATGAAAATCGTTCGTGATGGCGCTTTCGTAGTTGTCAAAATCACAGACGATCCGCCAGAGAACAGTTGTAAACCATCGGTCGATTATACTTTTAGATCGGTTGCAAATATTTACGGCCAAAAAACAACCGCTGTTATAATGACTGGTATGGGAAACGATGGTAAGCTTGGTATGAATACACTCAAACAAGCTGGAGCAGTAACGATAGCACAAAATCAGGAAACCTGCGTTGTCTACGGCATGCCAAAAGAAGTTATAGAAACCGGAATCGTAGACACCATTAGCCCGCTTAATTTAATTGCTGACGAGATTTGTAAAACTGTAGATAGAAAGCAGGCGATCCAATGTTAAAAATAGAACACGACGAATTTAAGGTTATTGCTCAATATATTTACGATGTGTCCGGCGTAAAACTTGAAGACACAAAAAAATATTTAGTGGAAACAAGGTTTGCTCCAATTCTGGCGGAATTGGAATGCAGCTCTTACAGCGAATTGTACAGTAAATTAAAAACAGATCTTGGCGGCACATTAAAAAATAAAATTGTCGACGCCATCACTACGCAGGAAACGCTATTCTTTAGAGATGCGAGTCCATTTGAGATTCTGCAACATAAAGTTATACCTGAACTTATCGATCATAAAAGTCAAACAAAATGGACATTTGGCAAAATGCCCATCAGAATATGGTGCGCCGCCAGCTCAACCGGACAAGAACCATACAGCATTGCCATCACCTTGAAAGAAATGCTGCCGGATATTGAAAATTACGCTATCGAAATTGTCGCAACGGATATTTCTGATGCCGCTTTAGCTCAAGCCAAAGCTGGCCGTTACAATAAGTTTGAAGTTGAACGCGGCATGAATGCCACCAAACTGCAAAAATATTTTACTGCAGAGGGCATGCACTGGCACCTCAACAGCAATATTAGAAATATGGTTACTTTCAAAAAAATGAATTTAATGGAACCGTTCTCGTTGCGTGGCAAATTTGATATAGTTTTTTGTCGCAATGTCACAATATATTTCACACCTGAGGACAAATTGCAAGTTTTTGACAAAATTGGTGACGTTCTAGATGATGATGGATATTTAATAATAGGATCCACTGAATTTTTAGCAGGAACAACATCAAAATTTATGTCTCAGCGACATTTAAGAAGCGTTTTTTATAAATTGAAACCACATGAAAGTTGCGACAACACTGGAACATTACTAACGGCGGCTATAGCATAACGTTCATAGGGGGAACAAAATGCAAAAACACAACATTGTACAAGCAAAAGACATCATGCAGAAAAACGTGATTGTTATGGATACGAAAAATACTATCTATGATGCTATTCACTTGATGGTCAAACATAATATTACGGGCTTGCCCGTTGTCAACGACAGTTATCAAATCATTGGAGTTATATCGGAGAAGGATATTCTAGACATATTATATCATTCCAAAGACAGCAATGTCAGCATTGTTAATTTTATGACTCGCAGGGTTGTTTGTTTTGATCCAGATTCCAATTTAGACCAACTGGCTGAAAGCTTCCGCAAAAATGATTTTAGAAGAATCCCTATCGTATACAAAGACAAATTGATTGGTTTGGTCAGCCGCAAAGATGTTATCCGCTATATTGCCGTAATGAACGGTAAGATTATATCTTCTAATTCTAAGCATATTCATCACGACCGAAACAACAAATCCAATGTTCACGAACTCGATAAAGTCATGACAACCAAAGTTATATCAGTTCGAACATCTGCTACCATATCAGACATAGTTGACATTCTTATTGAAAATGATATTACTGGTATTCCCGTCACCCAAACAGATCACACTCTAGTGGGTATCATCACAGAGAAAGATATAATGTCGAATTTGTCGGACAAAATCTGTATGGACACAACCATAGAAAGTGTCATGACAAAAAATATAGTAAGCTTTGATATATCAGAAAGCGTGATGGAAATATGCGAACATGTCACACGCAATCATTATCGCCGCGTCCCTATTACATCCAAAGGCAAACTTGTAGGGATAGTTAGTCGTCGCGACTTTATTCGATATATCGTTAGTCCATTGGATGCGAAATCAATTTCCATACAATCGACTCAAGCAAACACTGTATCGGATCCGTCTTCTGCACTAATAAATGCAAACTGAGAAAAAATCTCGGCTATTTCATTTGTTCTTTGATCTCGTTATTGATTCTGATAGAACACCATTGCTTGCCGCACATGGAGCAATAATCAGCTGTTGGGAATTCTTTCTGATCGATTCCTTTGCAAGATTCTATATGCATTTTTTCAGCTGTTTCAGGATCAAGTGACAAGGCTATATGGTCTTTCCAGTTTAGATTTGCTCTGGCTTTGCTAAGTGCATCGTCTTTATCTTGAGCCCCGTTAATGCCTCTGGCCACATCAGCTGCATGAGCTGCAATTTTTGAAGCGATAACGCCCTGCCTAACATCTTCGCGATTGGGCAATCCCAAATGTTCGCGCGGCGTGACATAACAGATAAAAGACGCGCCGTAATAAGCCGCCGCCGTAGCACCTATAGCTGACGTGATATGATCGTAACCGGGCGCGATATCTGTGACCAGCGGACCAAGCACATAAAACGGTGCACCGTCACACAAAGTTTGCTGCAACTCCATATTATGCTGTATCTGATCAAACGGAACATGTCCCGGCCCCTCGACAAACACTTGGCATCCATTTTCTTTTGCCCTTTGGGTTAGCTCAGCCAGCACGCGCAGCTCTGCAATTTGAGCTTGATCTGTAGCATCAGCGATAGCTCCGGGCCGGAGTCCATCACCAAGAGAAAAGCTAACATCATTTTCAACCATTAGCGCACAAAGATCGTCAAAGATTTCATACATTGGATTTTGCTTTTGATGATAGATCATCCACTTCGCCAGCAGTGAGCCGCCGCGGCTGACAATACCGCCTAATCTTTTCGCCGCCAACGGTAAATGCTCACGCAAAAGACCCGCGTGTATTGTGAAAAAATCCACACCCTGTGTTGCCTGTTTCTTCATAATATCCATGATGACGCCGGGAGTGACATCCTCAACATTACGGCCCGCAATCATCTGATAAATCGGAACAGTGCCAAAAGGTACAGTACACTCAGCTAATAAACGCTCACGTATCTCATCCAAATACTTACCTGTACTCAAATCCATAATGGCGTCAGCGCCAACAGATATCGCCATCTGCATTTTTTCAATTTCACCCTCTAATGATGAACCAACATTACTGGCACCAATGTTGGCATTGATCTTCGTAGATAAAATTCGACCCACACCAACAGGGCTTAAATTCCCCGCTAAATGAATCCTGTTCGCAGGAATAACCACCTTGCCTTCTGAAACATGCTGACGCAAAATCTCAACATCAACGTTCTCATTCTTAGCAACAGTCTTAACAATATCCGTTATCTTACCTGCTCTGGCCATCTGAAGCTGAGTTGCCATCTTAAAATCCTTCATTTTGTTAAACTCGTATAGTCAAGCGGGCGATTATAATCTTTATCAATAAAATTTCTATAAGAAACTCGCATAATGAGAAAAGCTCTTGCTTTTCTATAAATAAATTTGTATTATTCGCTTTCTTAGGGCGATTAGCTCAGTCGGCTAGAGCGCCTGCTCGACACGCAGGAGGTCGTTGGTTCAAGTCCAATATCGCCCATTTTTATCTTAATAAACTACCACGCCCTTAGCGATGTAGTATTACGAAGGAAAAATAAATGATTTCTCCTCCGTAGTGCCTAATTATACCACCTAGATGATGTTTTCGGACGTACTTGGCTTGTTTAGTCCCAACACCAACCAAACGTCCGATAATTCCACACCTAATAGTAATATTAAATATTTCCGTCCCATTTTATTGGAAACCTTTCCAATACAAATAAACATTATATCAAGCATAACCATATATATGTCCGAAAAACAGATAATAGCTTACAAACGGGATGAGCTATACGTTCTATTTTGTTAAGGGGATAACTAGAATGGTTACACAAAAAAAACTTTCAAACAAACATAATATTTGGGCATTAGCTTTGTCACTGGCATTAGTTATTCTACTATGCCTGACTGTTCAATCTTTAGCTGGCGACACAGAAGCAGCTGAAGACAATCTCTTCGACATGTCACTGGAAGACCTTATGGAGGTGCCGGTTGTCGTATCAGGGTCACGTCAAGAGCAAAAACTCAACGAATCAAGCGTACCAATCAGTATCGTCACAGCTGACGATATCCACTACAGCGGCGTAACCAACATTCCTGAAATACTAAGGTTTGTGCCGGGCGTGGATGTGATCAAAATGGATCGCAATCGCTATGCCGTTAGTGTGCGAGGAATGCACGATGTCTATAGTGATAAAACACTGGTGCTGATCGATGGACGAAGTGCCTATAGCCCTGTCTTTGGCGGAGCAGAATGGCACCGCTTACCAATCCTCATGGAAGATATCGCACGAATCGAGGTCGTCAGAGGACCCGGCGGTGCAGCTTGGGGAGCCAACGCCTTTAACGGCGTAATCAATATCATTATGAAAAAACCAGCCGATACGTTGGGACACTTTGCAACAACAACCATTAGCGAATTTGGCGACAGCTATACACAATATCGATGGGGCGCTCAAACAGAAAACCTGAGCTGGCGATGCTCTTTGGGATATCAAGAACATGCTAGTTCTGATGAGGCTGGATCCGGCGAATTTGAAACCTTACAGCCGGCACTTAACGCCTTTACTGGTTTCCCCTCTTATAAAGCCCGTGATTTTGGACGAAATATCATAACAGACAACAGCTTTGTCTATCAATATTCAGATGATATAACAATATCGTTTGGAATCGCCCATTCAAATCTTGAAACGGGAGCGGTGCCAATGGGAGGATTTTATCCCAGCGGCAATAGCCGATTTGAAACAACTCGCGTGTTTACGAAAATCGATAAAGAATTCGACGACGGCAGTACGGGATATTTGCAATGGTTCGGCAACTTTGAAAGCACTAACTTAAATGATAATCTAAAATATCGAAGCAGTGAAAATGATATTGAGCTGCAATATAATTTTGATTGGGGCGAAAATCACAAGACCTCAATTGGAGCCAATGTCAGAATGGTAAGGATCGTAAATAGATTACATCATCCACAGGCACTGTGGTTTGAGAGTGCTCCATTTAATGAACAATTCGTGGGAGCATTTTTGATTGACCGCTGGCAAATCACGGACAAGCTAACCATAGAGAGTCAATTCAGAGGAGATTATTATTCCGAAACACAAACCGACTGGGCTGGCAGAGTTACTGCTCTATATGCCCTAGATGCAGACAAAAATCATATATTGAGGTTCAGCGGAGCAAGGGCTTTTCGGACTCCAATGGCTAGCCTAAGGACTGTTAGGACTGCTCGTGTAGGGCCAGGACTTATCAGGATCACGTCACAAAAAGATATGAAAAATGAAGGTATATTCTCATTGGAAGCTGGCTATACAGGCAGATTTGACCGCGGCCTCACAGTACGGCTTGACGGCTACTGGCAAAAATATAATAACTTGGTGGGGCTAAGAAATATTGCGGGTCCGGGAGCTATCAACATACAAAATTATAGTGGAGAAGACGCCGAGGCTTGGGGCGCGGAATTAGAGATAGGGCTTGAAAATAAATCGGGCAAGATTGCTGCGTGGTATGCTTATAACGATTTTGCAACGGAAAAATACAGCCAAAGTGTGCGAACTTATACGCCATCGCAACATAAATACGGCATCACCGCCAGAAAATATCTGCCAGATGATTTCACCTTTAACGTAAACTTTAATTTCAATGAAAGAACTTATCTGTCCACCAACACGTCTATTAAGGGAAAAGCAACCGAAGACACGTATCATTTGGATATGACATTGTCCAAAAAGATATTTAACGGCAACGGTGAAATTATGATTGGTGTCAGTGACCTATTGTCCAAATACCACAAAGCCGCTCATACCTATAATACATTAGCCGCCCATAAAACACCGGGGCGAATGTTCTTCATGCGGATGGAACTGAAATTTTAGAATCGGGTTTAATTTCAACAAAATCAATTCAATAACCATTAGCTAATAGCCGATTAAATAGATAACTGTTGGTTATGCTGATGTCTACAAACTGCCCTGATTGTACTCTTAACAAATCGGCGTAAACACATAGAAACACAATTTTTATAGGCCGAAAGTATCTAAGGGACGATTGAGGATGCGAAATCGCTGGCAAAAAATCAGCAATATATTGCATTTCACCGGCAACTTGCTAATCATTTTAGCTGTGTTGCTGTTGGTTCCTATTATTTTCACCATTATATACTGGGGCCAAAACAATGACGGGCCAGTGACACTGTTGGCTTTTTTGATATCGTCAGTGATATCTGCTGCTGTTGGCTTTAATCTGAAATTCCTGTTTAAGTCTAGCCCTATGCAAGCCACAGATGCTATGCTTTGCTGTGCGATTGGCTGGATAGCAGCTTCGGCGGCGGGCGCCCTGCCTTTTGTACTAGGTATTCATTCTGGCTATTTGAACGCATTTTTCGAGGCGGTCAGTGGTTTCACCACGACAGGCATAACTGTTTATAATCGGTTGGATCAAATGCCGGCGAGCATACTCTTTTGGCGATCGTTGATTCAGTGGCTAGGCGGTATCGGCATCTTATCGTTTTTTCTAGCAATTATTTTTAGATCCGGTAACGCCAATCACCATCTGTTCGGTGCAGAAAGCCACAAAATTTCGGCCAAACGCCCCGTTCCCGGCCTTGCCAACACAGTCAAAATACTGTGGGGTATTTATTTATTGTTCACCTTGCTTTGCATGTTTGCTTTGGTTATGGCTAAGATGCCGACTTTTGATGCCATCTGTCACAGCTTAACCACTTTAAGCACTGGCGGATTTTCCACTCATGACAGTAGTATCGCTTTTTATCAAGCCGCAGGTTACAGCCATTTTAAGTTGATCGAATATATTTTTATCTTTTTTATGACTCTTGGCGGCATAAATTTTTTGATCCACTACCGCGTACTCATGGGTGACTTTCGAGCATTGTACGATAACATCGAGATAAGATATTTTTGGCGAATTATTGCCGGCTTTACTGCTATAATTTTAGCGGAACATTTCTTTGTTTCAGGTGAATTTGCGGCTCTGTTTCATTCGGGCAAAGCTATTGATTTAGCCCAAGCCGAGCAGGCTTTTCGTCATACTCTGTTTCAGGTGATCTCTGTTTTAACCACAACAGGTTTCGGAACCAGAGATATCGGGGCTAGTTTCTTCGGCAGCGGAGCCAAGCAACTGTTTCTGGTCATGATGGTTATTGGCGGCTGTGTCGGCTCAACCGGCGGAGGAATCAAGGTTCTGCGAATAACAATACTGAATAAGCTTATGCTGCGAGAGCTTTTCAAGTTGCGGGTTTCCGGCAAAGCGTCCAACCAGCTAAGAATTGACGATACCATCGTCTCCGATGACGAAATCCACCGAGTCAGCACGCTGTTTTTCAGTTGGGTTGCCCTGTTATTGATAGGGTCGCTAGTCACAGCCTTTTTGTCTGATCACGGGCCACTAGAGGCGGCATCGGGAATGTTTTCAGCTTTGGGCAACATCGGACCGAGCTACATATCGGTTGACGATATGATATCAATAAATCCTGTCATCAAAATAACCTACATATTGGGAATGCTGGCCGGCAGGCTGGAAATTATACCGGTACTTTTATTATTTTCTCCTAAGGCTTGGAGATAGAAAGCATAAAATAGCAAACATAAATCGACATAGTTTTGGAGAGAAGACAAATGTATATTATAATAGGCGGCGGCGGGTTAATCGGCAGTGCATTGGCTCGCAAACTTTCAGAAAAAAAATATGACGTGGTCGTTATCGATTGTGACAAACAGGCTTGCGATAAGTTGTATGCTGAAACAGGCACTGTCGCTATCACGGGAAGTATCACGAATATCGCGACATTGAAAGAGGCTGGCGCGGAAAAAGCTGACATACTCGTGGCAGCATCAGCCAGCGATACAGACAATTTGACCTGCTGCATATTGGCCAGCAGTCTAAAGATACCGAGAATAATCGCCAGAATGAGAGACGAAGCTTATGAACAAGCTTACCGATTAGCCGGAGTCACTACCCTCATGAGGGTTACAGATTTGATGGCAAACCAAATGCTCGTAGATATCGAAAATCCAACTGTGCAGCAAATCACAACTGTGTGCTCAGGGCGAGGAAACATATTCAAAATCAATATCGATGAAAACAGCCCTGCTATCGGAAAAACTATCCAGTCAATAGTGCAAAACAAAAGGTTTCCAAAACAATGCGTGTTCGTGGCGATTTTCAATAATGAAACCGGCGACTTCGCTATCCCAAACGGCAATCACGTAATAATTTCAGCAGATGAAATTGTACTGGTCGCTACAGCTGAAAACATTCAAAAGGCTGTCGATTTTCTTGGTGCTGGTTGATGACAATTGTCACAAAAAATTTTTGTATCAAGTTTTTTATGGCAATGGGTCTTTTTTTGAATTATACTACCGCTTTCGGCTAATGTGGTAACGACACTCGCTGAATAATACTGGTCTTTTATGACCGGGTCCCATGCAGATCAAAACCGTGAATCTGGTCAGGCGGGGAACCGAGCAGCCATAAGCGTGTCTTTTGATTGTGCGTGGCAAACCCGGTCGCGTTTTTTTTTTTTTTGAAAACAAAAAAAAAAAAAGCATATAAAAAACTGGCCAGAAAAAAT
>CBDUWP010000057.1:0-9600 GCA_965370955.1 uncultured bacterium | reverse complement strand
TTTGTTTTGCCATAGTTTGCAGTCTCAACCAAAGGGATTAATTTGTTTTGCCATAATTTTAATCCAGTAATATTTGGGACCTTTGAAATGCTAAGGTTTTTAAAATATGTGAGAAAGTTTAACAAAAGTTGTAGCAGATAGCTAATAAAATTTATTAACAGGCAGTAGAGATAGCTTCTATCGCGGCTTTACGATCGGATTGGGCGAAAATGGCATTACCGGCAACGAGAGTGTCGGCGCCATAACCAGTTGCAATTGCGGCTGTCTCGGCGTTTATACCGCCATCGACTTCAATCCTGATGGATGGGCCGGCGAGCTGGCGAAGCTCAACGATTTTTTTTGCGGCTTCCGGCATAAACGATTGGCCGCCAAACCCGGGATTGACAGTCATTACCAATATCATATCACACAAAGAAGCGATATCAGCAATAGCTGAAACAGGTGTCTGGGGATTCAATGTCACGCCGGCTGTCAGGCCGAGATCGTGAATCATCTTGATTAGGTCGCAGGGCTTATCAGTTGTCTCTATGTGAAAAGTGAGGTGATCGCAGCCAGCATCAGCAAAAGCCTTGATGTATTTGGCTGGCTCAGAAATCATCAAATGGCAATCGAAAAACAAATCACTGCAAGGACGCATCTTGGCGACTATGGCTGGGCCAAAAGTAATGTTGGGTACAAAATGACCGTCCATAATGTCCAAGTGAACCATCTTCACATCGCCGCGAGTGATGTCAAATAACTCAGCTGATAAATTCGCAAAGTCGGCGCTCAAGATCGATGGCGATATCTCAACTGTTCCGACTGCTGGTAAATTTCTCTTATTCATTTTCTAAAATCTCTAAACACTTAAAGGATTTGCCTTCTTTTTTAAATTTAATTTGTCACAATTTATAGATTATACCTCTTCTAGAATTTCTAAACATTTGAAGGATTTGCCTTCTTCTTAAATTTAGTCTGTCGCAATTTATAGATTATACCTCTTCTAAAATCTCTAAACATTTAAAAGTCTTGCCTTCCAAGAATTCCAGTGACGCGCCGCCGCCTGTCGAAATATGGCTGACTTTGTCTGCGAGCCCCATTATCTTAATAGCGCTTGCACTGTCGCCGCCGCCGATTATTGTGCGGGCACCCTTTGAAGTAGCATCTGCAACGGCTTGAGCGATAGCCTTAGTTCCTGCGTCAAAAGGATCGAGCTCAAATACGCCCATCGGACCATTCCAAACAACTGTTTTTGCATTAGATAATTTTTCAATAAATAGCTTACAAGTCGCAGGGCCAATATCTAAGCCTTCCCAATTGTCGTCAATGTCACCTGTGACAATTTTATTCTCTGCGCCGGCTTTGAACTCTTTGGCTATAACTGTGTCTGACGGCAGGACTATTTCGCAACCGATTTGTTTGGCTTTTTCGAGGAGCTGTTTGGCTGTGTCAACGAAATCATTTTCGCAAAGGCTGTTGCCGACCTTTTTGCCTTGAGCTTTGAAAAATGTATAGGCCATCGCTCCGCCAATCAAAATCGTATCGACCTTTGAAAGCAGATTTTCAATAACGCCAATTTTGTCAGAAACCTTAGCGCCGCCGAGAATAGCAACGAAAGGTCGCTCTGGATCGCTGACTGTATCGCCGAGAAATTTTAATTCCTTCTCAATCAAAGAGCCAATCACGCAAGGTTTGTCCTTCATCAAAAAAGGCACTGTGTACATCGAAGCGTTATCTCTGTGGGCTGTGCCGAAAGCATTATTCACGTAGGCGTCAGCTAAATTAGCAATTTTTTCCGCGAAATCATCTTTGGCTTTGCGAAGGGCAGGGTCTTTTTCTGCGGCTTTGTCCTTGATCGTTTCATCATTATAAAAACGAAGATTTTCTAAAAGCATACATTCGCCGGATTTCAGGGCGCCGGCCATGTCACGGACGCAATCGCCGATGCAATCTGAGGCCATT
Organism: uncultured bacterium; assembly: GCA_965370955.1. Lineage (GTDB taxonomy): Bacteria > Planctomycetota > Phycisphaerae > Sedimentisphaerales > Anaerobacaceae > CBDUWP01. The sequence goes on along the minus strand of CBDUWP010000057.1, from coordinate 7,659 downwards.
TTGACCTCTATATCGAGAAATTCAGATAATTTTTTAGCTACGGGGGTCAGTGACAACTTGGCGTTTTTTTCGCCTTTAGGACGGCCGAGATGACTCATCAAAATCAAGCTTCCGCCACCTGCTAAAACCTCTTTTATGCTCGGCAGGGCTTTGACTATGCGGTCGTCACTGGTGATATTACAATTGTCGTCCAGAGGGACATTGAAATCGCAACGCATCAAAATTTTCTTGCCCTTAACCTCGATATCTGAAATCGTTTTTTTTGCCATGTCTGATTTTGCCCTTATCTCAAGAAAAAAAATGTTGGAAAAAAAACGGGCCTATCATTCTTACGTTAAAGACAATAGGCCCGAAAATATAGCTAAACGTTACAGCAATGCTGCAAGTTTTTTCATGATGTCAACTGTGCGGTTTGAATAACCCCACTCGTTGTCATACCAGCTGACGACCTTGACCATCTTGCCCATTGCCATTGTGCAAAGAGAATCAAAAACGCTGGAAGCTTGGTTGCCGATGATGTCTGAGCTAACGATTGGCTCATCGCAATATTCCAAAATGCCCTTCAAATCGCTCGCTCCGGCTTTTTCAATAGCAGAATTGATCTCGTCAACTGTTGCTTCTTTTTTCAATTCAACTACTAGATCAACGCAACTGCCGTCTATAACTGGAACTCTAAGAGCGAAGCCGTCTAGCTTGCCGTTTAGTTCAGGAATGACCATGCCGACTGCTTTGGCTGCGCCGGTTGTGGTCGGGATAATGTTTTGAGCGGCTGCACGAGCTCTGCGGAGATCGCTGTGGATCATGTCGCCAACGTTTTGGTCATTTGTGTAACCGTGAACTGTGGTCATAAGGCCTTTTACGATACCGAATTCATCGTTGAGAACCTTAGCTACTGGAGCTAAGCAGTTAGTTGTGCAACTGGCGTTTGATACGCAATTTGTGTCGGCTGTAATAGCGTCATCATTTACGCCGAGAACGACTGTGGCGTCAATAGCGTCTTTAGCAGGGACGGTCAATACGACCTTTTTAGCACCTGCTGTGATGTGATCGCCGTAACCGCCTTTGGCTGATGATTTTTCACGGAAAATGCCGGTAGCCTCAACGACAATGTCAACGCCCAATTTACCCCAAGGCAACTCAGCTGGATTGCGAACGGCTGTTATCTTGATAGCTTTGCCATCGATAACAATGCTGTCGCCGTCAACTGTGACAGTGCCTGCCCATTTGCCCATGACTGTGTCATATTTGAACAGATGTGCTAAACTTTTAGGATCAGCTAAATCGTTGATCGCGACCAGCTCGAAAGAGTCTGTGTTGGCCAATAAAATCCGTGTAACCGCTCTACCAATTCGGCCAAAGCCGTTAATTGCAACCTTTGTTGCCATCGTTAAATCTCCTTTTGAAAAATATTAGTTTGTCTCTATCTGCCAACGTTAAAATCAGGCAAACGAAGTCAGTACTCTATTTGTAACGGTCGCCATTGTCAAGGGTTTTATAAGCGATCTATTGTTTTTGGTGATGAGCGATTGCCCTGTTGTTGTCCGTGCATATCCCCTATGAATGGCTCTGTCGGCGATTTGCAGTGAAAACAGTTAAAAAAAACAGGGGCTAGTTTCGTTAAATGAGCTAATCGCTGATTTTGATACTGATATAAAGAGATTTTTTAACAAAGCAAGAGAAAAAATGGTTCTTGCTGGCAGCGGCTGAGCTTGATAAAATCTATGGAATTAAAACAGATGCGGATAAAACTGCCATTTTCAAGGATGACAAATATGAGAGAGCAAAATCACCTAACGCCCTATGGCAATAAACCAATGGTAACGCCAATCGTTTCGGCTGTGAATTATGAATATGTTTCCTTCGAGATATTACGCAAGATTACAGATGGCGAAATTGACGGATATACCTATCATCGCGACGATAATCCGACGGTCAGAGAGGTCGAAAAGGATATCGCTAATATGGAAAAAGCGGTCGATTGCGTTATCTGTACGACTGGCATGGCGGCTCTGACCATGATTTTTTTGACATATCTAAAAGCAGGTGACAATCTAGTGACATTTCACGATGTCTACGGAGCAAACTATAAGGTGTCATTGATACTAGAGCGGTTCGGGGTCGAGGTGACATGGCTAAACGCATCGGATACCGACAAAATCGCAGAAAGTGTCAAGCCGAATACAAAAATGATATTCTGCGAAACACCGACAAATCCATTAGTAAAAGTACTCGATATAGCTGAACTGAAAAAACTGGCTGATACGACCGGCGCTATGCTGGTTGTCGATAATACATTTGCAACGCCATATCATCAGCTGCCGCTGGAACTGGGGGCAGATCTTGTCGTTCACAGCGCAACAAAAGCGCTCGGCGGGCATAACGATCTTATGGCGGGAGCTATTTGCTGTAAAACAAAAGAACAATATGACGAGCTTTGGTTTACACGCCAAGCAATAGGGACAACGCTGGATCCATTTCCGGCTTCACTACTTGAGCGGGGTTTAAAAACGTTTAATATCAGAGCTGAAAAAATGGCGAAAAATGCTCAGCAAATCGCAGAGTTTCTGGCTGAACATCCGAAAGTCAGCCGCATCTGTTATCCGGGCTTAAAAAATGATCCCGGATACGAAGTCGCCGCTAAGCAAATGAAAAACGGATTCGGCGGAGTGCTGGCGTTCGATGTCGGTAACTGTCAAGATGATGCCAAACGATTTATCGAAAAACTCGATATTATCTATCATGCAGTAAGTTTAGGCTGTACCGAAACGCTGGTTTGTCTGCCGGTCTTGACGACAATGCTCTATCTGCCAGAGGAAAGAAGAGTTACCTTCGGAGTTAAAGATAATACAGTGAGATTGTCAGCTGGAATCGAACCGATCGATATTCTTATCAGTGATTTAACGAACGCATTGAAATAAGCGGCTCGGTCCGTGAAATTATTTGTCGCTGTCTTTGCGGTAGCAAATGTTCGATCGCTCGTCGGAAAATTTGTAGACACTTAAGCCAATTCGCCATTTCGTGTACGAGCCGGTACGCATCTTGACCGTGGCGATGTTATCGTCAATCGTCAACTGAACCTTGCATGTATCCATGTTGATATGGCTGAGCTCAAATCCGTTAGGGTCGTCGATTTTGCCGGCGTTCGAGGGCGACTCCTTGAGGTTGACAACCAAACCCTCAAAAGCTTGATTGGCCATCATCGAGCAGATGTTGATGACCTTATTTTCAGCGCGGACTGTACCGATATCTTTGCGGAACTGTGCCAAAACGAATTGTATTACCGCTATGCGTTTGGCATTGTTGTTGGCGAAAGGTTTGTCCAAAAGCTCGGTCGACAGGGTCGTCTGGCTGTCAAAACAAAAGCCGGGCCAAGGCTCGCTGAACAAAACTTTCGGACGCTCATCGCAAAGAAAATAATATTTATGGTTTAAAATGAGGCTGTCCTCGTCGAAGGAAGCTGCCTTGAACCACTGTTTATAATTGTTACGCTTTTTCTGGCCAGATGAGGCAATAACGTTTTTGCTCTGGCTTAAAGTTTCATACTCTGGCAAATGGATGACTGCTAGGGTATCGGCGGTATTGCTCTGGTTCAACTCGAGCTGGCAATAGCCGTCAGAAGCCTCAATGTCGCTGGGGGAACCCTCAGGTGTGGCAAATTCAAGAATGTCGCCAGTGATGCAACCGCTTGCAAATACAAAACAAATAATTATCAACCAATTAGCAATCTTTGCCATTTGAGCCCTTTTATCGCTTAAATATTATTCAATCCATACTGCTGAATCGGCTATTTCGCCACCAAGCTTTATAGTTCAACCAAAAAAAGCCGCCTAGCAAAATAGCTAAACGGCTTTGGATTGTGTGCTAATCTAACCTAAAAAAGCGATTAAACCTCTTTAGAGTCGATCCATTTCATCATTTTACGCAATTTACGGCCGACCTGCTCCAACTGACTGGAGTGATCCTTGTCGTAAATAGCGTTGAAATTCTTCAAGCCGCCCTCATATTCAGCAACCCACTCTTTGGCAAAAGCACCAGAGGTTATCTCGCCGAGAATCTTCTTCATTTCAGCCTTGGTCTTATCAGTTATCAATCTTGAACCTCTGGAAAGGTCGCCATATTCAGCAGTATTGGAAATGCTGTATCTCATGTAGCTAAGGCCGCCTTGATACATCAAGTCGACAATCAGCTTGACCTCGTGCATACATTCAAAATATGCTATCTCCGGCTGATATCCGGCTTCGACCAATGTCTCAAATCCAGCTTTGATCAATGACGATAAGCCGCCGCATAAAACTGCCTGCTCGCCGAAAAGATCTGTCTCGGTCTCTTCCTTATAAGTGGTTTCGATGATGCCGGCTCTTGCTCCGCCAATACCTGCACCCCAAGCTAAAGCAATATTTTTGGCATTGCCGGAAGTGTTTTTCTCAACAGCAATCAAGCATGGCACGCCGCCGCCTTTGACATATTCGCTTCTTACCAAGTGTCCCGGACCTTTGGGGGCTATCATGACGATATCTATGCCCTCTGGCGGTACGATGTATTTGAAATGGATGTTGAAGCCGTGACAAAAGCCAAGTGTCTGGCCGGTTACAAGGTTCGGGGCGATCTGGCTTTGATAAACCTTGCCCTGTACCTCGTCAGGCAATGTGACTATGACAAGGCTGGCACCTGCCATAGCGGTTTTGATGTCTGTTGGTGAAAATTTATGCTCTTTAGCGAGATTGAAATTGTCTGTGCCTTCAAGCTCTGCTACCGAAACGTCAATGCCGCTGTCGCGGAGATTCTGGCTGTGAGCATGGCCTTGACTACCGTAACCGATAACCGCGACCTTCTTGTCCTTCAATGCATCTATCTTTGCGTCCTGTTCGTAATAAATTGTCAGTGCCATTTTTGAGGCCTCCTACTACTTTCAAATAAAGTTAGTTATAAAAATTTGTGATTGTTTGTTATGTCAATATATCAGTCAAGCCATTATAAGCGCCTGATTAGTTTAAGCAACCATTTTGCTGTGGTAATTGGTCCGGTTTCAGCTATTTTTCCAGATTTTGCTGGGCGGTTGCTGATTTACAGTATCTAGTCATCGCGATAGTGCCTGTGCGGACAAGATTTTTGACGCCATAGGGACGGCAAATGTCGATAAAGGCTTCAAGTTTTGCCTCTGGGCCTGATACCTCCGCCATGACGAATTTTGGGCCAATGTCAACGACCTTACTGTTAAACATCTTAATCAAGGCTAAAATCTCAGGTCTCTGCTCCGGCAAAGCGGCAACCGTTATCAGCATTAAATCGCGAACCACTGAGGGCTTGCCGGCGAAATCCTGAACCTTGACCACTGGAATTATTTTGGCTAACTGCTTGCGAACCTGTTCGACAACGTGATCGTCACCTATAACAACTAATGTCATACGGCTGAGGTTCGGATCCTCTGTTCGGCCGACAGCTAAAGAATCTATGTTGAAGGCGCGGGCGGCAAACATGCCGGAAACATTCGCTAAAACGCCCGGCTTATTTTCTACTAATGCACTTATTATATGCTTCATTTTTTTCACCTAAATTGTAATTTGGTTGGTTGTGTTCATCATTTTTCTTAGGCCATGCTCGAAAGAATATCGAGGCCGTCCATGTCGTGCAGGCTCTTGCCGGCGCCGACCATTGGCCATACGTTCTCTTCCGGTTCAACTCTAAAGTCGATCAAAAACGGGCCGTCCGCTTTCAGCATTTGTTTAATGGCTGAGGGAACTTCCGATTTATTTTTGACGACAATACCGTCTGCGCCAAAAGCTTTGGCGACCTTAGAAAAATCCAAACCCATCAAAGAGCTTTGCGAATATCGCTTGTCATAAAACAGCTCTTGCCACTGGCGAACCATGCCCATGTAACCGTTGTTCAAGATGCAAACCTTAACGGGCAATTTATATTGGACCGCTGTTGCCAGTTCGGCCATTGTCATGTTGAAACTGCTGTCGCCATCGATGTTTATGACTGTTGCGTCAGGATGAGCGACTTGGGCTCCTACGGCAGCTGGCATACCAAAACCCATCGTGCCGAGTCCGCCGCTGGTGATTAGCTTGCGAGGTTTGCTGAATTTATAAAACTGAGATGTCCACATCTGATGTTGGCCAACGCCTGTGGCGACAATCGTGTCACCATCGGTCTGTTTGCAAAGTTCCTCTATAATGTACTGCGGCTTAATGGCGGCAGATTTTTTGTCATAGGTGAATGGATATTGAGTTTTCCACTTGGAAAGCTGGTCGAGCCATTTCTTTCGAGGCTGATGGTTGACCTGACCGATTAGTTCAGCCAGAATTTTTTTGGCATCGCCAACGACAGGGATGTCAACACGAACATTTTTGGATATGCTGGCTGGATCAATGTCTACATGGATGATCTTGGCATGAGGCGCGAAGGTCTTGACCTTGCCTGTAACGCGGTCGTCAAACCGAGAGCCAATGGCTATCAAAAGATCACATTCCTGAATGGCAAAATTGGCGTAAGCAGAGCCGTGCATGCCGGGCATGTCAAGTGACAATGGCTTTCGCTGATCGTAACAGCCCAGTCCCATCAAGGTCATAGTGACAGGGATATTGGCTGCTTCAACCAACTCGGTCAGCTCGCCGCTGGCATCTGAACTGATGATGCCGCCGCCAACATAAAGAAGCGGTTTCTTGGAAGAATTGATCGCTTTAGCGGCTGTGGCTATCTGCTTGGCGTGCCCCTTGATCTTGGTCTTATAGCCAGATAGCTGAAGCTGCTCGTTTTTATTATACCGACATTTGGCAACCTCAACATCGACGGGGATATCTATCAAAACAGGCCCCGGACGGCCAGTAGAGGCAATATGGAAGGCTTCCGATATCGTGCGAGCGAGATTTTTAACGTCCTTGACTATGCAGTTATGCTTGGTGACTGGACGAGTGATGCCGGTTATGTCGGCTTCCTGAAAAGCATCGTTGCCTATCAAATCTGTGCGAACCTGACCCGTTATGGCAACCAAAGGGACAGAGTCCATCATGGCTGTAGCTAGGCCTGTGACTAGGTTACAAGCCCCTGGGCCGCTGGTGGCAATGACGACGCCAACCTTGCCAGTAGCGCGAGCGTAAGAATCAGCCATGTGACAGCCGCCTTGCTCGTGGCGAGGAATTATGAACCGAATCGGAGCGTCGTAAAGCTTGTCAAATAAAGGCAATAGAACGCCGCCTAAATAACCGAATACTGTGTCAACGCCGTGATGAAGCAAGGACGAAACGATAATCTCCGAGCCTTGCAAAATCGGGAAATCAACGGAGGAATCTTGAGATGAAATCTTTTTAGCACTCATGGCTAAACCCTTTCCTGATAAATATTTACATTCAAAAACATTATCCCAGAAGACCGCAATTTACATGGCCAATTCCCGAAATCACCAATACAATACTGACTGATCGCATTGTCAAAATCAGGCTTTTATGCCCTATTTGCGGCCCCGTAATAGCCCCAACAAGAGGCTTTTCAGGACTGATGACGGGCGAGTTTGCTCAGCCATCACCAGCAAAACATTCTAACAACAAAAAGCAATATCGTCAATAAATTACTATTATTTTAAGAAATTTTAGACAATATAGGTCTTTTTCAGGGTCCAAAAATGACCATAAATCACCATAACTTTCCATTTCTTTCCAA
>CBDUWP010000056.1:0-9731 GCA_965370955.1 uncultured bacterium | reverse complement strand
ATCCATGCGCCAATCGGAGGAGTCGTAATCGATAAGCATGTCACCGAAGGAACCTATGTCAAAACAGGGACGAAAATCTATACCATCGCTGACCTATCAAAACTCTGGGTGCAATTGGATGCCTACGAAGCAGATATGATGTGGATCCGATACGGGCAAGAAGTGGAGTTCACGACAGAAGCCTATCCGGGAGAAAGCTTCAAAGGAAAAATAAGTTTTATCGCGCCAACTGTAAATCCAAAAACAAGAACAATAAAGGTGCGGCTAAATGTTGACAATAAAGAAAATATGCTGAAACCGGAAATGTTTGTCAGGGCTGTAGTACGGTCAAAGATCGCATCAAAAATGAAGGTGATGGCAACTGATATGGCTGGAAAATGGATCTGTCCTATGCATCCATCTATTGTGAAAAATAAGGCTGGCAATTGCGATATATGCCAAATGAACCTAGTGACAACGGAATCAATGGGATTCATCAAAGCAGAAACAGGCCAAGCACCGCTGGTGATTCCAGCAACGGCAGTCTTGATAACGGGAAAACGGGCAGTAGTATATGTGAAAAAAATCGGCGCAGAAAAACCGACATTTCAAGGAAGAGAAATTGTGCTAGGGCCAAAAGCGGGAAATTACTATCTCGTCAAGGAAGGACTCGCTGAAGGGGAAATTGTCGTCGCAAAAGGAAATTTCAAAATCGATTCAGCTCTGCAAATTCAAGCTAAACCAAGCATGATGAACCCAAAAGGACAAACGGCGGAGCCTATGTCATCGGGAAAATCAAGCGGGCATCAGCATTAAATAAATGAAATTAAAATTTCTTATGAAAGGAAAACAAAATGAACCAAAATAAAAAGCTGACAATTCTTTGTCTCGGCATTGTACTTGTATTAACAATGATAGCTCTAACCGGATGCAAAAAGAAAGCTGAAACAACTGTACCTGTACCGGCAGAAATAAAAAATGTTACCAGCGAAGCTGCCGAACAAAAAATCTGTCCTATAATGGCTGGGCCAATAAATAAAGATATCTATACCGAATACAAAGGGAAAAAAGTCTACTTCTGCTGCGCAGGATGTGAAACAAAATTCAAAGAAAATCCAGAAAAATATCTGGCTAAACTACCGCAGTTCGACAAATAAGAAAAATAAAAAATAACAGAGAAGGATAAACCATGGGCGAACCGATCGGTGAAAAAATATCGCTAATAAATAAGGTGATACGATTCTGTCTCGAAAATAAACTGATCGTGGGACTGTTAGTGCTGTTGATCATAGGGTGGGGATGGCAAGTCGCACCGTTCGATTGGAATTGGGCTGACCTGCCGAGAAATCCCGTGGCTGTCGATGCAATTCCAGATATCGGAGAAAATCAACAAATAGTCTTCACCGAATGGCCCGGAAGAAGCCCGCAAGATGTACAAGACCAAATAACATATCCACTGACATCGGCACTGCTGGGATTGCCAAGCGTAAAGACGATTAGAAGCTATTCGTTCCTAGGATTCTCGAGCATATATGTGATCTTTAACGAAAATGTGGACTTCTATTTCTCAAGAAGCAGAGTACTCGAAAAACTGAACTCACTGCCGGCTGAAACCTTGCCAAAAGGACTAAACCCCGTCTTAGGGCCAGATGCAACGGCATTAGGACAAGTCTATTGGTATACACTTGAGCCAAGAGACCAAAACGGTGAGCCAACTGGCGGATGGGACCTCGATGAACTCAGAAGCGCGCAAGATTGGTATGTACGCTACGCATTGATGGCGGCGGAGGGAATAAGCGAAGTGGCGTCGGTCGGGGGACATGTAAAAGAATATCAAATCGATGTCGATCCGGACGCAATGAGAGCCTTCAATGTAGGACTCGATGATATCTTCAAAGCTGTGAAAAACTCAAATGTCGACGTGGGCGCAAAAACTATCGAAATCAATAAGGTCGAATATGTTATCAGAGGACTCGGATTTATAAAAGAAATAGCTGATATCGAAAAAACTGTTATCAAAGTTGTAGATAATGTGCCGGTGTATATCAAAAATGTGGCTAATGTCTCGTTCGGGCCGGCTCTTCGAAGAGGAGCGCTCGATAAAGCCGGAGCAGAAGCGGTCGGAGGAGTGGCGGTCGTACGATACGGCTATAACCCACTTCAAGCAATAAAAAATCTAAAAGAAAAAATAAAGGAAATATCCTCAGGATTGCCAAAGAAAACATTGCCTGATGGAACTGTTTCGCAAATCAAAATCGTTCCGTTTTATGATCGAACAGGGCTTATATACGAAACACTCGGAACGCTGGAAAATGCCCTGACCGAAGAAATACTGGTTACGATTATTGTGATCATCGTGCTGGTTCTGCATCTGAGAAGCTCAATCTTGATAAGCGCGATGCTGCCCTTAACTGTGTTGATATGCTTCATAGCAATGAAATTGTTCAAAGTGGATGCTAATGTCGTGGCTCTGTCGGGTATAGCTATCGCTATCGGAACCATCGTCGATATGGGGATCGTTATCTCAGAAAATATAATAAGGCATCTGAATGAAGCAGCTGAAAACGAAAACAAACTCGAAGTGATATATCGGGCAACAAGCGAAGTGGCAAGCGCTGTCTTGACGGCGGTCGCGACAACTATCGTTGGCTTCTTGCCGGTTTTTACAATGACTGGGCCAGAAGGAAAACTATTTAAACCGCTGGCATTTACAAAAACATTTGCTCTGATCGCATCAGTAATAGTTGCAATAACAGTGATTCCGCCGGCTGCTCATATCCTGTTTACAAAAAAATTAAATCTGAAAAAAACAGCAAACATTGTTTTGGGCTTAGTGCTGGTTATACTCGGCGTCACTGCATGGATCGCTGCAACATGGTGGCTCGGTGTGATCATCGTCACTATGGGAATCTATCGGCTATTGGGGAAACGACAGGCAAAAAAAACAAACGACAACAAATTGTCATGGGTAAATATAGCGGCTGTTATTTTTATCGGTATTATATTGACCAATCACTGGCTGCCACTGGGACAGGCTAAAGGATTATTACCAAACTTGATCTTTGTGGCTATCCTGATCGGGGGACTGTTGGCGTTTTTTAAAATCTTTCAAAAATTCTATCCAAAAATACTAAGCTGGTGTCTCATACACAAAGCGGTATTTCTGTCTATTCCAATAGCTATCGTTATTGCAGGAGGGTGTGTCTGGGCGAATCTAGGAAAAGAATTTATGCCAACACTCGACGAAGGATCGTTTCTCTATATGCCTACGACAATGCCGCATGCCTCAATCGGTGAGGCTCTGGACGTTTTGCAAAAGCAAGATGCCGCATTCGGTTCAATACCTGAAGTCGAATCTGTGGTGGGGAAAATCGGACGGGCGAAAACGCCTCTCGACCCGGCGCCAATATCAATGATCGAAACCGTTATTAACTATAAATCTGAATATCTATTAGATAAAAACGGGCGAAAAATACGATTTGAATATGACAAACATAAAAAAGAATTTAAACGGAACGCAAAAGGAGAGCTTGTTAAAGACAGACGAGGCAGAGTCTATCGGCAATGGCGAAAAGAAATTAAAAGACCAGATGATATTTGGAAGGAAATTGTAAAAGCTGGAAAAATACCAGGAACTACAAGTGCGCCAAAATTACAGCCTATCGCAGCGAGAATCGTGATGCTGCAAAGCGGAATGAGGGCGCCTATGGGAATAAAAATCAAAGGGCCAAATCTAGATGCTATCGAAAAAGTAGGACTGCAAATCGAGAAGCTACTTAAAAATGTGCCGTCTGTAGAGCCTTCGGCTGTTATTGCGGACAGAATTGTCGGAAAGCCATATCTGGAAATCGATATAGATCGAGACGCTATTGCACGATACGGAATCAGTGTACGCAAAGTGCAGGACGTGATCGAAGTCGCTATCGGAGGAAGGCATATCACAACGACCATACAAGGCAGGCAGAGATATCCAGTGCGGGTCAGATATGCTAGAGAACTGAGAGACCAAATCGAAACGCTAGATAAAATCCTTGTCTCGGCGGCAAATGGAGCGCAAATACCGATAATACAACTGGCTGAAATACGATATGTCCGAGGTCCGCAGGCGATAAAAAGCGAGGATACGTTTCTTGTTGGATATGTTTTGTTCGATAAAAAAATAGGAATGGCTGAAGTGGATGTCGTTGAACAATGCGACAAATTCCTGAAAGAAAAAATAAAAAGCGGGGAACTGGTTATACCAGAAGGAGTCAACTACAGCTTCGCAGGGACATACGAAAATCAGATCAGAGCGCAAAAAACATTGACAATCGTTATTCCACTGGCACTGTTTGTGATCTTTATGCTCCTGTATTTACAATTCAAATCCACGATCACAAGTCTGCTGATATTTTCAGGAATAATCGTCGCATGGGCGGGAGGCTTCTTGATGATCTGGTGTTACGGACAATCGTGGTTCTGCAATTTTAGTGTCTTCGGCGTGAACCTGAGACAACTTTTTCAAATGCAGCCAATCAATCTGAGTGTGGCGATATGGGTGGGATTTCTGGCGCTGTTCGGAATTGCTTCAGATGACGGAGTGGTTATGTGTACCTATCTCGAACAAACCTTCAAAGGCGATAAACAAAATAGCATTATCGACATTCACGAAAAAATTATAAAAGCGGGAGCCAGAAGGGTCAGGCCATGTCTGATGACTACGGCGACAACGATTTTAGCTCTTATTCCTGTTCTAACGTCAACCGGAAGAGGCGCAGATATCATGGTGCCAATGGCTATTCCAGTGTTCGGAGGAATGGCTATCGAAATACTCACTATGCTCGTTGTGCCTGTGCTGTACAGCTTCGTAAAAGAAATGAAACATAAATAAAAGCAATTAGCCATCAGAGCAATGTCCGGCTTGGAATTTGAGGTTGGATCGGTTTCTTAACGAGAGATTGCCGCGCTTCCTCCGTCGCCATACCTCGGCTATGGAGGACAAGACGCTCGCAATGACAAACAAAACAATGGTGACCGATTTTTTAAGCTACATATCTGCTAAACTCTGTGATATAATGAACCAAAATAATTTTAATCTAAGCCAAAGGCGAAATGAAATAATGCTGCGTGAGTATGGATGGAACAACTCATTTGAAAAAAGCTTTAAACTACTAGACAAAGCAAACCTAGAGCCGGCTAGAGTTATATGCGAAAATAAAACGCATTATGTCTTAATGACAAACAGCGGACAAGTCAGGGCTAATGTATCAGGAAGATTCAAATTCCATACAAAAGATAAAAGCCAATTCCCCGTCGTAGGGGACTGGGTCGCAATCAAACTGCTGCATAAAGAAAAAAAAGCGATCATACAAAACGTACTGCCAAGAAAATCAAAGTTCTCAAGAAAAGCGCCAGGAGAAAAAACAAGAGAACAAGTTATGGTGGCTAATATCGATGTGGCCTTTCTCGTGGCAGCTCTGGACAATAACAGAAACTTTAATCCAAAAAGAATACAAAGATATCTCGAAATGAGCGCTGATAGCGGAGCTAAAACTATTATCGTACTAAACAAAATCGATCTGTGCGACGATCTAAAAAAAGCTGTGACACAAGCCGAAACCATCGCAAGAAAAGTGCCAATACTAACAACGTGCGCAACAAAAAATAATGGCTGTGACAGCATAACGAAATATCTAAAAGAAGGACAAACGGCAGTGTTCCTAGGGCTGTCCGGAGTTGGAAAATCTACCCTGATAAATGGACTAATCGGCGAAGAAATTATGAGAGTGGCAGAGGTCAGAGAAATCGACGCAAGAGGAAGGCATACCACAACCAGAAGAGAACTCGTCAAATTGACAACCGGAGGGATGCTGATCGATACGCCCGGAATGAGAGAATTGCAACTGTGGGCGGAAGGGATAGACAAAACTACCAATACAACCGGATTTGAAGATATCGAAGCATTGGCGGTCAATTGCAAATTTAGAAACTGTAAGCATAAAACCGAAGCTAACTGCGCTGTCAAAATGGCGATCGAAAACAATACGCTGTCAGAACAAAGATGGCTAAGTTATCTAGAGCTAGAGGACGAATTCGAGCAACTGGCTGCAAAAAAACAATATCAATCGCAAAAGCCTGAAAATCTCGGCATGAATGTCTCGGCTGATGGACAAAAAAAAGATAAAAATAAGCCGAGAACAAAATCGTAACCCTATAACAAAACCGAAAAAATCATATCTTGCATTTGTGGCCAATTGTGGGTATCCTGTCGCTGTAAGTGAAATCTGTATTCCTTTAAGGCAAAACGAAAAATAATGGCTGATGATAAAACACAAGGGCTAGAAGATGAAATTGTTGACCTAAAACATGAGCTGGAAAATTTTGAAAAAGATAAAGAAAGAATCAGAGGAATCTTAGGGAAAATCGGAGGGGTGCCGAAATTTGAAACAAAACTTGTTAATATTCTATTTGTAATCATGATAGTGACCTCAATGGTGGCTTCTGTGGTGGGAGGAGAAAAGCTTAGATGGCTGTCAATCGAAATCGCAACTGTAGCACTCTCCGTTAAAATCATCTATCTTATGCACTGCCAAATGAAAACTAACCATTTCAAATTCTGGATGCTCTCGTCAATCGAATGGAGAATAAACGAAATAAATAAAACCGTTAGACAAATCAAAAAGAAAATCGGCGACTAAAAAATAAAAAAAAACGAAAGGGAAAAAATATGAAGAAGAAAATCGGAATTATTAGGCTAATCATTGTTGCTGTAGTGATACTTATCTTGTTGGGAACGGTCGGAATCAATATGTTCGGAAGCGGAGCTATCGAATATGCTATCGAAGCGGCGGCGACAAAAGCTCTCAACGTAGGAGTTGAACTCGATGATGTCGATCTGTCACTATTCAAAGGACAAATCGTATTAAGAGATATGAAAATAAATAATCCGGCGGGATATCAGCATAAAAATTTGATCGATATGAGGAAAATCGATGTGGCTATTAAACCTAAGTCACTGATAAGCGATAATATCAAAATTAAACATATTAAACTCAACGGCTTAACCTTGGTGATGGAACAAAAAAATCTGACGAATAATCTGCAAGATATTCTCGGAGGAATGAAAACTTCATCAAAGACAACCAAAACAAAAAACAAAAGCGGCTCAACGAAAAGTTTGTTTATCAAATTGCTGGAAATTAACGATTGTGCCGTCAAAATTAAGCTATTACCTATCCCGGGAAAATCAGATACTGTGACTATGACACTCGATAATATAACAATGAAAAATATTGGTGATAATACCAAAGTCGATCTGGCTATACTATCAACCAAAATCCTGATCGCTATAACAGAAGGTATCGCTAAGCAAGGAGCTGGGGTATTACCAACTGAAATGCTGAAATCGCTCGATGGCCAGCTAGAAAATCTCTCGAAAATGTCAGAACAAGTTATGACAGAAGCTAATAAAGCAGTCGACGAAGTTAATAAGCTAGCCGAAGGACTCGGTGGGTTATTTGACCAAAAAGAGTAAACCACCACGCTCTTGTGGATGTAGTATTACGAAGGAAAAATTAAAATGGGATTGTTCAGATTCTATTGCGAAAATCTCAATGACACGATAACCGAATTGCCAAAAGAACAGGCAAAACATCTGGCTGTCGTAAAGCGGCTCGGGGCCAAAAACGAAATCGAACTCTTCGATGGAAAAGGATCTGTCGCTATAGCAAAAGTTATCGCAAGCGGAAAAAAAATACAACTGGAAATAACGAGCCTAAAAACTGTTAAAAAAAATAACGAAACGAAAATAACCATAGCAGCAAGCGTTGCAAAAAGAGACCGATTCGATTGGATGATCGCTAAATGCAGCGAAATCGGAATAGATACAATCATACCAGTTATATTTGAAAGAACAGTCAAGCAGCCAAATAATCCGAAAATAATCCAGCGGTGGAAAAAAATAGCTATCTCAGCGGCTAAGCAATGCAAAAGCCTGTTCCTAACGAAAATCGAAAAGCCTATAACCATCAGCGAAATGATGACCAAACTAGCTAATTCCAATGTCGAAATACTTGTTGCACAAATCGACCACAAAGCACAAAATGTTATCAATATCACAATCAAGCAAAAAAATGTGGTGATAATAGGGCCAGAAGGCGGATTTACACAAAATGAAATCGAACTATTCAAAACACATAACGCCAAAATAGTCCAAATAACAGATACCATATTAAGAACCGAAACGGCGGCTGTCGCAATGGCAGCAGTCCTAGCAGCGAAACGATGCGGACTGTAAAAAATCACAACCACACAAAAATAAAACCCAAAAATTTTGAAATCACTTCTTTATTTCCTATTGTTTTGTAGAGGGGGGGCGAGAGTTCCTGAACACAAAGCAATGAAATAAAACGGGGGACAGATGAGTTTATTTGGCAACGCAAGTCCAAATATATCGGACAGTTTTTATCAGACCTACGGGAAAATATTTAACCAAAAAATCTTCAATAATTTTGTCGGAGTCGATTCGTCAAAAGCTGTCAACGTGACCGGAGTGGAAACGTTTATAGAATTGCTGGTGTCCAGCAATATAACAAGTGGATTGCAGGCGAGCAGAAATGCTGCCGGAGCTATATCCATGGTCCAAACCTTCCATAACGCAACTGAAACAATCGGCGGTAAAATTGCCGAAATGCTGGAGATTACGGAAAAAGCTGATAGCGGATTATATTCAACCGAACAAATCCAAATACTACAAGAAGAATTCGATGAGCTGGCAACCGAAATAAACGATGTCGCAACAGAAACACAATACCAAGACAATAAATTATTGAGCATCGATGGTGATCCAATTTATGTGTCAATCGGTAACGGATCGTTCGTTAAAATCGATACAGAAGATTTGACAATAAATGTGAGTGATGTCGATCTGACCGACTCGGACTCAATCGCTGGCGCGACAACATTGCTAAACGCAAAAGCTGGCACAACCGAAGGCTATAAAGTGAAACTCACAGAAAGAGTAAACCGGCTGCAATCCTTAACAGCTATCATCGAATTCGAGGTCGAAAATGTCACGGGAAGCGATACGCAAATGTCAAATTATGATCTGGCTCTGGAAATCGCAAAAGAAACAGCAGGTATGATAAAAGCAAGTACCGAAATGGCTCTGTTAAATCAGCGGGGAAATAATCAGGATTTATTCGCGGCGATGATAAGCAGCTTGTTGGTCGATGGCTGATTTTTAAGGTTACTGAAATAGTAAAGTTATCGAATGAAAATGCCATAGCAGGCGGCGGACAAAATTAAGGCAATCAAAGGAGTCAAGAGCCAGCCAAAAGCTATCTTGCCGAATTTATGAAAGCGGATCGAGGGACAACCCTGAATCAGGCCAATGCCTAAAATCGCGCCGATTATGCCTTGACTCGTACTGACTGGAACGCCAATAATCGCGAAAATATGAACCGTTACAGACATCGAAGCAACAGCCACAAAAGCTGTAAAAGCGTCCAATGGCAAAATGCCGGAGCCGACTGTATACATCACGCCTTTACTGAATGTCAAAACGCCAAAGGCTATCGAAATGCCACCCAATAATGCTAAATGGGCGTCGGTAATCCCTGCAAACTGGCCAGAAAATATGCCTGTGGCATTGGCTGTGTTGTTGGCGCCGAGAGCATAAGAACCATAAACACCAACCAATATCAAGCCTGTCCATAGCAATTTGTCGCGAGTTAAAATGCTCATCGGAATGACACGCAATAAAAAACGAACCA
>CBDUWP010000055.1:0-9738 GCA_965370955.1 uncultured bacterium | reverse complement strand
CCATGCAATCAAGAACCGCTAGACATATATAAAAATTTGAGAAAGCTGAATCCATCGCCCTACATGTTCTACTTGAATACTCAAAATACGACGCTTCTCGGTTCCAGCCCAGAGCTGAATCTGCGTGTCAGCGGTAATGACAAAAAAACGGCTGAAATCCGACCTATCGCAGGCACAAAGCCAAGAGGCAAAACCCATGGCAAAATAGACATCGAAACTGATATGCGATATGAGGCTGAGCTAAAACTAGATCAAAAAGAATTGGCTGAACATATCATGCTGGTCGATTTAGCGAGAAACGATATCGCACGTGTCACCAAAAGCGGCACCAGAATCGTGAACGAATTGCTAACCGTTGAAAAATATGAATCAGTCCAGCATCTAGTCAGCAATGTCAAGGGACAATTGGCGGACAATCTCGATGCTTTAAGTGCCTACCTTGCAACGATGAATATGGGAACTTTAAGCGGTGCGCCAAAAATAGAAGCAATGAAAATTATACGCCAACTGGAAAAAACGAAACGAGGATACTATGGCGGAGCTGTTATGTATCTAACCGTTGACGGGCAATTCGATAGCTGTATTACAATTCGCAGCTTGCAAGTGAAAAATGGCAATGCCTATGTCAGAGTTGGAGCAGGTATCGTCAATGACAGTATCCCGCAAGCGGAATTCGACGAAACTGAGCATAAAGCAAATTCATGTATCAAGGCTATCAGGCTGAATAATGAGTGATTCTATAAAAAAATAAAGATTAAGACGGGAACAAAAATGCAAAAGCACAAAGTATTATTTATCGACAATTTCGACTCGTTTACATATAACCTTGTTGACGATTTCTGTAAGCGTAACTGCCAAAGTCAAGTATATAGAGCCGACACAAGTTTAAAAGATTTAATTGCTGTCGCTGAAAATTTCAAGCCTGACCTGCTCGTCATCTCACCGGGACCGGGAACACCTGATAACGCCGGAGTGTCACTGGCGGCAATGGATTATTTCAAAGATAAATTGCCGATTTTTGGAGTTTGTCTCGGCCATCAAACAATCGTACAATATTTCGGAGGCAAAATCATTCATGCACCACAACCTATGCACGGCAAGCCTTCAAAAGTCACGCATAATAATAAAGGTGTCTTTGAATCGATAGAAAATCCTCTGCAAGCCGGCCGATATCACAGCCTTTGCGTGACAAATTTACCGGAATGTCTCGAACAAACTGCTCAATTTGAAACAATTGTCATGGGAGTACAGCACAAACAATTGCCAATCTTCGGCATACAATTTCACCCTGAAAGCATTTTGACTCCGGCTGGCGGAAAAATAATAGAAAATATTCTTAACATCTCTACAAAAAATAAATAGGAGATAATAATGAGCAATTTTTCCAAATATATGCAACTCCTCATAAAAGGAACCGACCTTAGTGTCAGTCAGGCTGAAAATGCGCTCGGGTTAATTTTTCAAGGACAAGTGAATCCGGCGCAAGTCGCAGCGTTCTTAACTGCTCTCAAAATAAAAGGCGCCTCCGTTGACGAAATCGCTGGTTGCGCTCGGTCACTGCGCGAGCATGCAGTCAAAATCAATATAGATGGTGACAAAGTAATAGATACCTGCGGGACAGGCGGGGCAAAAATTAAAACGTTTAACATCTCAACGGCAGCGGCAATTGTCGCGGCAGCAGCTGAAATAAAAGTGGCCAAACACGGCAATAGAGCCATAACCAGCAAATGCGGATCAGCTGACGTGCTGGAAAGCTTGGGCGTTAAAATAGATGCCAAGCCAGAAACTGTTGCAAAATGTATTAACGAAGCAGGCATTGGCTTCATGTTTGCGCCAATGTTTCACCCTGCTATGAAATATGTGCAGCCAGTTCGCAGGGAATTGGGCTTTCGGACAATATTTAATATTTTAGGCCCCTTAGCCAATCCGGCACAAGCAAAGGGACATTTGATGGGCGTAGCTGATGCTGACTTGGTAGACAAAATCATAAATGTACATAAAATGCTCGGCACAAAACGCTTGATGGTCGTACACTGCGATGGAGCTGACGAAATAACAGGATGCAAAAAAGCACTCATCAGGCAACTCTTTGACGGACAGGAAACAGCTATAACACTCGACCCTAAAGAATTCGGATTAGAAGTCAAATCCATCGACCAACTCAAAACTTCAGACGACAAACAGGCAAATGCAAATATCATAAGGGATGTTTTTTCCGGAAAAGAAACAGGGGCTAAAAAAAATGCCGTTGTATTAAACGCAGCAGCAGCTATTATAGTTGGCAATAAAGCTGACAATTTCAAAGATGCTATCGAACTGGCAAACAATTTAATCGCCAGCGGCGAAGCCGCCAAAACACTCGAAAACCTAATACGAATCTCAAACGAAGCCTAAAACAATCATGAATAAACCAATAGTGAAAATTTGCGGAATTACTAATCTGAAAGATGCCATAGGTGCTTCTAAAATGGGAGCGGATATCATAGGCTTCAATTTTTATCCAGAAAGTAAACGATTTATCAAGCCGCAAGAGGCAATGCTGATAGCAGATCAACTGCCGAGCAATGTCCAAACTTCAGGCATATTTGTCAATCGGCGAATAGATAAACTGCTTCAAGTTTGCTCGCAATGTCAACTCGATTGGATACAGCTGCATGGTGACGAAACGTCGCAATATTGCGAAATGCTCAGCGAATCAGGTTTTAAAATAATAAAAGCAATAAGAATACAAGACGAAAACGATATAAAAAAAATCGCAACATATAACACCGATGCTATTTTACTTGATTCATTTGATCCGACCCAATATGGCGGAAGCGGAATCTGTTTCGATTGGAACCTGCTTAAACCATTATCAAAAAATTTCTTCTTAGCAGGCGGCATTACTGCTGGCAATGTCACTAAAGCAATGGCAACTGGGGCCTATGCAATCGATATTTGCAGCGGAATCGAAGCAGAACCGGGCAAAAAAAACCACGAAAAAATGAAGGCACTCTTTAACAATATCAACAATTTCCAAAAAGGCTAAAAAATGAAATCTAAAGGAAGATTTGGACAATATGGCGGCTTCTATGTCCCAGAGGTTCTGATACCAGCACTAACAGAGCTGGAAAAAGCATTTGAAAAATTCAAAAATGATGACGATTTCAAAGCCGAATACAAAAAATTATTAGCCAATTATGCAGGCAGGCCAACGCCGCTGTTTCATGCTAAAAATATCAGCAGCGAAGTTGGATTCAACGTCTATCTGAAACGAGAAGACCTTCTGCACGGAGGAGCACACAAAATCAATAACACCTTAGGCCAAGGACTATTGGCAAAATATATGGGCAAAAAAAAGATTATCGCAGAAACCGGAGCCGGCCAACATGGGCTCGGAACTGCTATGGCGGGAGCGCTACTCGGCCTAGAAACAAAAATTTTCATGGGAATAACAGACATAAAACGACAAAGCGTGAATGTACATAAAATGAAACTCTGCGGCGCAGAAGTCATCGGAGTCTCCGGAGGAACAGGCACGCTAAAAGATGCCATCAATGACGCTCTACGATATTGGACGGCGAATGTCACTGATACTTTCTACCTGTTCGGCTCAGTTTGCGGGCCTCATCCATATCCAACGCTAGTCAAGCATTTTCAAACATGCATCGGAATCGAAGCTCGCCAGCAATGTCTTAGCGAAATCGGAAAACTGCCGGATATGATCGTGGCCTGTGTCGGAGGAGGAAGTAATGCTATCGGTATATTCTCATCTTTTGTCGATGACAAAAAAGTAAAACTCGTCGGAGCAGAAGCCGGCGGCAAAGATATCACGACCGACAAAAATGCCGCAACATTGGTTTGCGGAACTGTTGGAATCCTACATGGCGCAAAAGCATATTTGCTGCAAGACAGCAATGGACAAGTAATCGAAACCGAATCCGTAAGTGCTGGACTCGACTATCCGTCAGTAGGTCCTGAGCATTGTATGCTCAAAGACTCGGGCAGAGTCGAATATGTGGCAACCTGTGACAAAGAAGTGGTCGAGGCATTTCATCTGCTATCTAGGGCGGAAGGGATTTTGCCGGCGCTGGAAAGTGCCCATGCACTGGCCTATGTATTAAGTCTAAAAGGTACGCTCAATCGCCAAGCCAACGTAATCGTAAACCTATCCGGGCGAGGCGATAAAGATGTCACCACTGTAGAAAATTTCAGTATCTAACAATCATAGGAACTATTATTATGAAAACATATCAAGAAATTTTTAGCCAATTAAATCGAGCAGCTCTAATACCATTTTTTGTTATTGGAGATCCTAATCTCGAAACCAGTATGAAAATTGTAAAATCAGCTGTCGATGCAGGGGCCGATATTTTAGAGCTTGGTATGGCGTTCTCTGACCCTATTGCTGACGGTAGGACTATTCAAAAAGCAGATATCAGAGCCTTAAATGCAGGTGTCACTACCGAAAAAGCCTTAGCTTTTATCAAAAAAGTCAAGCAATATAAAGACATTCCAATCGGACTCTTGATGTATTACAATTTGGTATATCACTACGGCACTGAACAATTTTTCAAAGATGCCAAAGATGCCGGCGTAAACAGTGTGTTAATCGCTGACCTTTCCATCGACGATGCCAAAGAAATCACTGGCTATGCCGAAAAAGTCAATATGGATACAGTATTTATGGTTACGCCAAACACAGAACAACAAAGAATGAAACAAATAATATCCAAAACGACCGGCTTCATCTACGCTGTTTCTGTTTTAGGAGTAACTGGCAGCAGAGGCAAGGTGTCACTGTCTGTTAAAGGTTTGCTGGAAAAAATCGGCAAAATATCAGACATTCCAGTTTGTGTAGGGTTTGGAATCAGCAGCCCCGCTCAAGCAAAACAAATCGCCTCAGATGGCGCAAACGGCGTAATCATAGGCTCAAAAATCATAAAATTTATTGAAGATAATATCGGTAATGAAAAGAAGATGGTAGCGGAAATATCGGCGTTTATAAAAGATGTCAAAAAAGTTCTATAAGTTATCGCCGATTGATTAAGCGATAAGCTCGCAATAATTCGGCAACGCTCCAAGCCTGAGCAAAGCAACCTCTCGGCTTATGCGGCCAGTCGCCATCGAAAATCTCGGAAACCTGACCTAAGCAAGCGTCATTTGTCATGTGGTCAATCAACGGCGTAATAAAATCTAATGCGTCACTTCTGCTCTGATCGCTGAACTGATTGACCTTCAACCATGCCCCAATAAAAGGACCCATCAAAAATCCCCATACCGTTCCCTGATGATAGGCTTTGTCACGGGCCATCATCGAACCTGTATATTGGCCATGATAGCGATCGTCTTTAGGGCTAAGAGTTCGCAAGCCAAATGGAGTAAGCAAATGATCCTTGACCACTGACACAACAGCTTTTTGCTCATCCGGCGATAACGGTGAAAAAGCCAGCGACACAGCGAAAATCTGGTTAGGCCTGTTAGAGCTATCGACAGTGCCGTCAGGAAAAATACAATCGTTCAGGCTGCCTGTTTGCTCATTATAAAACAATTTTCGAAAACTAGCCTCAACCTCATCTGCCATCGAATGATATTTGGCTGCTAACTCAACATCTGAATCCATATAATATTGAGCCAAATGGCAAAGGCCATTATACCACAGAGCATTCACCTCCACTGCTTTGCCATAGCGAGGAGTGAAGGCTGTCGAATCAAATTTGGCGTCCATCCATGTCAATTGAGTGTTTTCATCTCCGGCAGTAATGAGCATGTCACTATCGGCACAAATACCAAACCGCGTGCCATGTTGATAGGCATCGATAATCTGTTTGACGGCAGGCAATATGTCCTCTCGAAAACTTTTATCATCTCCAGCAGCATTAAGATATTCAAACGCTGCATTAACAAACCATAATGATGCGTCAACGCTGTTAAAATGAGCGACGTCCGATCGGTCATCAAAACGGTTCGGAATCATTCCCTGATCAACAGCGCCGGCAAAAGTTTTTAGCACCGACCGAGCCTGATCAAACCGGCCTGTCTCCAAAAGCAAACCGCCCAAAGAAATAAAGCTGTCCCTGCCCCAATCGGCAAACCAAGGAAAGCCAGCTAAAATCGTGTAGCTGTCTTTTTTGCCAGATCTCTTACTAACGAATTGGTCAGCTGCAACAGAAAGTTTGCTCGAAACAGAGTTCCTATCCTCAAACAACAAGTTCTTACGGTGAGATTTCAGATTTTTAACAATGGTGTCGAGATTAAGTTCGCTAAGGTCAATCTGATCGCCTGCCTGTGTTAAGCTTGCAAAAATCACGAATTTTGTCGGTGACGAAATATGATAACGGAAAAAACCCGGCGTCCACAAATCCTCTTTATAATCTTGACCCCGCTGCTTATCACAACGATAAACGAAGTCAAACCACCATTGAGGATCCGGCTGAAACTTTGCATCCTGAGAATACAAATTCAACCGGCAACTGTCACCTACCTTATGCTGAATCGTCAACTGGTTTTTATACTCACAAGCTGTTAAATTAGCATAAGAATGCTGAAGGCTGTGAAAATCACGCAATCCAACGACAGGACGAAGCAAAAGATCAAATGCCTTCGCAACTTTTTTAATGTCGTAAACAATCGCTATCGTATTGCTGGAATGGTCAAGATATAATGATCGCGAAAGCTTGGTCTGCCCTATCTGATAGTCATAACAAATGCCAATATCCTTGCTAAAACCCTTTATGGCCTCAAAGTCACTCGGAGCGAACCGGCCTCTAAATTCAAAATTTGAAAGATGATAAACATTTGAATCCACAACCATCATGGCCATCATCTCTGAAAGAGCCACATTTCTGTCAACGGGAGGATTCAAGGCTCCAACAAGCAGACCGTGATATCGTCTCGTGGGACAGCCCGAAATCGTGGAAGCACTATAACCACCGCAATTATTGGTCAGAAGCCACTCTTTATCAATCGCCTGTTTGGCATCGATGGAACAATCAAACTTAACCTTAAAGTCAAGCCCTTGACAAGAAGTGTTCGTAAAAGCTGGCATCATAAACTCCAGATAAAATTATCGCAGTTGTTAAGCACTCTGCATATCAAAGGTATCAATGGTATCGATATCCAAACTGCCGGATTCCAAAGCCGCCAAATCCTGCAATACTTCTTTTTTGTGATAATGATCGTTGCACCTTTGATGCAAATTATCCAGCACATTCATGAAATTTATGTAGGAATCATAAGGCGAATCGTAAGGATTGAAATATTTATGCACATCGCCATCAGAAAAATATTTCGTGCACATATAATAGAAGTGATCAGAGGTCTGAAGCTTACGCCAATCTTTCAGCATTTTATGGTTCTGGGTCTTTTTGATCTTATGCTCAATCCGATAAAGCTCATGTATAGCATTGGACTGCATGGCATTGCCGAGCCAAGCAGACAAGTCACGTTCAGTGTCAGCCCAACTGATCAGATAAGGGACATCAATCTCGCCTACCGGCTGATAACTGGCCACAACCTCACTCGGAGTCTTGAAATCATTGTCAGAATGATTCAAAACCTCCTGCGGCAAATGATATAGAAAATCAAAAATGCCAGTATCTTCCCATTGGTGCTCGCCAAATGTTTCATAATCCATGAATAAATTAACGACATTGCCATTGCCGTTGATGCTGTTGACCCATCTAGTGAATTTGTCAGCAGTCAAGGGCCATTGCGACCAGCCTTTGTTGGAAAACCGAAAAGCAATGTCATCGCTAAGTGAATAATTTTTCAATAACAACCGCAGGTTTTCACAGCCAGCTGGTTTATAAACGAAATCAGGACTTCTATAGCCCAAAATCCTGTCAGCACCTTCGGTAATAATGGCGTCAAATCGATCCATGGATTCAACGAACTGAGCTAAATGATTATTGTAGATGAGCTCCGTATTTCTGAACACCTTTGGCTTTTGGCCAAAAAGCTCCTCAATCAAATCACACTGCAAATTAACCTGCGACACAAACTCCTCATGCGAATAAAGAAAGCTCAAGCTATGATAATATGTTTCAGCCAAAAATTCAACACAACCAGTCCGAGCTAAAGCATCAAATGTACTCAAAACCTCTGGACAATATTTCTGGAATTGCTCTAGCACAACACCTGTAATGCTATAGGATATTTTGAATTTACCGTCATGCTTGTTTATCAAGTCAAGCAAAAGACGATTAGCTGGTAAATAGCATTTGTTGGCAACTTTTCGACAAATCTGAGAATTTTTGTAATCGTCAAAATATTTGTCATTTGTGTCAAAAACAGTGTAATGTCTTAAACGCATTGGTTGGTGAACTTGAAAATAGAAACAGACTGAAGCCATAATCGTATCCTTACAATTTCACAAATTTAATCCATTAACTTGTCTTAACTGATCAGTCAGCAAACACTAAACTGGTACCAACATTTCCTCATAGATCCTCGCACATTTCGCCGCTGAATCTACCCAGCGTAACCGCCGTACCTCAAAATTGCCGTGATCTCTAAGAGTAAGGCGAAGCGGAGCATGTTTCAATACCGCAACAATCTTGTTAGCTATCTCATCGGTATCCCAAAAATCAACCTTCAAAGCGTGTGTCAAAACCTCTGCCACTCCACTTTGCTTACTAATGATCACAGGGACATCGTGGTCAAGAGCCTCTAAAGGAACCAAACCAAACGGCTCTGAAACTGACGGCATGACAAACAAGTCCGCCATTTGATATATCTGGCTGACCTTGTCACCACATAAAAAGCCGGTAAATAATACCTTACTACCAATGCCAAGCTCGGCTGCCATCTCAATCGTTCTCTGCATCATGTCACCAGAGCCTGCCATGACAAATTTTACGTCATCCATAACATCAAGAACTTTTTTGGCTGCACGTAGAAAATATTCCGGACCCTTCTGCATTGTCATACGACCCAAAAACAGAACGATCTTTTCTTTGCTTGGTAAACTATCATCATCCTTTGGCAATGAATTGTCATTCCTGTCAATACCATTGTGTACAACTTCAACCTTGTCACCACTGATGCCGTAATGGCCAATGATAGTATTTCGCGTCAGATGGCTAACGGCAATCACCCTGTCAGCATTGTGCATACCATATCGCTCAATATCATAAATCATTTGATTGACATGTTTGCCACTGCGGTCAAATTCGGTCGAATGAACATGGACAACCAAAGGCCGCTGCTTCATATGGCTAACAGCTACGCCGGCGGGGAAAGTCATCCAATCGTGAGCATGCACAACATCAACATCCTCATCATCGGCTAACTGACACGCCATTGACGCATATCGGTGCACCTCTGTGTACATGTCGCCGCTATAATCAGCATTGCTGACAAACCGGCACACTTCATGCGTTTCATTTTCATTTCTAGTATTTTGAAGCATCTCCTGAAGCTTTTGAGTATATATCTGAGGACTATCGTAAGGCTCAAGCAAAGATGTGATCGTGCGAACCTTGACGTTTTTCATGGTATCCACGATTTTTTTGGTGATGGTAATGTTCTTTTTGCTATCAGGGCTGAGCATTTTAACGTGCTCTGTGAATTTGGTTTCAACAGCTTTGGGCAACACAAACGTGATATTTAGGCCGATTTGATCCATGGCCTTAGTTAATCCATAGCATGCAGTACCCAACCCACCGCTAATAAACGGAGGAAACTCCCAGCCCAGCATAAACACATTCATATTATTCTTAGAAATCATCGTAAGCTAAATTCAAAAACCCCATCTAA
>CBDUWP010000054.1:0-9762 GCA_965370955.1 uncultured bacterium | reverse complement strand
AGTGGTATCCCAGATATATTTATCGGAGAGAAAGGGGTGCTCGTTGTATCTACCAACCTCTTTGTTAATAAAATCCACCACTGTATTAAAAACTTTTTTAGCATTTTTCTTGCTTGTACTATTTAGTTGTAAACAAATTTTATAAATCCTTCCTTTAGTAGAACCAATTGTTGTAGATTCCCAAGGAATAGAAGCAAACTCTACGCTGCTTCCATTGAACATCTTCTCATCTTCTAGTATTCGCTTCATCTCTAAATTTTCAGCCATAAAGTATTCTTCTTCTGAAAATTCTATCAACCCTTGAGCAGAATCGATTTCTTGTGTTAGAAAATAGTTGCCAATTTGTTTTATCATGATTTTACTTTCATAAAATTGAGACTAACAGTGATTATACACTCTGCTGGTTTCTGTATAAGAAGTTGCCGTCTCTTCTAATTTTTCGCCTTTTTTGCGGTTTTTTCGCCTAACTCCCTTAAAATAAACGACTTATATTGCAAACAGCCGCCTTAACGGGCCTTTTAGCATATTTCTAAGCCGTAAAGTCAATTGACTTAGCCGCAAAGTAAACTGACTTAATCGTAAAGTAAATTGACCTGACCGTAAAGTAAATTCACTTTGCCATTGATCTCAAGGCTGTCATTGCGAGGGAGGCCGTAGGCCGACTGCGGCAATCTCGTTTTTTTTTAATATCTCCGTTATTCTCTGTGCTCTCTGTGGCTAATAGTTTTTAATATCTCCGCTGTTCTCTGTGATCTCTGTGGCTTATTGCTTTTGTTTGTCATTGCGAGCGTCTTGTCCTCCATAGCCGAATTATGGCGACGGACGGATCACTATGGCGGGGTTTGTTTAGATTGTGTTTTCGCTCACATACTCCAATCGATCATTGAGCCGGATGCTGCCTGTCCTCCGAAGCCCGCAGGGCGAAGGGGGAAGCCGGTCGAAGCATGTCGAAGTATGTTGAAGTATGTCGAAGTATGTCGAAATATGTCGAAGCTCTGTGGCTAATAGTTTTTAATATCTCCGCTGTTCTCTGTGATCTCTGTGGCTTATTGCTTTTGATTGTCATTGCGAAGGAGGTTTGCGACCGACTGCGGCAATCTCTCATCAAGGAACCGAACCAACTTCAAATTCCCGCGCCGCTGATCCCACTTTTGGGCCGCCGTCTTCCCGCCACCAAATTTTCCCGTCCCCAACCGTGCCGCCGCCCAATGTCACCATGTCCCCCTAAAAAAACTATGTCAACCCAACCTCGCAAAACTTCACCCGCTCGTCGGTCCACTCGCCCGCACTTTTTTTTCATTTTGCGCATTCCTATTTTTCCCTGCACGAATTTTTCCTCCCCGCCATCCAACTTTTGTCCACCCGTACCGCTCGCATATTTCCCCCCGCGCCGATTGCCACCACTCACTCCATTTTTTCTACCGGTGGCTCCCCCGCCAGCCGAAGCCTTTGTCCGCCGGCACAAATTTCACTCGCTTTTTGCCTGCGATTTTTTTCTGGTTCTCCCCCGCCTGCCGCCGCGACAGTCACTCAACTTTTTGTCCACCAGCCCCGCTCGGCTCAGCCCACTTATCCGCTCGGCTCGCCAAAATAGGTGAAATAGGCAGTTTGTACGGCCAAAATTCTGATTTTGCAACATTTTCATACCATTTAGACAATCAGCCTAAAAAAAAGGGTCAAAAAGGGAGCAAAAGTTGTAATTTTTGGGTAAGTTTTGGAAAGAAATGGAAAGTTTTGCCAATTTATGGTCATTTTTGACCCCCCAATTTCGCCCATTTTGCGTATTTGATCACAATTTTTTTGCACATTTGGACCACTCCTCTCAATTCAACTGGCTAAATTCTACACATTTGATTGATAATTCACGCTCTGTGGTTATTGACTATCATCATCAAAAATTGTACACTGAATCATCTTGACTTTTTAAAATTTTTAACCTAAAAAAAATCGAAAACAAATGAGGACAAATATGGCTGACAAAGAGGTAAGTATTGGTTTGATTGGTTTTGGAACCGTTGGCAGTGGCGTGGCAAAAATAATCCTTGATGAGTCTGAGCGAATAGCTAAACGGACTGGCATCCGGCTCAAATTATCTGCTGTAGTTGATTTGGATACGACCAGTCCTCGACCTGTCACCTTGCCTGACGGTTTGTTGACCAGTGACATTGACAGCCTCATTAACAACAAAAATATTGACATAGCGGTTGAGTTAGTTGGCGGAACAACTTTCGCGAAGGATTTGCACATCAAGCTTTTAGAGAGCGGCAAACATGTAGTGACAGCCAACAAGGCTTTGCTCGCCACTTTTGGCACGGAGCTTTTCAACATTGCCCGCCGCAACAATCGCTGCATTGCTTTTGAAGCCAGTTGCGCAGGCGGTATTCCGATAGTCAGCGGCCTTCGTACTGGCCTTGTCGCCAACAACATTAACGCCCTTTACGGCATCATAAACGGCACTTGCAACTACATTTTGTCGAGTATGAGTCAACAGGGTCAAGATTTCACAGACGCATTGGAAGCTGCTCAGGCGAAGGGTTTTGCCGAAGCTGATCCTACATTGGATATTGGCGGCGGCGACAGTAGCCACAAGTTAGCGATTCTTTGTTCGATAGCTTTTGGCTGCGAGTTGGACCACAGTGACATTTCGACAGAGGGCATTGAGTACATTTCGATTGACGACATAAATTACGGCAAAGAGTTAGGTTATGAGATGAAGTTATTAGCGATTGGTCAGAGGAGTGATTCCGGCAAAATATCGTTAAGTGTTGGCCCAGCTTTCATTTCCAGTGACGACAAGTTAGCCAAGGTTAGCGGTTCATTTAATGCCATCAGTATTTTTGGTGATGCAGTTGGCCACGTCATGTTTTATGGTCGCGGTGCTGGAATGTTACCGACAGCCAGTGCCGTTGTAGCTGATATAGTTGAGATAGCACTTGGCAATTCTTTATCTATTTTTTCTGGCAGTCAATTGCTTAGCCGCGCCGAGACTTCTGATTTGATTGAGGACATGGACAATTCATCGAGTCGTTTTTACATTCGCCTTTCGGTGGAAGATAAGCCGGGCGTTTTGAGCCGCATTAGTGACATTTTAGCAACAAATGGGATCAACATTTCCAGCATTTTACAGCATGAGATTTGCGATTCTGCCAATAACATTCCTGTGATCATCACAACGGACATCACGCTTAAAAGCCACATAGATACCGTTTTAGGCCGTTTCGTTGAGTTTGACGCTATTTGTGCTGAGCCGGTTTGTATTAAAATCGTTGACATACCAACGGACTCGGACTAATTTTTTCTAACAGGAGTGCAATAAGAAAATGCCAGCCAAATACGTAATAATAATACCAGATGGAGCAGCAGATGAGCCGTTGGAAATCTTCAACAATCAAACAGCCATTGAAGCCGCCCACACTCCCAACATTGACAAAATCAGTATCGATGGCCGTCAAGGTTTGGTGCAAACAGTACCGCCTGACATGTCACCCGGTAGTGACGTTGCCCAGATGAGCCTTCTCGGTTACGACCCTAAAATATATTACACTGGCCGAGCACCGATTGAATCCGAAGCGATGGGCCTGAACATATCAGACACAGATTATATTTTCAGATGTAATCTAATCACCATCGCCGATGGCAACATGGCCGACCATAGCGGCGGCAATGTTTCCAATGAAGAATCATCTGAACTGATTAAGCTAGTCAACAAATCGCTCGGCAAAAAAAATATTAAATTTTATCCGGGCGTCAGCTATCGCAACATCACGGTTTTTAAGGATATTGATTTCGATGTCACCACCTGCCCGCCGCATGATTTTATTGGCAAAAAAATTGACGAAATTCTGCCTACCGGAAAAAACTCCGAACTTTTAATCGATCTAATGGCTCGCTCCCAACAACTATTTGCCAATCACGATATCAATAAAGTCCGTCGCGATCTCGGCGAAAATCAGGTTAGCTCGATTTGGCTCTGGGGACAAGGCAAAAGAACCGTCATGGACAGTTTCAAGAAACGTTTCAATCTTTCCGGTGCCTCAATCACCGCTGTCGACCTTATCAGAGGCCTTTCCAAGCTAATCGGCTTTGACTGCATCAAGGTCGAGGGAGCAACCGGCCTGCCAAACACCAACTATAAAGGCAAAGCGAACGCCGCCATAAAAGCTCTCGAAACTCACGATATAGTTTTCGTACACATCGAAGGCCCCGATGAAGCTTCGCATAACGGTGACGCTATGGCTAAAAAAGATGCGATTGAAAAGATAGATAAATTCATTGTTGGGCCGGTTTTAGAAGCCATTCAAAAATTTCCAACTTGGCGAATTATGGTATTACCCGATCACCCAACTCCCGTGATGACACGAGGTCACTCAGGCGACGCAGTTCCATTTGCTATGGCTGGCACCGGTGTCACCGGCATACTCAATACGAATTACAGCGAGAAAAACGCTACTAAAAGCGGGTTCAAAATCGAGAAGGGTTCTGATTTAATGGAATATTTTTTGAAAATATAATGACATATTCAATAAGCCGTCGATCGCAAAAAATCATAGTCATCATCATATTGGTCACAATTGGCTTGTTGTCAGCCCTTGATCGACATTTCCAAAAACCTAGCCCTGCACCTGTCGCCAATAACTATGCTAGTGACATTAAAAAATATCACAATAAACAATTCATCGTATCAAAGGTTGTCGATGGTGACACGCTCGACATCGATATCGCTAACGGAAAATATCAAACCACTAGAATCAGGCTTTGGGGCGTCGATTGTCCAGAGACCAAACATCCCTATACAAAGCCAATGTATTACGGCCAACAAGCTGCTGACTTCACAAAAATCAAGTCATTAAACAAAACCGTCACAGTCATGCTCGACAAAGATAACAACTCAAGAGGCAAGTATGGAAGATTGTTGGCTTATATCAAACTAGAAGATGGCCAATATCTTAATGAGCTTCTGCTTTCAAACGGTTACTGCTATGCTGACGTAAGATTCAAGCACAGTCATTATAAAAAATACAAGCAATTAGAAAAAATATCGCGTTACAAATCGATTGGCCTATGGAATGATGTTCGCTTTAGTCAACTTCCAACATGGCTTCAAAGAGCAAGACCCGGCATACTTAAAAAACGTCATCACAACGATTAAACCAGCTCTAGAGCATTTTAAGATTTTATGTACTGATTTAGGCCGTTATGAGGACAAGGCTGCCAAAGAAAATCGCGCAGCCATATTGGTGAATATTGCGAGTAAGGTTTGATGCCGGCAGCCGACCTGCTGCGACGGGCGAAGCACGGCGAGAGCCACAATAGGCATAAATGGTACAGAAAAAATTAAACTGCTCTAAAAACCATATTCTTTTATCTTACGATAAAGAGTCCGTTCGCCGATGCCCAATATTTTAGCTGCTTGTTCTCTATTATTGCCTGTTTTTTCAAGTGTCTCTTTGATAGCTTTTCGCTCAATTTCACTTAGTGATAATCCAGCTAAATTCGAATCTGATTGATTTGCCGCTGCCAATTGCGGCCGCTTCATGATCTCCGGCGGAATATCTTTAATATCAAGAATGTCACCATCGCACATCACCGCCATAGTTCTTAAACAATTTCTAAGCTGCCTAATGTTTCCCTGCCAGTGATAATTGACCAAAATATTCTTGGCTGCATCAGTTACGCCATTTATTTTTAAGCCCGTCTCTGATTCGACCTCGTTGAGAAAATAAGCTATAAACAACGAGACATCCTCTTTGCGATCTCGAAGCGCAGGCAAAGCGATACTAACACCCTTAATCCGAAAATATAAATCTTGCCTGAATTTATTCTGCTCTATCAGTTCTTGCAGATCTCGATTAGTCGCACTTATTATACGAACATCAACCTTGATCGGGGTATGCGATCCAACAGGCACAACAATTCCATCTTCCAGAACTCGCAGCAACTTCGCCTGCATACTAATAGGCATATCGCCAATTTCGTCCAAAAACAATGTCCCCTTGTCCGCTACTTCAAACATTCCGGGCCTGTCCGCCAAAGCTCCAGTAAAAGCCCCCTTGATATGTCCGAAGAGTTCACTTTCTAACAGAGTTTCGCTCAAACCCGCACAGTTAATCGGCCTAAACGGCATGTCCTTTCTCGGCGAATTATCATGGATAGCCAACGCCAAAATTTCTTTACCTGTTCCCGATTCCCCTTCGATCAACACCGATATATTAGCTTTTGAGACTCTTTTGGCTACTTCTATAACTCCACGCATCGCATCGGTAGTGCCTATCACTCCATTAAATATAAATTCATCGGAAGTTATTTGAGCCTTAGATTTTTCGCTTATCGACTTTTCTTTACTGGCTTGGCTAACCAAAGTGCGAAGCTGATTGATATCGATCGGCTTGGTCAAATAATCGTAAGCTCCAATTTTCATAGCATTTTTACAAGTTTCAATTGTAGCGTAAGCGGTTATCAAAATCACTTTGGTCTCAGGATTTGTTTGTTTGACATGACTCAAAATATCGATACCACTAATATTGCCACCTAATTTAATATCAGTAATAACAATATCAACATCATGACTAGCCAGCATTTCAATAGAGTCTTCGCCGGTATAAACAGCTATGGCTTTTGCGCACTGAGCCTCTAATGCCTCCACGATTCCATCGGCATGATCTCTTTCGTCATCAACTACTAAAATTACCGTATCTTTAGCCATATAATATCAATGTCACTTGCTGTTAAAAATCGGAAGTTTAATCGTAAACATGGTTCCGCTATCTTTTTTACTGATAACTTCCACACTGCCTTTATGAATATCAACAATTTTTTTCACTGTCGCAAGTCCAAGTCCGCTTCCATCTTTACGCGTAGTTTCATAAGCTTCAAAAATTTTATCGATTTTCTCCAGCTCAATTCCGACTCCCGTATCAGCCACCGAAATAACAGCCAAATCATTTTGCAGGTCAGTTTTTATGATCAACTCACCCCCTACCTCCATTGCCTGTATTGAATTGATAAACAAATTCAAGATCGCCTGCTTAATCATTCCGCTATCGACTTTGCAAGTGATCGGCTCAGGATAAATGGTTCGCCTAATAGTCACGTGATGATTTTGAGCTTGCGGCGAATAAAAATCAATCATATCTTCAACAAGCTCATTGATATCAATGGTTGCTATCTGCGGTTCAGGACTGCGGACATATCGCAAAAAGTCATTTAATATCGTTTCGACACGATCGGTTTCTTTTTGCACAACCGATATTTTTCTGACCAATCTTTTCGTGAGATTATCTTCGGCAGGGAATTCGCTCTGCAATTGCTCAGCCACAAGCTGAAGATTCACCTTGATAGTTGACAGGGGATTTTTGATTTCGTGGATAAGCTCGCCAACAATTCGACCAAGACTTTTAAGTTTTTTCTCAACCTTTGCTGTCATAGTTCTAACACAACAATAATAATAACACCGACCGACACCCCATCCCAATATCACATCAGTAAAGATAAGGCTCTGTGCGTCTGACCTATTAGTCAAACGCACAAACCATTAATTTGTAGCAACATCAGAAAAGCTTATTTTTTTTGGTCATCTGTTTTGTCAGTTTTGCCAAGCTCTTTTAGGGCAGCTTTGCGGGACAATTTCAAACGGCCTTGATCATCAATCAGGATCAGCTTGACATCGACAAGATCGCCAACTTTGCAAACATTTTCGACATTCTTGACATAACTGTCGCTTAGCTCACTTACGTGACATAAGCCGTCAATACCTGGTGCAATTTCTACAAACGCGCCAAAATCTTTAACTGACACAACTTTAGCCTGTTCGTAAATTTTGCCAACCTTCGGAGGCGTCGTCATAGACTCGACAATATCTCTGGCTTTCAAATGGCCGTCACCACCAACACAACTAATGAAAACGGTGCCGTCTTCTTCTATTTCGATGGTCGCTCCGGTTGATTCCTGAATACCCTTGATCATTTTTCCGCCCGGTCCAATGACTTTTCCTATAAGCTCAGGATCAATTTTGATAGAGATCATTTTTGGAGCATATTCACTGAGCTCTTCTTTTGGCTTATTTATGGCACCAGCCATGATATCTAAAATTTCAAGCCTAGCTTTTTTGGCTCTTGCCAATGCTTCAACCAATATCTCATGCACGATTCCTTCAGCTTTGATATCTAATTGGATCGCTGTGATTCCGTCACAAGTGCCAGCCACCTTGAAATCCATATGTCCAAAGTGATCTTCTTCGCCCACGATATCGGTCAGCATTTTATATGTTCCATCGTCAGCCAAAACCAAACCGACAGATATTCCGGCGACCGGCCTTTTGATCGGTACTCCGGCATCCATCAAAGCCAACATTCCGCCGCAAACCGAAGCCATCGAGCTTGAGCCGTTTGATTCCGTAATATCAGAAATAATTCTGATCGTATATGGGAAATCTTCCGTTTCCGGCCTGACATATCTCAAAGCCTTTTCCGCAAGAGCTCCATGTCCGATTTCTCTTCTTCCGGGTCCTCGTATCGGACGGCATTCGCCAACCGAATAAGGCGGGAAATTATAATGCAGCATAAACGATTGCGACACCTCATCGAGCAAGCCGTCAACAATCTGGGCATCTCTAACAGTTCCTAATGTCACGCTAACCAATGCCTGTGTTTCGCCTCGTGTAAACAGAGCCGAGCCGTGATTTCTCGGCAATACACCAACAGCACAATCTATGTCACGCAATTGATCCATTGCTCTGCCGTCTAGGCGTTTGCCCTCTAGCAGTAATTTTTTCACAATCTCACCCTCGATTGCTTCAAGAGCGAGTTTGACCCTTGTCTTATTGCAAGGCTTTTCGGCATCTTCGCCGCAATAACTTTCTATGATTTCATTGTACAATTCTTTAACCGCATTTTTACGTTCAGCTTTAGCTGCTATCTGCTTCAGCTCATAAAATTTATCTGTGGTTTTAGCCTTGATCTCAGCCAAAACATCAGGGTCGAGTACAGTTAAAATAATCTCTTTTTCGACGCCGACTTTTCCTTTAAGCTCTTCGATCAGTCCACAAACGTCAGCCACTGTTTTGTGAGCCTCTTCGATTGCATCAGCAATAACATCTTCGGGCAATTCGACAGCTCCGACCTCGATCATATTGACAGCATTAGCTGTTCCACCGAGCAGAAGCCTTAAATCGCTTTGTTCGTCTTGGGCATGAGTTGGGTTGATGACAAATTTGCCATCGACTCTGCCAAACCTACAGGCACCGATCGGGCCCAAAAATGGTATCTTACTTATTGTCAAAGCGGCACTTGCACCTATCATCGCCAACACATCAGGATCATTTTCGCCATCAAAGCTAAGCACCGAAGCCATGATTTGCACTTCCTGATAATAGCCTTCTGGGAACAATGGCCTGATAGGCCTGTCGATAGTTCTGGCTGTTAGGGTTTCCTTCATTGTCGGTCGGCCTTCGCGTTTGAAAAAGCCGCCCGGAAATTTTCCAGCTGCGCTTTGTTTTTCGCGATAATCGACACTCAGCGGAAAAAAGCTGATATCTTCAAAACGCGGTGCTGACGTCACAGCTGAAACCAAAACACAAGTCTCACCATAACTAACTAAAACAGCTCCATCGGCTTGTCTGGCAATACGGCCAGTTTCTATAGACAGTATCCTGCCCCCAATTTCTTTTTCTACTTTACAAACATTAAACATAAATTTCCTCTAAAATCTTCTAACAAGGTTTTTGGCGCAAAGAACATCCGTACTACCATAGTACAGTCTATTTTC
>CBDUWP010000053.1:0-9788 GCA_965370955.1 uncultured bacterium | reverse complement strand
TAATAACCACAGGTTACAGTCGCATTCGCTCCCTACACCTGCGGCTATTATTCTGCAACCCCTACAGGGTTGAAAATACTTCGTTAATTTACCATGAGTTACGCTGGCAGGGCAATGACACATTTCGACACATTTCGACATGCTTCGACAAGCTTCGACAGGCTCAGCATCCGGCTTCCCCCTTCGCCCTGCGGGCTTCGGAGGACAGGCAGTGGCCAGCTACGAAGGACAAGCCGCTCGCAATGACATACTTAAAATGGTTTTGCAGGTTTCACAATGACAAATTTGGAGATTGGCTCGGTCACGCAAACGGTGAATGCAGAGATTATTTCCTCTTGAAAAAAATACCACTACTTAATCTTGGATTGGGAAATATCAACTATCTCAAAACGAAACTCGCCGCGAGGAATGGTTACGGATGACTGTTCGCCTACAGAAAGGCCAACAATGGCGGAACCTACCGGAGAACTAAGGGAAATACTGCCGGAACTATAATTGGCATCGTTAATGCCCAATAATTGATATATAATCGTCTCTTGACTGTCCAAATCCAATAAAGTGACTACTGTGCCAAACAAAGCCTTGTCACATTGGACTTTCGTGCAATCAACTTTTTCGGATTGATTGATCTTGGTTCTTAATTCAGCAAGCTTGCCTTCAATAAAACCCAATTGCTGGCGGCCATAAATGTAGTCACCGTTTTCTTTCAAATCACCCTGTTCGCGAGCGTCACCAACACGTATTCTAACCTCGGCTTGCTCCTTCTCAAGTTTGGACAATGTCTCAGTAAGCTTGTCAAACCCAGTTTCTGAAATCAATACGCTATCACTCATCTTGGTATACTCCATGTCTTTTTAGAAGTTCGTTTCCAAAAATTATACATGTATTAAGCATATTGTCCAGATTTAATTGTACAGGGAACCTCTAAAAAATTAAAGGCCTAAAAATTGGATCGCAAAGCCTGATAAACAAATGGTCGCGCCAGCTATTGCATGAGTATATCGCTCCAAACGGCCAAATTTCGCAAACATAAGGCCACTAGATGAACATAAAACAATTGCTAGCATTGTGCCTATCGTGACGATAGAAAATATCGAGGCAACCAAAAAGACATCAAATAAACCACTGTTGGCAGCTGGGTACATCAATAAAGGAATGAGTGGTTCGCAAGGGCCGAAAATGAAAATCGTAAACAATACCCAAGGTGTAATACTACGCTTGGTCGGAATGTGATGGTGGGCTGAATCCTTGTGATTGTGAACGTGGTCGTGGTCGTCGTCAGAGTCGGCATGAAAATGAAGGTGACTGTGAGGACGATTCAAAATCGCGCGGCGAATGCCCCATACAAAATAAGCAAAGCCAAAGCCAATCAAAAGCCAAGCTGCTAGCGAACCGCGAAATGATTCAAACAACTCCAGCTTCAATAACTGAATGCCTACGAAAATGCCAATGAAACCGAGAAAAACCGAACTCAAAACATGGCCAAGCCCGCAAAGAAATGTTATGCGAGCTGTCTTAGCTAACGACCAACGGCGAGCGCGGCACATCATGATGAATGGCAAATAATGGTCGGGGCCAAGAGCTGTGTGAATAAAGCCTATCGAAGCAGCTGTACCGCATAAAAGCAATGTCTCTGTACTTAACATCTTGATTTACACCTTTTTAATGATTACAATAAAAAACTTGATCAACCATGACGTAACAATGTGGGATTGTTGCTACTGGGTCAAGGGAAAAATAAACTTAAATGGAAAGTTTTTGCGAGAGATTGGTCGAAATAGTCTGTATGTAGCGTTTGAGGGCTGAAAAAAGGCAATGAGTCAGTTGTTGGCAAATCGTGAAATTAGCCGCGAAATTATACGAGCATAATTGCGGCGAGGGATTTGGCTTGGCTTGCGCCAAACAATAGCGCAACCAACGCTAATGAAAATTTCATCGCAGTGCCGGGGCTGCGACTTGTTACGCAATTGCCATCTACCACCACGTCACCAGAACCAATAAGGCAAGTAAGTTTGTTCTCCATAGTAGGATAGCAAGTGGCAGTCTTATCGCGAAGCAATCCGTGACGCTCCAAAACAATAGCCGGCGAAGCACAAATAGCAGCAAAAAATAAGCCCATCGCAGATTGACGCTTCAAAAGATTGGTCAAATTATCGCAATCACGCAAATGCTCGGCGCCAACTAAACCGCCGGGCAAAGCTATCAAATCCCAATCGCTGTCAAGGCAATCGTCAATCAAAATGTCAGCAACTATTTTTATGCCGCCGCTAGAAGTAATCGTTAAATCATCGACAGAAGCAACTGTCACCACCGCACCAGAGCGACGCAAAACGTCTATAATAGTTATCGCCTCTAACTCTTCTATACCATCGGCTATCGGAACTAATACGGTTTTGGACATTGGAACTCCAAATCTTTAACTCTTGAGCATCTGCTGAATTATCGCGTCAGCCATTTCCTGTGTGCCGACGGCTGTAGGGTCGTCGCGGTCTGGTTTCATGTCGTAAGTCACTGATTTGCCCTCTGCTATAACAGCGGCGACGGCGCTCTCCAATCTATCGGCTTCGGTCATTTTGTTCATGTGACGAAGCATTAAAATGCCGCTCAAAATCAGGGCTGTCGGATTGACTTTGTTCAAGCCTTTATATTTAGGGGCGCTGCCGTGTGTGGCTTCAAATGTTGCACCGTTATCGCCAATATTAGCGCCAGGGGCTACGCCGAGTCCGCCAACTAAGCCGGCACAAAGGTCACTGACTATGTCGCCATAAAGGTTCGGCAAAACTATGACATCATACAACTCCGGTTTTTGCAAAAGCTGCATGCACATGTTGTCGACAATCCTGTCCTCAAATTCAATGTCAGGATAGTCCTTAGCAACCTCGCGACTAACGTCAAGCCATAGGCCATCAGAATATTTCATGATGTTGGCCTTGTGAACGCTGGTGACTTTCTTGCGGCCGAGTTTGCGAGCGTAATCAAAAGCAAACTTGACAATACGCTTGGTGCCCGTTACTGATATGGGTTTGATACTGATGCCTGAATCCGAACTGATCGGACGCTTACTGTGACTATTGAGCCAAGTGATCAATTCGCCTGTAGCGTCTTTGCCCTTTTCAAACTCAATGCCGGCATATAAATCCTCCGTGTTCTCACGCACGATTACCAAATCTATGTTCTCATATTTACTGCGAACGCCAACGTAACTTTTGCAAGGACGCAAACAAGCATATAAATCCAGCTCCTGACGCAAGTGAACGTTGATACTGCGAAAGCCTGTGCCAACCGGGGTCGTGATCGGGGCTTTCAAAGCGATGCCGTTACGTTTGACAGATTCTAATGTGGCGTCAGGCAAGGGGGTGCCTAAACGAGCCATGACGTCAACGCCGGCTTCAACTATGTCCCACTCGATGCCGACACCGGTCGCATCTATACATCTAGCTGTTGCTTCGGCTATCTCTGGGCCAATCCCGTCGCCTGTAATCAATGATACTGTTGTCATGATCGTGAATTCCTTAATTTCTTAATTTTTTAATTTCTTAATTTAAAGATGTTTTAATTTAAAGATGAAAAAATCTAAAAAATGTTATATCGTGAAACTATACTAATTCCAACTTTTTGCATAAACGAGACATACTATTGGCTAATGACGCTTGTGTCAACTCCATCTATATTATATTTTTTGGTAATTTACTTGCAAGATGGCTCGGTTCTATGTAAAATTCGGGCTTTTCGATGATTGGCCAAAACACAGCGATAGGCGAATCAATGTTTGATAATTGAATAAAAAAATGAAGGGAGTGTAGCTCAGCTGGTAGAGCAACGGCCTTTTAAGCCGTAGGTCTTGGGTTCAAGTCCCAACACTCTCATTTTCTATTATGCAAGCTCAACTTCTTTAATGAGGTTGGGCTTTTTTTTGGGAATCGACTGGAAATTCACACCAAAACAATATACAATCCGCAACAATAGTTAATAAAGAAAATGAAAATGTTTGAAGGAAAGAAGGACGACATGACAGAACGTAAGCTAAAATATGCCGCTGAAATCGACCAAATGGTCTGCGTGGCAAAAGGGCCAAATAATGGACCATCGCCAATACCGCAGGAAGGAAAATGGACGCAGGCAAAGGAAATTAAAGATATTAACGGGCTGACCCACGGGGTCGGATGGTGTGCGCCGCAGCAAGGGGCTTGCAAACTAACCCTAAATATCAAAGACGGGATTATCGAAGAGGCACTCATCGAAACTATCGGCTGTACGGGAATGACGCACTCGGCGGCGATGGCTTCGGAAATCTTGCCGGGAAAAACTATTCTCGAAGCACTCAATACAGATCTTGTTTGCGATGCTATCAATGTCGCAATGAGAGAGCTGTTCTTGCAAATCGTTTACGGAAGAAGCCAAACGGCGTTCTCTGAAGATGGATTGCCTGTCGGGGCGGCATTGGAAGATCTCGGTAAAGGAGCCAGATCTGTAGTCGCAACAACATACGGAAGCAAACTCAAAGGACCGAGATATCTGGAAACAACCGAAGGATATATCACTGAACTGGGGCTCGATGATAATGACGAAATTATCGGATATAAATATGTGCAAATCGGGATCATGATGGGACATATTGCTGATGGACTCAGTGCAGACGAAGCCTTGAAAAAAGCATCAGGAACATACGGCAGATTCCAAGATGCGGCGAAAACTATTAACCCAAGACACAAATAAAGGGCAGATGAATATGGCTATGTTTGAAAGTTACGAAAGAAGAATTAAGCAAGTTGATGCGTTTCTAAACCAAAACGATATCAAGTCACTCGATGATGCAAAAAAAATCTGCGATGAAAAAAATGTGGATGTACATAAAATCGTGAAAGATATTCAGACGATCGCATTTGAAAATGCTTGCTGGGCTTATACAGCTGGGGCGGCTGTGGCAATCAAAAAAGGACAAAAAAATGCCACTGATGTCGCTGTCACACTCGGCGAAGGGCTGCAAAGTTTTTGCATACCGGGCTCAGTAGCGGACGATAGAAAAGTCGGCATAGGTCATGGAAATCTGGCGTCAAGGCTGCTAAAAGAGGAAACAGGATGTTTTGCATTTTTGGCTGGACACGAATCTTTCGCCGCAGCAGAAGGTGCGATTGGATTGGCTATGTCAGCTAACAAGGCAAGGAAAAAGCCGCTGAGAGTTATCCTTAACGGACTCGGAAAAGATGCAGCGCAAATCATATCCAGAATCAATGGCTTTACACATGTGCAAACGAAATTCGATTACGCAACGGGCAAGGTCGAAGTCGTTTTCGAAAAAGCATACTCAACCGGTGACAGAGCCAAAGTCAAATGCTACGGAGCTGACGATGTCCGAGAGGGCGTGGCTATCATGCATCTGGAAAAAGTCGACGTATCAATCACTGGAAACTCCACGAATCCGACGAGATTTCAACATCCGGTGGCGGGGACATACAAAAAAGAATGCGTCCTAGAAGGTAAGCCATATTTCTCTGTGGCATCTGGCGGCGGAACAGGCAGAACACTGCATCCAGATAATATGGCGGCTGGGCCCGCGTCTTACGGAATGACCGACACCTTAGGAAGAATGCATTCTGATGCACAATTTGCAGGGTCATCTTCTGTGCCGGCTCATGTCGAAATGATGGGGCTGATCGGAATGGGAAATAATCCGATGGTCGGAGCTTCTGTCGCAGTTGCTGTCGCTGTCGAAATGGCATCTAGAGCAGTTTAATTTTTGCTGTACTGTTTGCGGCTCTCGCCGTGCTTCGCCCGTCGCAGCAGGTCGGCTGCCGGCATCAAACCTTATAACAACGCGATGATAAATTAAAATTTGAAAGCCTTCTGATGTTTTTGGAATGTCAGGAGGCTTTTTTTATTTTTCCTTCGTAATAATACATCGCTAAGGGCGTGGTGGTTTACTAAGATTTGCTGCCGAGATACATTTTATATTCCAATAAGCGGCACTCTATACTGCCATTATAAAAAATGTCGCGGCTACTGGTGCGGAGCTTGATCTTGTCAGACAAATCCTTGTTGCCTGTGAAAACATAGCATCTATAGCCAGTACAACACTTCTTGAAAAAATCGCCCATACGCTTGTATTCCAACTTCAATGTTTCAATGTCACCCAATCGAAGGCCGTATTCAGGATTCATCAGAACAATTCCAGAGCCGACAGGAACGCTAGTCTCAGCGAAATCGCAAACCTTAAAGTCAATCAAATCCTCAACGCCGGCAGTCCGAGCATTTTGCCTAGAGGCTTCAATGGCTACTGGGTCAATGTCTGTGGCGATTATTTTGTGTGTGAGTTTCGTTCGCTTGGCAACCTTACGCAAATCTGTTCGCATCTGCTGCCATAGCTCTTTGTTAAATGGCAATAAATGCTGCATGCCGAAATTTATACGAAGTGAACCGGCGGCGCGGCTGGTCGCTATCATCGCGGCTTCTATAGCAAAAGTGCCGCTGCCTGCCATTGGCAAAACAATATCACTTGTGCCGTCATAGCCAGTGCCCATCAAAAGGCCAGCAGCTAAAGACTCGCGAATCGGCGCTCTATGCGGCAGCTTGCGATAATTACGATCGGAAAGCTTGACACCGGAAGTGTTAAGGTATAGCCAAGCGTTATCATGCTTCCAAAATAAATTCAAGACAACATTGTTGCGGTCAGGGCCGCTATCGGGCCGAGTGCCGGTCTTTTTCTGGAGGCGGTCGACTATCGCATCTTTGACCTTCAAGCTGGGATACATGCTGTTGTCAACAGAATAGGTGTCAACGTTACTTATAATGCAAATGTATTCGTCGGGCGAAATGATCTTTTCCCAAGGCAATTTCGTTACGGTTTTGTATAACGATTCGCCGCTGCCGCAGCGAAATTTCTTAACGAGATACAGAACGCTATAAGCAGTA
Organism: uncultured bacterium; assembly: GCA_965370955.1. Lineage (GTDB taxonomy): Bacteria > Planctomycetota > Phycisphaerae > Sedimentisphaerales > Anaerobacaceae > CBDUWP01. The sequence continues at coordinate 2,879 of CBDUWP010000053.1, read as the reverse complement.
CGCAAACAAAAATTCAGCTTCATACAATCCAAAAAAGAACCGCTAGTGACAACGCCGCCGCTGTGGGTGGTGCCGATGCTAAAGCCAAGCGATTTCAGCTCCTGAACTAAATAATCCTTGAGGCCGGGACCACATGTCACCAATATGTCTCTACGCTCGTTTACGTCCATCGAAAAACTCCAACTAATGATTGTTACGACTGTGTAAGTGAATGTAAGCGAAATATTGGCGAATACCAATCCTAAAATCAAAAAATGAAACATTTTAGGGCACTACTGGACAAAACAATCGATTTGTTGTAATATCGCTAGCTCGTGGATTCGAAAACACGTTTTTTGCGCCCGTAGCTCAATTGGATAGAGTCGCAGACTTCGAATCTGAAGGTTGCAGGTTCGAGTCCTGCCGGGCGTAGTTTGACAGGTGGGGCGAGGACCTGTGTGGATGCTGAAAGCAGACACTTTTGCAGGGTTGACAAAAGCGCAAGCGTTGCCCGTAAAGGCTGGCGTAGCTGGCCTGCGGAGTCCTGAATGGCGCAATACACAAAATGTCGGCTTAAACACCAATAGGCTAAACCCTAACGGCTAAACGGACGCAGAATAAGCTTGACAAATCGAACTATATAACATAGCTTAAAAAAAACTATTATTAAAAAAAACTGGCATTAAAATAATGACATGCAGGTTTTCAATTAAAGGTAGTGTGATGGTGAAATTGAAATTTCTTAATGGCTGTTACGGGCAAGCTTACTCTGAATTAATATCTCAAAAGTACGGTTGTTTTCAAGACAATAGCTATTCTAAAATCATGTTATTGTCATGTCGTTAAAATAACTTAAAAATTAAAAAGATAATTTTTTTTAAAGGAGGTTATTATGAAAAGAATATTATTTTTAGGGCTATGTCTCTTGCTGATGGCCTCTGTATCTTGGGGGTATTCAGCGTCCGGCAGAGTCTATCAAGCAGGACAATTGCCACTGGCTAATCCAATAGGAACTATTTCCTATCCGACAACTGCAGGAGTGCCAACTAATTCATGGGCTGGGGATGTTAACGGTTTCTATTCGACAGGTTGGTCAAGTGCAAGTCTTATAGGGAAACAAATGACCGTTACCGCATATGACCAATTACCCAATCCTACCAGAGCGGCAAGCAGAACGTGGAAGGCTACTAGCAATAAAGAAAAAGGAAAAAATATTACAACGAAAGTAGTTCTAGGAACCATCAATCCAAATCTGATCTGCACATTAGAGCCTATCGCTCTGGAAGTGCAAGATACGCCACAACTCGCTACGGCAATGCTTAGGCTAACTAGCGAGGCGACTGTGCCTGTGATGGTTGATGAATTTACGGCTGTCCTGAAATGCAATAACGATAAAGTGATATTGCAAAATGCTCAATTTGCTGTAGATTCTTTTTTCGATATCACCTACGAAATAAATATTCCAGAGCCGGGGGCAATAACCGTTCATGGCGCCGCAACAATTACGCCGGGTGTGGAATTTATGCCGGGAGTTGTGCCCAGACCTATATTCGATGTGAATATGATCTGCCCCTTCATCGATAGCAGAGATCTTGCTATCGTGGAACTGGAACTGGTTGTGAATACGCCGGCTGTCGCTGATGCTGTGACCAATGAAGCGGAAATTCTAATAGGGCCAATCGAACATTGCTCAGCGTATTTTTTGGTGGATGTCAATGATCAATGGGTCGAGGCCTTAGGAGACGGCAGAGTTTCGCCAATGAGCCCCGTCCAATGGAATGGAATATTCGGGCAATGGCAGGATCCGTTTAATCCGTACGAAGGAGAGCCGCTGTCGCCAGCTGATTTCCAGCCGCCAACACTATATGTCTATCCCGGAGATGATACGCCAGGAGGAGATCCAAATGACGCAGGGTTAGTGATGAAATGGGGCGAAGATTCAACGCCTGACGGAAACTATACGGCTGCGTGGAAATATGACTATCTGATCGATCCTGATTATTCTAATGCTACGATCTCTGTGACTGTCACTGCACCGCAAACGTCACCCAATCCGCCGCATATGCAAATCAATCAAGTGTCTATCGGTTTGCAAAATATTCCGCAAACAGGTGGCCCGATTAGAATGTGGACGTTCAGTGTGGGAACAGGAATGATAATACCATGGAATACGCCGACGACTATTGTGATCGATTGCTCCAAAACTGGGCTAACAGCCGCAACTCCTAAGGCATCAGGATATCTTAATAATACAGGGTTTGATATCACGAAAGTCCAGTGGATGATCGTGGCTGAAAATGCACAAAGAATCGGTGGGCCAGTAAATGCGCCGCCGCCAGGTGGAGGAATCGCAGGAGCGTGGAACTATTGGCATAATCTCATGGTGACACCAAATGTTGGCGGTGGAAACGGAAGCGGAGCTGTCAATAGTAAGTGGTTTGTTAAATATGCTCAGCCGCCGGAAATTATTGATGCTAATGCGACGCCGCCAATGATAAATGGATGGGACGAGGTGTCTAACTATAATCATAATCCGCCGGATCCGATTATGGCTGATGACTGGGAATGCAAGGACGAAAGGCCTGTGACGGATGTCCATTGGTGGGGATCGTTCAAAGGATGGACGCAGCCGATTATGCCGCCAATTGTGCCGATTGCTTTTCATCTGGGAATCTGGACGGATGTGCCGGCGGGAGTCGATCTGACTTATAGTCATCCGGGACAAATGATTTGGGAAAATGTCTGCGACAGCTCTGTATGGAATTTTGCCGGATATGATGTCGATCCGAGAACGGGACATCCTGATTGGCAAGAAAACGAAGCTTGTTTCCAGTTTGCACAATTTTTGTCGCAAGACGAATGGTTCCATCAAGAGCCAATGGAAAACGGATCGCCAAATG
>CBDUWP010000052.1:0-9962 GCA_965370955.1 uncultured bacterium | reverse complement strand
CCGTGATAGACTCAAAATACTCCGACATGGTTTATTATCTCCAGTACAATCAAAATAGCATTGAATTTCAACCAATAAGTATAATTACTAATAGCGTCTTGTCAACTGTTAGCCAACGGCTTCTTTGCCCTTTTGGCCGGTGCGGATTCTTATGCAATCGGTGATTTCGCTGACGAAAATCTTGCCGTCGCCAATGGTTTTGGTCTGAGCACCTTTTAAGATGGCACTAACCGTCTTGTCAACGAAGCTGTTCGTGACGGCAATCTCGATCCGGATCTTTTCCAGCAGATTAACGGATTTTATTTGGCCTCGGTAATGTTCGTCGTAACCAGCTTGCTGGCCGCAGCCGCGAACGCGACTGACCGTCATTTTCTGAACATCAGCGTGAAACAATGCTTCCTTAACGGCACTGAGTTTTTCAGGCTGAATTATGGCAACTATCATCTTCATCGGTTTATACTCCAAAACTGTAATGTGTTTTTTTATTGGGTCTCGTATGATTGTCCCATACGGTGACTGCTAAATTAGAAAGCGTCTTCTGGATTCGCCTCGATTTGGTGGACAACAAGGTCTGAACCCATTTTTTCCTCATGGATGTCCAGACGAATGCCAACTGTGATTTTTAATAGGCCGTAAACAACTGTGCTGGCTAATAATGATACGCCGATGATAATCACTGTTACCAATAATTGAGAATTGAAACTCACTCCGCCTCGCCCGCCTAAGGCTTCTGTGCCAAAGATGCCGGCGGCAATTGCTCCCCACGCGCCGCAAACTCCGTGCAATGGCCAAACGCCCAACACGTCATCGATCTTCCATGTTTTTGTTTCGGTCGTGAACAAAAATACAAAAATAGCACCGGCTGCTGCGCCAACCACCAAAGCTGCGATTGGATGATATAAATCACTTCCGGCACAAACGGCTACCAATCCTGCTAACGCTCCGTTGTGAACAAAACCTGAATCGTTTCGCGAAACCAGCATAGCTGTTATTGTGCCGCCAACCATAGCCATTAGTGAATTTATTGCTACAAGGCCGGAGATGGCAGTTAAACTGCCGGCACTCATGACATTAAAGCCAAACCAGCCGATAATCAATGCCCAACTGCCAAGAGCTAAAAATGGGATGCTGCTGACTTTGATGGCGTTGTCTTCGTATCTTTTGAATCGTGCGCCAAGTAAAATGATCGCAGGAAGAGCAAGCCATCCGCCTGTCGCGTGGACGACGGCACTGCCGGCGAAATCATGAAATGGTGCGCCGAAAGTTTGGGCGAGCCAGCCATCATTTGAGCCGAGAAAATGATTGAAACGGCCCCAAGTGAAACCTTCAATCAAAGGATAAACTAGGCCTACGAAAATACTGCCGGCAATTGCGTTTGTCCAAAACTTTGCTCGCTCTGCTACGCCGCCAGAGATAATAGCTGGAATACAAGCGGCAAAACCTAGAAGTAAAAAGAATTTAACGAATTCAAAACCTTGGTTGGCTGCTAGTTCATTGACTGGCAATAAAAAGGATACGCCGCGAGCGATCGGATAGCCAATGAAAAAATATATCAAGGTCGAAAAGCACCATTCGCAAATGATTTTGTTTAGGGCATTGACCTGATTCTTTTTTCTAACTGAGCCGACTTCTAAAAATGCGAAGCCGCTGTGCATAGCTAAAATCATGACAGCGCCAATCAATATGAAAAAGACATTCGAGGATTTTGTGAGCTGATCGATTTGGGTTTCAGATGATTCAGTGATTGGCGCAGCGACAGCAAACTGGCTGATCAGTAAAATGATTGCGGCAATCAAAAACATTTTTTTGCTATTATTAAAACTGCTTCTCTTTGACATATAGCTCTCCTGTAAATTTTCTGCTAATTAAATAGCAATTAAGCTAATCACATACGCAATAATTGTGCCAAAGAGAGAGTTTTGTGCGTAACTGTTGATTGATAAAAGGAGTTATGTTTGAAAGTTGTCAAAGTACAAGAAGATGAAAAATGACAATTTTGTCAGAAAAATTGATAAAAAAATTCCACAGAAGCTCAATAGTATCGCATAAAATAGCCGTTTTTGAGCTGATTTAGCGGCAAAGATGACTAATTTGGTTTTTTATCGTATTGTTTTTGCTCCGGTTACAAAAATGTTAATAAAATGGTTAGTAACTACAAAATTGTCATTTTCTTTTTTTAAAAACAGCTTTAACCAATGGCGGCACTGCCTCTGTCGCCAGTGCGAATACGAACACATTCAGCTAAATCCAAAACAAATATTTTACCGTCACCAATTTCTTTAGTTCTGGCACCTGCAATAATGGCATCAATGGTTCGCTCAACAAAATCAGAATTCACGGCTATCTCAAGACGGGTCTTCTTCAAAAGATTTACCTCCAATTTGATACCGCGATAACTTTCTTCATAACCATGCTGATTGCCGCAGCCAACGGCATTAGTGACAGACATCTTGTGAATCTTGGCTTTATACAATGCCTGCTTAACATCATTTAATTTGTATGGTTGAATATAAGCTATTATGAGCTTCATCTTTTTTTCCTTGTCTTTAATTTATGAATGTTTACATTGTGTTGAATATTTGAAAGCCGCTGTAAGCTTCCATACCATGCTCACCAATATCCAGTCCACGCAACTCTTCTTCCTTATTTATTCGCAGGCCAACAGTACAATCGATGAACTTAAATATAACGCTCATACTCACAACTATAAAAGCGACCGTACTTATACTGCCAATTATCTGGATTCCAAACTGCATAGGATTGCCACCATAAATAAAACCGTTGTGAGCTAAGCCTAATGAGGCTTTCCCAAAAATACCTACACATAATGTCCCCCAAACGCCGCACATTCCATGCACCGGAAAAGCTCCAACGGGATCGTCAATTTGCAGCTTGTCAAGTAACTCAACACCTCGTATGACAATGTAGCCAGCGGTTGCGCCAATAGTTATTGCAGCCCAAGGTTCAATGTATGCACAAGGAGCCGTCACCGCTACTAAGCCAGCCAATGCACCGTTCATGGCCATTGATAAATCCGGCTTGCCAAATCTTTTCCAGACTGTAACCATGGCTATTAGGCCTCCCATCGCGCCTGCAAGGCAGGTATTGATCGCAATTCGGCCTATCAAAGAACCGTCACCAACAGAAAGAGTCGAGCCGGCATTGAATCCAAACCAGCCAAACCATAAAATGAAAACACCTAACGAAGCTAACGGAATATTGTGACCGGCAATGACGTTGGGTTTGCCGTCGATGCCATATTTGCCTTGGCGAGGACCGAGCATGGAGGTGCCAACTAAGGCGGCAACTCCACCGACTGTATGGACGACTGTTGAGCCGGCAAAATCTGCAAAACCCATGTCACTGAGCCAACCGCCGCCCCAAATCCAGTGGCCAACAATAGGATACACAATCGACGAAATTAAAAAAGAGTAAATTAAATAGGCTGGAAATTTCATACGTTCAGCCATACCGCCGGCAACTATCGTCGCGGCAGCACCGCAGAAAGTAGCTTGAAATAACCAAAAGGCATACAAGCTTACACCGCCGGCTAAAGGATCAAGGCCAAATAAACACCAGCCTTTTAATCCCATAAAATTGTTGCCGTCGCCGAACATTAACGCATAGCCAATCAGAAAAAAGCCTAGCGAGGCCATGCAAAAATCTAAAAAGTTTTTAGTTAAAATGTTACATGTATTTTTAGCGCGAATGAAGCCAGCTTCAACCATACCAAATCCAGCCTGCATAAAAAATACCAAAAAGGCTCCCAATAATACCCAAACAGTATCAAGGCCTCGCTCTATGTCACCGAGCGAAATGGTACTGGCAGAATCCGCTCCAAAGCAGATAGTGGTGACACCTAAGACCAAAATAACCATGGCACCGATACGTGATTTATATGACTTCACCTTGTTTGCTCCTTAAACATTTTCTTCACCAAAATTTTCAAAACCATTATAATTCTGCTATGCAAGAGCTGTGCCATAGAAAGAAATTTATGTGTAAAAGGTTTGTATATAAGTACTTTACGGACAAAACACGGCTGGATGAGTAATAGCTTGATATTACAAAATTGTTAACAAAATTACTAAAAAGCACGAAATTGTAATTTTTTTCAGGGGTTAATTTTGATAGAATATAAAACCTGAAACGACGAAATGGAACTAAAATGTCACCCGAATTTATAAAAAGAATTGGGAAAATAAAATGGCGAACAAACAAAAACTAAAGACCAGCAATTATGTTAATCATTTGAAAACATTATATAAAATAAATAATATGCTGGTCTCGGGACATGGGCAAATGCAGATGATTGGCGAAGTGCTCGATACACTTGATAGCGAACTTAAATTGTGTAACGGAACAGTGATGCTGCTAGGGCCAGATGGAAATGAAATCGTGGTCGAAGCGGCACATAATATCTCCAGTCGAAAACGAACCAAAATAAAATATCAAATCGGTGAAGGAGTCAACGGTACTGTTTTGCAAACAGGTAAGCCGATGATTGTTCCCAAAATTTCCGAAGAGCCGCTATTTTTAGATCGTTTCAAAAGAACGCAATCGTTTGATGGGCAAAGAAGCTATATTTGTGTACCGGTCTCTATCGAGAAAAAAACTATCGGTACGATGTCTGTCGATATGCCGTTCGATGAAATTGTGTCACTCGATGAAATGATGCAACTGCTGAGCATCGTAGCAAGTATGATTGCTAACGATGTAAAAATACGAAGGCAGCAAACCATAAATCAGCAAAGATTAGAAGATGAAAATATTAGGCTTAGGCATGAACTGGAAAACAAGTTTAGGCCTGAACATATCATCGGAAACTCAAAGGCTATGCGGGATGTGTATACGCAAATTCATCAGGTCTCAGCTAGTGACACTACAGTGCTTATCAGAGGATTATCGGGGACAGGTAAAGAGCTGGTAGCGAACGCAATACACTATTCTAGCGATAGGGCAGCGGGGCCTTTTGTCAGAGTTAATTGCGCCGCGCTAAACGATAATCTCTTAGAAAGTGAACTCTTCGGACATGAGGAAGGAGCCTTTACAGGGGCAACAAAAGGGCGTATTGGGCGAATCGAGCAAGCACAGGGCGGGACATTGTTCCTCGATGAAATCGGAGATTTTTCGATAACAACGCAGGTGAAATTACTGCGAGTGCTGCAGGAAAGGCAGTTTGAAAAAGTCGGCAGTAATAAAACCATAAAGACAAATGCGCGAATTATCGTGGCGACAAATAAGGATCTCGAAAAGGCTGTGGGTGATGGGGACTTTCGACAGGATTTTTATTATCGTATCAATGTTTTTCCGATTTTTCTGCCGTCTCTTAGCGATAGAAAAAATGATATCTTGTTGCTGGCTGATTATTTTATTGAAAAATATTCCAAAAAAACAAATAAAAATATCAGGCGAATCAGTACGCCGGCAATCAATATGATGGTGGCTTATCACTGGCCTGGAAATGTTAGAGAACTCGAAAACTGTATCGAAAGAGCTGTGCTGTTGAGCAATGATGATGTTATTCATGGATATCATTTGCCGCCGAGTTTACAAACAGCTGAAAGCTCCGATACGATAGGAACCGGATCAATGCAGGAAAGAGTCGATTTATTTGAGCGTGACATCATGGTCGATGCACTGAAACAATGTCGTGGAAATGTGACAGCTGCGGCTAAAGGCTTGGGAACAACAATGAGGGTGATGAGGTACAAAATGCACAATCTTGGCATTGATAAAAATAGATACAAGGGGAATCTATAAAACTAAAAGAAGTTAAAAGAGTGAGTTTTGTGGCCTTATATTCCTACCAACACTTGGTTTACATTTTTGCCTTGACGCTTTATTAAATGTAAACCTTTTCAATTTTACCGGTACTATTTAATCAGTTGGAAATACCAACGCTCGGCTTGGCTCGTGGCCTGTACCCACAACAACCAGATGATCGTCATAGACTTCAATGACGGCATAGGCATTTGTGAATTCCGATACCACCATACCATGCACTGTTAAATAATGAACGCCGTTTTTAACACCATAACCCCCTTCATGCTGATGTCCATTCATATAAGCCACAACACAATCATAGGATTCTATAATATCAATCAGTTCAATATTATCCCAAGTTCTCAATGAGCTACCTTCTGGATAGAGTGGATGGTGACCAAATATGACAACCTTTTCGTCAGCTGTTTCAGCGGCAGCGAGCTTAGTTTTTAACCAAGCTTTCTGTGTTTTACTTAAAGCTGAATTCCACTCTTTCGCTTGGAGAGCTCCAGCTGATTCGACTTCATCGAGCATCCGCTGAGCCGCTGCTCTCTCAGGGCTTCCTGATGGAGTAGAGAACGTACCAATCTCGTTTGTGTTGAGTACGATAAATCTCCAACCGCTATAAGTGAAATCATAATAGTCTGCTGTCATGCCCAACTTCGCCATAACCTGTGCTGTAGTCATTCCGTCAGGATAATCATGGTTTCCAATCACATGATACTTTGGCATTGTCAACTGGTTATAAATTGCCAACATTGGCGTGTAACTAGCTTCATACCTATCAACAAAATCCCCGACTTGGATTGCAAAAGACATGTTGCTTGTGGAATTAAAATCATCGACAGCGTCTTGCAACTTCCACAAAGATTCGCGATAATATCTGTTGTTCCATGGATTAACATCAGCATACTGAGCATCTGCTACAACTCCAAAACGAAACAGCGGATCATTGGGATCATTAGGATCTTCGGCATCTATAGTTGGCTCATATAAACCTGTTGTACTATTTTTGCCATACCAAGTTGTATTCATTTCAGTATCGGTCACCTCTACCAAAATATAGCCATAAGTTGCAGCATGCTGGTACTGTACAATTCTGTTCCCACTATTATCGCCATCATAAGGAAGTGACCAACTATAAATCGGAGCCCCAGCAGTCCCAACAACATATTGGCTAACATCATCAGCGGCGTCACTATCGCGAACAACCGCGTGATTATAAAAATGGTCGTGTCCGCAAGCATAAATTTGACAACCTGCATCCACTAAACTCGTCCAGAAGGCATCTCGATTAGTCGGATAGTCATCAAGACAATCACTGTGGTCCAGCTTAAAGGCAGGCTCATGCCCCAAAGCCACAATGTGCGTTTTAGTGTTGGCACTAAGCTTACCATTAACCCATGTTTGATTAACGCGATGCGATGTAATATATTGATCGAGAGCTAAGACCAAAAGATTCTTATGTTCAACCGAATAGGTTAAGTTAAGTTCACCAGACGGGCCATTTGCAGGAAGTGCATAAGCACCGCTAAACACATTGTTCCATGCGGTCGTGCCTGCAGGGTTACCAATGTCATGATTTCCTCGCACTGGATACACACCAATACCAGCATCATATACTGGCTGCATAGCATTACGCCAAACCATAAGCTGACTTTGCAATGCCGACTGACTGTTATAGCCACTAACAAGGTCGCCGGGGAACAGAACAAATTCCACTTCTTGAGCTACAATTTCTGCGACTATTTCACTAAGAATAGCAGCATTAATTCCATCGTTACTTCCTCTGCTGTCACCTACAATGATGTATTTCCAACAGATTGAAACGTCAAATTCCCAGATGTCACCCTTAACTGTTCCTTTAGAACCAACTTCATCAATTCGCCAATAATAAGTTTCGCCCACATCAAGGCCACTGCATGGATAATTATTTACAGTATAGTTGCCTTTATATGGCTCATCTGCCGGCACATGCCAATCATCAGCCACGACCGCATAATCCAGCAGATTTATTTTACTATCATTATTGAGGTCACCATCTCCAAGCGGCAAATGACCTGCTGACATTGCATCATAATAGTCGGCGATTTCATATGCTGACAATGCGTAATCAAAAATCATAATCTCGTCGAGCTGGCCATCAAAGTTATGATTTGACGCGCCGCCGGCACCTATGGCATTGAGATCAAAGTCACTTGAACTAACACCTTTCTTGCTAAGGCTTGTGCCGTCAACAAAACATTCTATATGACTGCCATCTGAAACAATCGCAATGTGGCGCCAAACATTATAAAAATCTTTCACATCATAAAAACTCGGACCCGAAACACTATTGCGATAATAAATACCGTAGCCGTCAATGACAGCTAAATAACAAGTGCCTGTCGAACCATCGCCAAGAACTTTTGCGCCGTCATAAGTGCCTACATTGTTTGTGTCAGTATTGACCCATAACATCATCGTCCAAGAGCCGCTCAAGGTGCTGTCAGGAATTTCGACAGAATCGCCAGAACCATTTAGGTTTATACAGCTATTGATTTGGCCAGTCGTCCAGCCAGCTGAGCCCTGCAAAGTGCCATCATTTGAGCCGGCACTATCTGCGGCTGTCGTGCCAGTATTTTCATCGAAATTCCTATAGTTAGCCAAATTCGGCTCATGGGCAATGAAATTCTCGCCAAGCCAATTACCACATATTGTATTCAAATCATAACCATCAACAAGCGTGTCACCGTCGATGTCACCAGCTAATCTAGCAGCAGTATTTACGCTGGCATGGCTTGTGCCGAAATAAATGTCATGCGACCGAGCATAACTACTGCTAGTCCATTTTAAATTTGGATCGCTGTTGACACAATCGCCTTCTGCGGGCTCTTCATCGTAGGCTTGACAATTATCCACTGTGAAATTCCAGACATAGCCCTTTATAGTAGAAGATCCAACTTCATCAATACGCCAGTAATATGTCACGCCCGGCAAATAGCCTGTCGGTTTGTCGTAGCTGTTAGAGGTTGTGTTCGTGACAAATTCGTCGCTGGCTGGTGTGGCATTATTAACTGTTGTGTAGTCTGTGCCAATATAAACATCGTGACTCGAAGCTCCTTCGCCGCTTGCCCATGTGAGAATTTGGTTTAAAGGCTTTTGGGATACGTCTGTTATGGGGTTAGGGATAGGTTTCCATGCTCTATTGTCTGCTATCGTTACGGCTGTTAATGTTGTGTAGCCGGCGGTTCTTGCGTTATAATCCACGTGCAAAAAGGCTCGCAAATTGCCGGAAATAAGGCTGCCATCAGTTACGCCATGGGATTTAATATAACCGTCGTCAGCATAACCTTCCGTCAAAGTTACTTTGTCACCTTTGATTTTTAATGTGCCGCCTGCAATATCTATTTCGCCGCTGCAATTGTTACTGTTGATGATGGAGAAATCTTCCTCAACCAAAAATAATCCGCTATCTAAATTTAAATGGGCGTCATTGGTAGCAGAGGCACTTGCGGAAGGGCAATAAAAATTACTCTGAACAAGAACTGTTCCGCCTGTCATGTTAAGGATTCCAGTGGCTTCATTGTCAGCTAAATACATAGATTCTTCAACGGTCAATAAGCCGCCATCCATGTTGACAGTACCTTGGCCATTGTAACCGTTAATTTTGAATGGCCCGTAAACATGCAGATCTGCACCTGAAGTAATCCATAATCTGTGATGATCATTGGGGTCGTTGACGTCTGACGTATCGGGGCTGCAAACATGTATTAGTGCAGCCGATTCTGGAGAGTTGCAAGTTGGGTCAACCATGTCCTCCCAGTTGTCCGCCAGTGGCTGAGGATAACTGAAGCTGCCCTCGCCAAGGCCTATCCTGACATCAGTTAAGCACATCGGTATATCATTCTCGTTATCGTTGCTTGGCCGATACCAGTTGTCACCATCTGACCACAAATGGTTGCTCGTTCCAGTGCCAATAGCCCAGCTGTCACTCCATACTCGGTGGTGGTCTTCATAATCAGCTGAATTGGCGATGCCGGCAAGGCATAATAACATTATGATGACATAAAATTTTCTGATCATTGTGAGAACTCCTTCAATCACTAAATTTATGAAAAAATAAGCGACAAACAATTTTTGTGCTATATTATGTGCAAGCATTATACCATATTTAGGGGCTTCAAAAAAGAGAAAAGGGTGCCATTATTCACAAT
>CBDUWP010000051.1:0-9977 GCA_965370955.1 uncultured bacterium | reverse complement strand
ACATTTACTCGGTCACCAAGAACGAGCTTAGAACCTTAGCTCATTGTCACAGACGAATCGTCTCCGACGCCAATATTTAAGATGTTAGATACTGCTGTATTAGTTGCGATAACACAGTCATTTTGCTCAACATAAGAAACATCACCACTGGCTGGCACTGTTCCACCCCAGTTAACAGCTGTATTCCAATTGCTTCCGCTGACCTCTCCAAACCACTTGTTAGCAGCAAACGAGCTGCCGGACAGTAGTGTAAGAACTAAGACCAAGATTAAAAATTTGTGTTTCATAACACAATCCTCCTAAAAAAAACATTTTTCACTTTTCATCTACTATTTAGTTCATCAACCTAAATAGTTCCGCCAAATGCCAGCTGTTTAATGTCACCATCATTCAGCCGACCACCTTTCTCATTTTTCAGCTCTATAAAGCTTCAACGCAAGTTCCGATAACCTGCCGTTGCCTTCACTTATCTTTACAGACCTTATGAGACCTAAAAGTCATGTTACCATATTGCTGTACCAAAAAAAAGCGATAAAAAGGGAAAAGGTTTATTTTGCATAAAATCCATTCCCTTTGTCATAAAGCGCATAATGGCTCACACAAAACACATTCACTCTTCCCCCCTATCCTCCATTGCCCCCTTTAGGGGTAATAGGGGGATACCGGCATTCCTTAAAAAAACTAATAGAATTGACCATCAAATAGTTAACATATTAGGTATATTGAAATATAGTCGTTTTTGCGACAAGAAATGTTATGCTCTTTGATAGACTTATCCATATTGGGCGCAAAAAAAAGCGACCAGCCGATTAGGGCTAGCCGCTTTTTAAAAGAGACATCTGTTATTTTGATCTAATTTTTATTTGTTTAGCTTCCGAAACCGACTTGGCGGCATATTTTTTTGTGATGCGAACACTCTATTTAAATGTTTATGATCAGTAAACCCAACTGTTTTGGCAATTTCCACCATGGACAAATCTGTTTTCAGAAGCAGTTCTTCTACGACATTGCATTTGATTCTTCTAATTTCATCATAGATTGATCGTCCCATTACGTCTTTAAACAATCGTTCCAGCCCTCTTCTTGAAATATTTGTCACAGCCACCACATTTGCGATTTGAATCATTCCTTTCGCATTTGCCCTAATAAATTCCAATGCTTTTAGCAGTTGTTGGTTTTCGATAGCTAAAATATCGCTAGAGTTCCTTGTGACTACAGACATAACTGGCGTATAAATTTTTTGATTATCCATCTGTTCTCTGCCATCGATTATATCGTCTAATAGTTTCGCCGTTTCAAATCCTGACTTTTCGCTATCAAGAGACAAGCTCGACAGCGGCATACCAAAGAGGTTGCATCTGCAATCATTATTATCATCGACTCCTACGATGGATATTTCCTCCGGCACTTCAATTCCCACTTCTTTGCACGCCTCCAGCACTTTAATTCCCCAATCATCATTACAGAGCATCATAGCGATTGGCTTTGGCAATTTTTTAAGCCACTTAATCATTGCCGTCATATCCCATTGCCAGACCATCTTGACATTTTCGACAGTTTCATCTACATAGGACATTATTTCCAATCCGTCTTTTCTAACACATTCCTCAAATGCTTTTTGCCTTCTGATTGACCAGTTCATATTTGCCAGCCCGCAAAATGCAAATCTTTGATATCCTCTGTCTCGAAAATATCCGTAGATTTTTGTAGCTATTTCTTTATCACCAGTATTTATTGTTGGAAAGTTTGCTATTGGCTCTTGCGAGTTGTATGCCAGGATAACAGGTACTCCAAGATTAGTAATATCCTCGATTCCTGTCATTGCTATATTCCGTTGTACGATAGCCCCATCGATTGGCCAATCGATTTTATCCAGCCTGCAGATTTGCCCTTTATCGCCTATCGACATCCACTGCCTAGTTTGCCAATTGGAACATGAAACATAATTTCCCACTCCGCGAGCGAATCGTGCAAAATAGCCGTTTGAGTCATCCAGCAGTAGTGCTATTTTTTTAGGTTTATTCAACTCTCGTGCCTCCATCGGTTAATCAGCATAATTAAACATCTATCTTTATAATCACTAATATCTCAATTATCACCAATAAAAGCAAAGATTAAAATGTCAAAAAACATCAAAAATTGTATAACGAAAACTGGCTTATTCGTTTTTGGGGGCGCAAAAAAAAGCGACCAGCCGATTAGGACTAGCCGCTTTTTCATAAAAACTTGGAATATCTATAAAACTATGTTTTCCTAGTTTTATTTACGTTTACGTCTCTTTCAAATTGTTCCTGAAACAATTTCAAAGCCATTATTTTTTGGCATTTCCAGTGACTGTCCGCACTTTCGGCATTTTTTATTATTGACAGCTCTTTTGCTGTTACAATTTTGGCATATTATTACCGGCCGGTGATTGAGCATAAGATAAATTATTAGCCCTGCGACATTGAATATAAACACGAATACAAGCCAGCCGGCAAAACCTGCCCAGCTTTTTCTTCTAGCGAGTCCATGTACAAATGCAATCGACACAGCTATTAGGCTAACGATCACATTCGCCACCATATTTTTAGCCCTCCAATGCAAAATCAACCCTGCAAGAGCAGATCTGACACTGTCATTTGTGCGACTTAATTGTCTCAAATCTTTATGCCATATTCCGCCAATTGCGCCATAAACCACCGGCGACAGATTGCTAATAACATCGTGAAATTCAGAGGGCCAAAATTTTTCTCTTGAATGAGCTATTTTTCTTGGCGTTTTAACCCAGCTGAAATTGTTCATCATTTCCAGCTCCGCACCGCCATCGTTTAATTTATAAAGCGTTAGCTCCTGATTGTGTGATTTACTATTATACTTCCTCCAAGCCCCAAACCAATCCTCGCTCCCTATATTTTTCATATCAGGCCATGGATCTCGAAATAATACCATCACAAACAGACCGTCATCAATTGCCGCAACCTTAAAATACTTTAGCCTCAAGTCTTTTTTGGGTTTGATTTCAGGCAGCACAATTTTTTCATTTGTATCCTTTAGAACAAGATGTCTTTTTCCGTCAGTCATTTTACAAACAAGTAAAGGCCTATATCCATCTTTCTTTTTCAGCCAGCTTCTATTAACATAAGCCTCTTTTATTTTTTCTTTATCGGAATCGAAAACAACAATCACTTTTTCATTTACGAAATCAATCTCATAGATTTTTCTTTCTGTCATCCAGAGTGCTTTTATCAATTTAAAATCAGCATGTCTCCACAACCTCAGCTTTTTGAATTTGCAAAAAGGTTCAATCTTTGCTTTTGATTTTGCAAAGCCCTTTGCCCCCATATACCCCACAATTTGTCCTATAGAATCCAAACCGACAAAATAGTCTTTCCTCAGATCATATTTCCAAACTCGCCAACTGTCATCGGTCGATTTAACAGGCACATTAAAACCAGAAGAAAATTCAAGATTCATTTTATACATTGATTCCAAATCTCGTGCGTCAAAACTAAAAAAATTCTGACCAAACATTAAAAAATCAAAAGGCTTTTCTTTTTTATTTCCCTCCCAGATTTTTTTACTATTGGCATCATAGATTCGGCATCTTGATTCGTCCCATTTGTCCACCAAAAACACTTTGCCATCTGCGGTAAACTCTTTCGCCGCTTTTTCTTTGATGGTTTTCTCACAATCATTTATTACCGCAACATTATTATTTGTACATCGTTGCTGTGGCGGTTTTTCAAACAGCCAACCGATACTGCTAGCTAAAAACTGTAAAAGAGCAAACACCAATAGTATTACCATTGTTGTAATAACAATTTTTATTCCGCTACCGAAGATATTTAATTTCATTTTTTCACCTCACTTTATATTAGCCCAACTGAATCTTTTATTTTTATTAACAATCCCTACTTAAAAACAGACTCGCCACTTGCGCCAGCAGCACTGCGATTGCGCAGCCAATAATTGTCATCACCATATAAATTTGTGCTTGTGTGAAGATCATAATAAGAAAGAAAATAGCAAGCAGCATTGGCACCATTTTCGTTGCATACCATTTGGATTTATCGAGTCCGCAAACAGCCAGACAAAGATATATCACATATCCGAAAGCGATAAACATCCATCCTTGCACCAACACATTTTTGGTCAATATACTTGGAAACACTCTATGTCCAATTTGATAAAAGACACACCAAACACCTCCAACAGAAACAGCCATTATCAACATAGCTGATAATAATTTCGCCGATAGTATCCATCCTTTATTAACTGGCCTATGCAGTTCAAAACTTTGTGTTCTGCTGAAATTCGGCATCCAAAATTGCCTGACAGCCAAGATCAGCCCTAAACCAATAGATATAAAAAACAGCCATGCCCCGATTGCTCCAAAGGGATTTCTAAACCGCATGTTCCACCAAACGATATTCAAACTTTCATTTTTCCAGTTCCAGTTATATGAAGAAAAAATCTGTTCGGTCTTAAAAATAAGAGACATAATAAAAGTAGCCAGCAAGGTAAAAACCACTGCAGCAAAAATACCCCACATCATATTTTCTCTCATTTCTTTTTTCATCAGTGCGACATATTTCATTTTATTTCACCTCCCACGTAAACATTTTCCGTTTTTCGTTTTGAGTCGTATATTCAATAAACTGATCTTCTAGGCTCATTTTCGCTTGCTGCCATCGTTTAGCCCCCAGCTTTTCTGCTAGTTCATCGATTTTTTTTGAATCATTTTCCAGTAGCACCATTTCCAATGTCCCATCTGTCGTTCGGACATGCATCAAGCCGTCAGCCTTTACATTTTTTGGTATTTCTTTTTCGAATGCCATAACAATTTTTTTGACAGATTTTCGGAACAGATCGAGCTCGCAGTTAACGCGTCTGACACCGCGATCTAAAATAACGATTCTGTCCGCCACTCTTTCGACGTCACTTAATATATGACTTGAAAACAGTATCGTTCTGCCCTGCTTTGTGATCAGCTCGATCATACTCTCCAAGAATTGCCTCCTGATAGCCGCATCCAATCCTAAAGTCGGATCATCCATAATTAACAGCTCTGGATTAGTCGCCAATGTCAGAGCCAGTGACACTTGTGCTTTTTGTCCTTTTGATATTTTTTTAATTTTTTTCTTTTTCGGCAGTTGGAAATACTCGATCATTTCATCGAACAGCGATTGGCTCCAAGTTTTCGGATAGAACGCCTTTTGATAATTTTGGATTTGTTTTATTGTCATTGCCCCGAACAATCTATGTCCTTCAGTGACATATCCCACTTTAGCTTTGATTTCGTTGGTAAGTTTTTGGCTGTCGCATCCAAACAGCTGTGATTTTCCCTCCGTTGGCTTCAGCAATCCCAAGAGCATTTTGATTGTCGTTGTTTTCCCCGCTCCGTTTCTGCCCAAGAACCCGCAGATGCTTCCTTTTTTGATTTCGAGATCGAGATGATCTACAGCGGCAAAATCGCCAAAATATTTCGTTAATCCTTTGGTTTTCAAAACTATTTCGCTCATATTTTATTTTCTCCCTTCTACTGATTTTTTTCCGAATTTTTTTAGTCTTTTTTCAAATAATTTCGTTAGCTCATTTTCTTTTAGTCCGCAGTTAATTCCATCCGTTATAATCGTATCGATTCTTTCGTTTAGCAGATTCATATTGACCGGATCTACATTTAGTCCATCGGGCTGACTGACGAATGTCCCAGCTCCTGTTTTTGTGTTTACTAATTTCTGTTTTTCGAGGAGCGTATAAGCTTTCGCCACAGTGTTTGGATTAACCACTAATTCTGCGGCGAGTTTTCTGACTGCCGGCAATTTATCACCTGCTGTTAGTAGCTCTTTTGCGATTGCTTTGCTAATTTGCGAAACGATTTGCATATAGATTGGCTCATTTGCCCCAGCCAATATTTGTATCCACAGCCCCATTTTCGTTCACCTTCTTTCGCGCCGTATGGCGCCAACATTTGATTTCGTAACAAGCCCAATATTCGATATGCCAACTAGGGCCAACATTTAATAAAGTTCCGATAAACCCGACATGAAGCGTACTAATACAACTAATACACTTTGTACTACTACATTGCAAGCTTTTTTTTATTTTTTTTCACCTGCAATTGTTTTCGCCGCCAACGTCCGATATTATCACCAGCTAGCCTCATTTACCTTTGATTATCCAAAAAAGATGCAAAAACTGACATTTTGTTCGGTTTTTGTTTGGGTAAACCGCACCCCTTGACCGATAGATAGAAGATGTTAATTGGTAAGGAGCTATAAAGATGGTAGCAAAACGCAATCACGATACAGTTGAACCGGTATGTAAATTTGGTCCCGGCGGCGACTACGTCAAGCATTATCCCGGTGACTACGGCAAATCGCCTTTTATTAACAGTTTAGGGCAATTGCTTTCTCGCATCAGCGGTATACTTTCGACAGCTGCCGCCGGCCCTCTTCAGGAACCAATCGCTTTAACACCTAATCCAAAGGATAGTTCTTATGCAGTCACACTCGAGCCCTTTAGTTCATCCGACCCCTCGTCAGCTTCAGATTCTTCGTCAGATAGCAGAAGCCCTAGCCAGCTCTGGCTATTCACCAACAATCAGCGAGCTGTCGAAAACAGTGGGCATAAGTCGAAGCACCGCGTTCGAGCATATCGCCGAATTGCAAAAAAAAGGGCTGCTCATCAAGACCACAGCCAAGGCTCGCTCTTTGAGGCCAACTCTTTTAGCCGAAGAACTGCTTGACAGCCTTGACCGACATAACCAGTCGTCCAACCAGCCGCTTTCTTTATCCTCTGGCTCGAGTGACATTCCTTTGAAGGGTCGAGTTGCTGCAGGTGTGCCGATTGAAGCTGTTGAACAGAACCGTTTCATTACAGTAGACAGCTGCTTTGGTTCATCGGATCAGATCTTTGCTCTTGAGGTAACAGGTGACAGTATGATAGAGGATGGGATTTTCGATGGCGATTATGTAATTTGCCGCAATCGCAAAACTGCCGACAATGGCCAACTTGTCATTGCCTCTGTTGACAATGGCGAGGTGACATTGAAGCGTTTTTACAAGGAGTCGACTCGGGTTCGTTTACAGCCGGCCAATAGCAGTTATGCCCCGATTTACAGCAATAATTGCCAAATAGAGGCTATAGTCGTTGGATTGCTGCGAAAATTTTAAACCATCTATTTAGCTATTGACTAACAGTTTGCATATCATTTGTTTGCGTTTGAGATTGTATTTGAGAGCCTGTTTTCTCTTGATTTTCCATTGCAAACCTTTGTGCGATTTTGACAAATCTTTTCATAAGCTTTACAGCCGGCCAAGTCCTTTGGTTTTGTTCATCGTTATCCTGCGTCCACGCCACAGCTAAGGGCAGCATAACAGCATCGATATCTGAGCATTGCATTTCAGCCGACAGCTGCGCCAAAACTCTGGAAAAACTAACAGGAACATCAACTGTATGTTTTTTGAAATCATTTTCGATAGTACATCGTTTCGGATCGCTCATCACCATATGTTCTCTGCAAACGATTGGCCTTTCTTCGTATATACTGCACTGTCCATTTTCTTCCGATAGAAATGGGCACTCGATATTCAGAGACGAATACCATTTGCTTAACGCCGCATCTTGATCATCTGTTTCGCTTTGTTCTTCGTTAAAAAAGATTGGGAATTCTTCAAGGATAGTTCTTGAAACATTTAGGGTTTGTTCGAGCGTTTGTCTGCCCTCTGCTGTTTCCATTTCCATGATTTTATTTCTGATAGCGAAAGCTTCCGGCGCAGACAGTGACACCATATATTTACAACATGCACTGCATCCTTTTTTGCACATGACAGGCGTTTTTTTCTCAGCCATTTCTTCGATACTGATTTTAGCTATTTCCGATGCTATTTTTTGAGCCGTCGCCACAATATCCGTAAAAACGATAAACCCGTCGACAACTGCCATATAGAAAGTTTCCAATTTCCCGTACAGCTCTAATTCAAGTCCAATAATTTCGTATCCTTGGCAGATTTCGTCTTGATTGTAAGCTTTTCCAAGAAACACTACTGGCTTGGTCCAATTCATAAATACCACCTTTATTTAAGCTTATAGCTGTTTTATCGCTCTAAAAATCGTAATAACTCCATCAGGCTTACCAGTTCTAATTTCGGCCAAAACACCTGTTATCTTAATCAGTTGCTCGTCAAAAAATCGCCAAAACTATGGTTGTCACGCTGGCAGAAACCTCTTACAATGACGGCCATGATTAAGAGAAAAAAAACTCGCACAGTCAAAATTGGCCAATTGCGTATGGGTTCTGCCCATCGCGTCATCATTCAAAGTATGACTAAGTTAGCTACGACCAATGTAGCAGGCTGCGTCCGCCAAATAAACAAGCTCATCGCCTGCGGCTGCGATTTTGTACGTCTTTCTGTTCCTACTGCGGCCGATACTCGTGCTTTTGGTCGTATCGTTGATCGGGTTTCGATCCCGCTAGCTGCCGACGTACATTTCAGTAGCGCCCGTGCAATCGAGGCAATCGAGGCCGGCGCCGCTAAAATTCGTTTGAATCCCGGCAACATTACCAGCCGCAAGGATTTGATTCGTATTATTGATTCTGCTAAACATCATAAGATTGCAATTCGCATCGGCGTCAATGAAGCCAGCATCCGCGATCTGAAAAAGAGTGACACAGCCGAATCCAAACGCGTTTCTTTAATGCTCAAGGAGCTTAAAAGTTACGTTCGATTTTTCGAGAAACACAATTTCACCAACCTTGTTTTAAGTGCCAAAAGCAGTGACACCATTCGTACGATCGAGATCAACCGCAAGATATCCGCTTTTTTCGATTACCCTGTCCATTTGGGTTTGACTCACGCCGGCTTACCCGGTGACGCTTCGATTCCCTCCGCCGTTGCTATTGGCAGTTTGCTTTCGGAGGGCATTGGCGACACGATTCGCGTCAGTGCCGCAGGCGACCCAACTTTGGAGATTGGCATCGCTCATAAAATTTTGATGTCACTCAACCTCGCTTGCCGCCGAAAACCGACTTTGATTGTTTGCCCTACTTGTGGCCGCTGTGAGATAAATCTAATTTCCTTTGCCAAAAAAATCGAGAAGATGATAACTAATTTTTCGCCTAAGCTGCGTATAGCTGTCATGGGTTGTGTTGTCAATGGCCCGGGTGAAGCCGCTGATTCTGATTTAGCGATTTGTGCTGGTAAGAACAAAGCCTATCTATATAGATCCGGCCAAAAGATTGCCACTGTCGCTTTAGCAGATTTGCTGCCAACATTAAAAAAACACCTATCCAAATTGAGCTAATCTGTCATCATCTCAAGCCTATGGCTTATGCAAACGATTCAAATTTTCCAAAGATCATTTTTCCTGCTGATGTTTGCAATGAGCTTGTGACGCTTATTGTGACTTCTTTTCCGATTTTATTTTTCGCTCCTTCAACGACAACCATAGTTCCATCTTCTAGGTATCCGATTCCTTGATCATCTTCTTCGCCCGGTTTTATGATAGTGATTTTCATTCCTTCACCAGGCAGAATAATTGCTTTTAGCGAGTTCGCCAGATCGTTAATATTCAGCACATCGATTTCTCTTACTTGCGCGACTTTGGTCAGGTTATAGTCTGTAGTTGCTAGTCGTCCATTTTTATTTTTCGTGAAGATGACCAATTTTTGATCTACACCTTTGACATCTTCAGCATCAGGCATTGGCGTATCATCTATTTCGAGATCGACTCCCGGATTTTCTTGTAATTGTTTCAGTATATCCAGTCCTCTTCTTCCTCTGTTTCTTTTTAGCTTATCGCTTGAATCTGAGATTAGCTGTAGTTCGTTGATGACAAATCTCGGCACGATCATTGGCGCATCGAAGAGTTTGCTTCTGTATAGGTCAGCGATTCTTCCATCGATTATAGCGGACGTATCCATAACGAGTGGCCTTGCTCCTTTTGTTTGTTTTGCGAATTCGACATAAGGAATAATAAATCTAACATCGTCT
>CBDUWP010000050.1:0-10326 GCA_965370955.1 uncultured bacterium | reverse complement strand
AGATGGAGATTATATTAAATGAGTAAACCAAGAGTAGCTATTTTTGATTTCGCTTGCTGTGAAGGCTGTCAGTTGCAGATTGTCAATCTTGAAGAAGGTATTCTGGATTTGATTGGTGCAGTTGACGTCGTCGAATGGCGAGAAGCGATGAGCGAGCAGAGTCATGAATATGACATTGCTATAATAGAGGGTTCGATAACGCGTGCAGAAGATGAAAAGCGGATCGACATTATTCGCAGCCGCGCCAAGATTTTGATTGCCATGGGCAGTTGTGCTACGACAGGCGGCATTAACAAATTGAAAAACAATTTCGATCTCGACGAGGTTCGTCAATGCGTCTATGGCGATGCCGGCAAAAAAGAGCATCTCGACACCTATCAGACTAAGGCGATCGACGAGGTTGTCAAGGTTGACTACAAAATTCACGGCTGTCCTATTGAGCGTGATGAGTTGGCTTATATTCTTCGCAGCTTACTGGTTGGCAAAAAGCCGGAGATTCCGGATTATCCGATCTGCGTTGAGTGCAAAGCCAAAGGTAATCAATGCGTGTGGGAAAAGGGGCTTGTTTGTCTTGGCCCGATCATTCGCGCTGGTTGCGGAGCGAGATGTCCTTCGGCTGGTTTTAGATGTTATGGCTGCCGCGGCTACATCAGCAATCCGAACTTAGACGCAGCTAAAGACGTCATGGAAAAACACAATTTAACCGTAGAAGACCTAAAATCAAAAATGGTCCTATTTGGAAGTAAACAGGAGCCGATGATATGAGCAAAAATGTAAACATTAATGTCACTCATCTAACACGAGTCGAGGGTCATGGCAATATCGTTGTCAATGTCAAGGACGGTACTATTGGTAAAATTCAGTGGCAGGTTCCGGAAGCTCCGCGTTTTTTTGAGGCAATGGTTCGCGGCCGCAGCTATCAGGACATTCAGCTTATCGTCAGCCGTATTTGCGGAATCTGTTCGATTTCTCATTCTCTGGTAGCCACCAAAGCCGTTGAAGCTGCAACAGGCATTGAGGTTTCGGAGCAGACGGATTCACTTAGGCGTCTTCTGCATTATTCCGAGCAGCTGCAAAGCCATGTATTGCACGTCGGCTATTTGGTTGCCCCTGATTTGTTTGGCGCCAAATCTGTAGTGCCTCTTGTCCCGATCGCCAAAGACGCAGTTTTGACGATTATCAAGGCTCATCGGATCGCCAATGACTGGTCAGAATTGCTTGGCGGCAGGATCACCCATCCGGTCACGATTATGCCGGGCGGATTTTCAGCGTTACCATCTGAAAGCCAGCTCAAAGAGTTGAAGCAAACTTTAACGGATACAATCCCTGCTTTGATGACGATTGTGGATGTTGTTTTGAGCGTTGCCGATCAGCTGCCTGCTTTTGAGCGACCTACAGAATATATAGCTCTCAATGAATCTCGCGGCTATGCTTTTTATGATGACAAAATTGTTTCGACAGATGGCTATGAGCAGACGGTGAACAATTGGGAATCGGTTGCCAATGAGTATGTCGTTGACCAATCGACAGCCAAGTGGACGAAGTGGCATCGCGATAGCTATGCTGCCGGGGCTCTTGCCAGATTCAATAACAATTATGATCAGCTCGTTGATCCAGCTAAAGATATCGCTAAAAAGTTTGGCCTCGAAAAGGGCTGCTGCAATCCTTATATGAATTCGGTTGCCCAGCTCGTCGAATGTGCTGAGGTTGTCGTTTCCAGTATCAGCTTAATTGACGATCTGCTGAGCAAGGGAATCAAAGAAGACCAGAACAATACGAACCAAACACCTAAAGCCGGCCGCGGCGAAGCAGGCATCGAAGCTCCTCGCGGGATATTGTTCCATTCTTATGAGTTCGACAAAAACGCCAACTGCACTTGGGGCAACATGTGTATTCCGACCAATCAGAATCACGCTAACATTCAAAAAGATTTTGAGAAGCTGGTGCCCGAGATATTGGACGAAAGTGAAGCAGCCATTCAGCAAAAACTTGAAATGCTCGTTCGAGCTTACGATCCATGTATATCATGTTCGACTCACATGCTTGACGTAAAATTCGTCAAATAATTACTATGCAAACTAAAACTGGCACTATTGTTTTAGGTTTAGGGAATCCGCTTATGGCTGATGAGGCTATTGGCGGATTTCTTATTGACAAGCTGCAGCAGTTGCGATGCCTGCAACCTGAAATTTTCGATTCTGCTATAAAGCTTGTTGACGCAGGGACAGGCGGCCTATCGATATTACATATGATTAGTAATCGCAAAAAGGCTGTGATTATAGATTGTGCTTTGATGGGTACAACTGCCGGCACGCTAAAAAGATTCACTTCCGATGACGTTGAAAGCGTCAAACGATTAGCTAACTTTAGCCTTCACGAGTGTGATGTTTTGAAGGTGTTAGATATTGCTAAGCAGTTAGGCCAAGCTCCTGACGAAACTTGTTTTTTCGGTATTGAACCAGAGACGATATCCCCCCATCAGGGCCTTAGCCAGATATTGGCCGACAACATCGACAGCTATATCAGCCAGATATGTCACGAGCTAAACAGCCCTCTAAGCTAAGCCGCAAAAACAATCATTTCAGCCCAAACCCTCAAGAGCCTATTCGCTAAACCAAGCATCGCAGCTGTCAAAATGTAATCCGAATTTAGCGGAGTTTTTTTACTGGCCCCTTAGGCTCTTCCGATGGACTTCAGATATTTTTTGGTTTTTCTCAGTCCCATTCTGGAAGCTTTTTTCTTAACAGTATCGAGTGACCTGTTAAGTTTTTTCGCTACAGCAGCTGTCGGATTTGCATTGAACATTTTTTTCAAAATCTTCACTTCGCCAGCAGCCCAAAGCCCTTTTTTCAATGCCTTTGCTTTACGTGTTTTTTTCTTTGCCATACTTTTACCTTTTATTAAACACTCACTATTAGTTATTCAAGTAGTCGTAAATTTTCGACCACCAACCATTTATAAGCAAATATTCTTTAGATGACAGTAACGTCAAAGATGCTATTCATTATAGATTTAATGTATTGCAGATTCCAGTTTAAAAATAAAATTCCGCCCAACTGATGTACCAGTCCAAACCAATGTGGGGAACCAGCTTCCCCAAACCCCCATTCGCTTTTACATCATACCACTGCATAAAAGCTTTCACCAACTATATTTTCGTATATTTGTGCTTGTCAGCTTGAAATTTATATGCAAAAATAGCGGAATATATTAGCAAAGGTTGATTTTTCGATTTTTACGTTTTATAGCTCTTTGGCGACCATTATGAATTCACAAAACAAAGATATTGGCATTGTAAGCACCAAGATCGCCAGTTTTTCCGGCGACGACTCTGCAATAACATTATCTTGCGGCCAGCAGCTTACTCAAATTGATATCGCTTACGAAACCTACGGAACACTTAACGATTCTGGTGACAATGTCGTTTTGGTTTGTCACGCTTTAAGCGGCGATGCTCATGCGGCCGGCTTCGGCAAAGAGTCGAACAAAAAGCCCGGCTGGTGGCACGACATGATCGGGGCGGGTAAGGGCATTGACACAAACAAATATTTTGTCATTTGCTCCAATTTTCTCGGCAGCTGCAGCGGCACAACCGGTCCCGGCTCAATAGATCCCGCCACAGACAAGCCCTACGGCAACAGCTTCCCCGTCATCACAATCGGTGACATGGTCAAGGCCCAAAAATTGCTTTTAGATTCGCTCGGCATCACAGAATTATTATGCGTAGTCGGCGGTTCGATCGGCGGTATGCAAGCGTTGCAATGGGCGATAGACTATCCCGATTTCGTAAAATCTGTCATTCCGATAGCCACGACCGCTCGGCTCAGTGCCCAATCGATAGCCTTTGACGCTGTCAGCCGCAACGTGATTTTAGCTGACTCTGATTTCAATGGCGGCAATTACAGTAGCTCAAAAACTCCCGACAGCGGCTTAAGCATTGCCCGCATGATCGGCCACATCACCTATTTATCCGAAGAAGGTATGCACAAAAAGTTTGGCCGTCAACTTCAAAATTCCGACAGTTATGAATATGACATCAACTCTGAATTTGCAGTCGAAAGCTATCTCGACTATCAAGGCAAAAAGTTCGTCGAGCGTTTCGATGCCAACAGCTATTTATATATCACTCGCGCGATGGACTATTTCGATCCAGCCAAAGATCACGGCTCATTAGAAAAAGCCTTTGCCGATATACAATCGCGATTTCTAATCATCAGCTTCGCAAGCGATTGGCTTTTTACTCCAAACCAATCCAAACAAATCACCAGCGTCCTAGCTGCTTGCGGCAAAGACGTCAGCTATTGCAATATTGATTCGCCCTATGGCCACGATTCATTTTTGCTTGAGCCTAAAATTCTCGGCGATTTTATTAGCGGTTTTTTAGCCGCGACATTCACTGGCCATAACAATAAGGTGCTCCACCCGCCCAACGTTCTCAGCCAGCATCAGCAAAATTGTCGAAGCCGCGTTGACTATCAAGTAATTGAATCGCTAATTGAGCCCAATTCAAAAGTGCTCGACATCGGTTGCGGTGACGGCCAATTACTGAACAATCTCATCACAGACAAAAACATCGCAGGCGAAGGCATTGAATTGGAACAGGCGGCAGTTTTGCAATGTGTAAATCGCGGCCTTCCAATAATACAGCATGACATTGAGGACGGCCTCAGCCATTATGGTGACAAGTCTTTTGACACAGTTATTTTATCGCACACGATGCAGACGGTCAAAAATCCTGAAAAAGTTTTCACAGAATTGCTGCGTGTCGGCAAAAAAGTGATCGTCAGCTTCCCGAATTTTGCCCATTGGCAATGTAGATTGCAACTGTTTCTCAGCGGCCGCGCCCCAATATCAAAACAGCTGCCTTTTACTTGGCATAATTCGTCCAACGTTCACTTTTTATCTCTGAAAGATTTCGATCAATTCTGCAAACAGCTTAATGTCACTATCGACAAGCGGATTCCTTTGATTAAGACAAAGGTCAGCCCTGTAAAATTTGCGCCGAACTTATTCGCCGAACAAGCGATTTATGTCACTAGCAAAGACTAAAATCGCAACCTATTTTCATATACCACCGAATCTTTACTTAACTGGTGTCACGCAAAAAACATAGATCAGAGGTTCGCTCGCATTGTTTTTAATGTTATGGATTGTTTCAGGCGGTATGTATGCGATTTTGCCCGCTCCCACATCCAATTGTTTTTCGCCATTTTCGCCGAGATACGCAACTCCCGTCCCAGCAAGAAAGACCAATACTTCTTCGCGACCGCCCGTCGTATGGACGCCGCATTCTTGACCGGCTTCGAGATGAACTCTGCCAGCTTTTAAGCCGCAGCTTTGTTCGATCCCGTCGACCAATCTTTGATATTGACCGCTATCATCTAAAACTGTTACGAACGGTTCTTTAGCCATAATCATATCCTCGATTTCGTCATAATAATAATCATAAAAACACTCGACAGTACCACCTTATTTTGGTCATTAGCTTTTGCCTGTCAATATTTTTTTAGCAATATAGCAAAAACCCTTTTCAGTTATAGCTGAATTGATTAGAATTTGGGCTAAAGTTTTGTGTATATAGATTATCAGGAGAAAAAAAATGTCTCAAGTTGAACGAGTTGGCATATCGCTGGAGAAAAAGTTGCTCGGCGATTTTGATAAGATGATCAAGTCCCAAGGTTACAGAAACCGCTCAGAAGCCATTCGAGATTTGATCAGAGACAAGCTGCTCAGTAAAAAACTCGCTAACGATAAGGCCAAAGTCACAGCCGCCGTCTGCATTGCTTACAATCACCATTCAACCGAGTTGATGCAAAAGCTCACGTCCATGCAGCATAATCATCTGCTGGAGACCATTTGTTCGATGCACGTTCACCTTGACCGCCACGATTGTATGGAGATTATTGTCTTGAAGGGCGCAGCCAGTCAAATCAACAAAATGGCTGACAAGATCATCAGCACTAAAGGCGTAAAATTCGGCCAAACAAATATGATTGCGACTTAGCTATCAATTGACCAATCAGTCAACAAATTCTATCGTCCCAAAGCACCATGGCTGATGGAACGCTCCGCCCGTATCTTTTGTGGACTCAGTGACAGTTGAAAAACTAATCCAATGTGGATTTGAAGTGTCGTCACCGGATTTGAAAAAGTTTGCTCCCCATGTCACTCCGACAGCTGGCCGCTCGACTTTTGCCAAACTTTCCAAAACAGCAATTGGCAATTTATATTCCAGATACCAGATAACATTATTTTGTTGTTCAGGATCTATAGCCACAGCTTTCGCGAATGACGTTGCGATTTCGATATCGCTGAAGCGTTCATCTTTTAGATAGTTCCAATCTTTTTTCGGCTCCGTTTGATGCCTAAGCCGTACTGTTCCGATGCAGTTGGTTTCAATATTGAAATATGCGTTTGGCTTTTCGGGATCGGTTGCGACAAACATTTCCACGCAGCTATCGTTCCAGACCTTACCGTTTGGCTTTGTTGAGACAGCCTTAACGAATCGGTCTTTGACTCTGAATATGATATAGATATTTTCGTTGTCCCACAGCAATTTCGCCTGCGTTTTCGGTATAAATTTTGGCGTTTTTCCGTATACCTTATTAATAGACAAAGGCAGCACGTTTTTATATTGGTCTTTTTGCCAGTTAGCATCTATCGGCATTTTTGTTTTCAGCTTATGTACTTTATACACTTTTCGCCTCCTGCCGGCAGCCGCATTCGCGCATCCAGCCGAATAAACCATTAACAACACAGCTAACACAATTGCAATTTTTTTAGCCATAATCACGTCCCTTAACTCAGTTATCCATCACAATCACAATAGGATACTCGCGTCATTGTATTTCAGTTACCCTTCAAATACAAGCTGATTCCTTGCGCCTCCGCCGCCGCCTAAATTTTGCTTATTGACTATAGAAACCATTTTAGCTATCCTTTATTGGGAGATTTCCGTGATTGCTTAGCGGAGTGAGATTATTCAACGATTATTAATTAATTCTGGGATTTGTTTGTCATGTTAAAACGCACACATACCTGCGGCGAGCTTCGCCTTGCGGATCAAAACAGCAGCGTCATTTTATCTGGTTGGGTACATAGCTATCGCGATCACGGCGATTTAATTTTTCTTGATTTGCGTGACCGTTACGGCATCACACAGTTGGTGTTCAATCCCACTCATCGGGGCAGCCTTCACGAGATTGCTCAATCGATTCGCTGCGAATGGGTGATAACTGTTTGCGGTAAGGTTTGCCAAAAAGCCAAAAGCAATCCCAAGTTAGCGACAGGCGAGATAGAGATTCTCGTCGACGATCTCGAGCTATTGAATAAATCGGAAACTTGTCCATTTGAAATCGCCGAAGCTGAGAATACTAACGAGGAATTGCGTTTGAAATATCGCTACCTTGATTTGCGCCGGTCTGACATGCAGAATAAGCTAGGCACTCGTCACAAGGTCACCAAGTTAGTCCGCGACCATTTCGACAGTCACGGTTTTTGGGAGATCGAAACTCCCATGCTCGCTAAGAGTACTCCGGAGGGCGCTCGCGACTTTTTGGTTCCCAGCCGCCTCATAGAGAATAGTTTTTACGCTTTGCCTCAATCGCCTCAGCTTTTTAAGCAGCTTTTGATGGTCAGCGGCCTCGACAAATATTTCCAAATTGTCCGCTGCTTCCGCGATGAGGACCCTCGCGCCGATCGTCAAGCTGAATTCACACAAATTGATGTTGAAGCCAGCTTTGTCGATAGTGACGATATCATCAGCGTCAACGAGCAATTGATCGCCAAAATTTGGAAGAACATTTTAGACGTTGACGTCTCTCTTCCCATCAAGCGAATGACCTATAAAGAAGCGGTCGACGATTACGGTATCGACCGGCCTGATTTGCGTTTTGCGATGAAATTAAAAAATATTTCCAGCATTGTGAAATCTTGCGGTTTTAAGGTTTTCAGCTCGGTAATAGAATCAGGCGGCGTGGTCAAGGGTTTATGTGCTAAGGGCGCAGCCGATAAATATTCCAGAAAAGACATTGAAAAAGGCTTAACCAGCACAGCCATCGAATATGGCGCAAAGGGCTTGGCTTGGCTAAAGGTCGGGCAAGATGGCAGTTCATTGTCACTGTTGGGCAGCGTAGCCAAATTTTTCGATGCTGAAAAACAGCAGCAATTGATAGAAGCTTTCGCAGCTGAAGCTGGCGATTTAATTTTGATGATAGCTGACAACATTTCGACAGCTAACAAATCTTGTGCCGCTTTAAGATCGCGACTTGGCTCAGAACTAAAACTTTACGATCAGAATAGCTTTGAATTCGTATGGGTTGTGGATTTCCCTTTGTTTGAGTGGAACCCAGAGAAGGAGCGTTTCGATTCTCTTCACCATCCTTTCACAAGCCCTGTCGCAGAGGACATGGCCAAGCTCGACACCGATCCCGGCAACATTATTTCTCAAGCCTACGACATAATCGTCAACGGCAGTGAGATTGGCGGCGGCAGCATTCGTATCCATAGCAGTGACATTCAGCAAAAGGTTTTCGACATTTTGAAGATATCCAAAGAAGAGGCTCAGACTCAGTTTGGCTTTCTGCTGAACGCTCTGCAATTCGGCGCCCCT
This sequence comes from uncultured bacterium, assembly GCA_965370955.1. GTDB lineage: Bacteria > Planctomycetota > Phycisphaerae > Sedimentisphaerales > Anaerobacaceae > CBDUWP01. The sequence continues at coordinate 1,715 of CBDUWP010000050.1, read as the reverse complement.
CCGCACGGCGGCATTGCTCTTGGCCTTGACAGGCTGGTCATGCTTTTGAGTCGAACCGATAACATTCGCGACGTCATTGCTTTCCCTAAGACGCTCAAGGGTCAGTGCCTGATGACAGATGCTCCCAGTTTCGTTGATCAACAGCAGTTGGACGAGCTTCGTATTACTACTATTGAAAAGCCGAAGGATTAAAATCACAGCAATTGCAATTTTATTAGGATTTGAAATAACAATAAGATGGCAGACAGCTTACAGAAAAAAATCGAGAAAATTTATAAACGGCTTTTGGTGTTTTTGCATTTGTCGCCTCTTTCGCTTGCTGAAAAATGTCGTATAGCTTTTGGCACGACAGTTGTTTTCATTTTGACAGCCGCTCTTTTGATTCCTTACGTTTGGATGGGCAAATTAGCTAAAAGCAATTGCCTTGAAGCCAACCGCAGTAAAACTGAAACATGGCTAAACCTTTGGCATTTTCAGCCTGACGTTCGGGAAAAATTATCTTTCATCCCTCTCACCGCCAGCGGCCTCGAGTTAGACCCTAACAATCCCTCGATAAAATGGATTCGTTTCAGCAAAACCTCAGATAGTGACATCGGCCTTGATGCTGAATCTTCCGCCATAGTAGAATCGCTGAAAAGCGGCGACTTAAAACAAAAAATAATCTTCGATAAGCAGGGTCACATTACTTGCAGCCAATATTTTCGTTTATTTAGAGCCAGCGAAAGCTGCCTAACATGCCACAATCGACAGGCATCAGCCGGTGCATTTAGCTTGAACGAACCGATCGGCGTCGCCATTGTCACTGGCTCTGCGGAGAAGCTCAGCAATACCATTTTATTGAATCGCATATTGATCATATCAGCTGGTTTAATCGGTTGTGCCGGCGCGATTGTCGCCTTTTATCTAATAACGCAAAGGGTAATTCTTCGTCCGGTTCGCCAACTTAGAGCTTTAGCCAACAATGTTTCAGAAGGCAATTTAAATATCAGAAGTTCCATCAACAGCCGTGACGAATACGAAAAATTATCAGACGCTTTCAATCATATGCTCGACAATCTTCAAAGTTCCCAGCAGAAACTTCGTCAGGCGAACAGCCAATTGGATTCCAAAATTGCCGAGCTTTCAGAGCGTAACATTGAGCTATTTAAGAGCAATAAGGTCAAGGGCGAATTTTTAGCCAACATCAGTCACGAGTTCCGCACTCCGCTAAACGCCATTTTAGGCTTTGCCGAAATTTTGCGGGAGAAGTCCTCCACCCTAGACAGTGACAAGAGCCAAAGATACGCTGAAAACATTATTTCTGGCGGCAAGAGTTTATTGAACATGATCAACGATCTTTTGGATTTAGCCAAAACCGAAGCCGGCAAGATGCAACTTCACGTTGAAAAAACCACAATAGATCAACTTTTTGAAAGCACCGTTAATTCATTTTCACCGATCACCACTAAGAACAAGCTCACTGTCGAGATAGCAGGTGACATCGCAACACCTGAGCTGATCACCGATATAGGCAAGGTTCAGCAAATCCTGTACAATTTTTTGAGTAACGCCGTCAAATTCACTCCAGAGAATGGCCTGATAAAAGTTGCCGCATCGATGCTGGATGATAAGCATGTTCGTATTTCGGTAACGGACAATGGCTGCGGCATTTCAGAACCAGACCTTGAACATATTTTTGAAAAATTCCGGCAAGCCGACGGTTCCCTAACTCGCCG
>CBDUWP010000049.1:0-10527 GCA_965370955.1 uncultured bacterium | reverse complement strand
CAGTTGTACTATTCTTCAATTTTTTTAGCATAGATTGTATTTTTATTTTCCGCGCGTCTATTGTGCGTTCAGGGGCAGGCGTCGATGGAGACTTAATGGCATATTTGATTTTATTTTGGCTAAATTGGAGGCTAGAGTTTTTGCCCATTAAAGAACCAAGTCCCATCGTGTTTATGGAATGGACAAAGGCATCTCTGCTGGCATGAAACATTTCATCGTCCTGTACAACGGCTAAAGATAAAAGCATTACAAAAAAGGTGAGCAATAATGTCACCATGTCTGAAAAGGTTACGATGTAACCCGGTACTTTTGGTCCGCTGTCTTCTTGCTTACTCAATTATATAGTTCCTGACGTAAAAAGAGAATTTCAACAACATCTGAATTATTCTCACTATTTCTTTCATCTGATCGCATACTTTCAGATGTGATATTTATGTAGCCTCTATCTACATGCTCAGTCTTTACGAGGCGATTGACTATTGAGGTTATTCTTGGCATATTTACATTGGACTTTATTGATTTAGAGGTGACGGTTATTGCTATTCGACATTGCAATATTTTCATCAATTCTGCTATGTTAGATAAAGTTTTTTGGCCCTGTGAAGTTAGGACGATTCCCTTGCCCCAAAAACAATCTTTAGTGTTTATTACAAAAAGCTTATGAGCGTTGGCAAGGATCTGCTCCATTTTTAATGTGCTCGATTGGCTAGATTTTTCCAGCGTGGGCTTTTCACTGCCTTTTTTTATCGTTTTTTGATGTCTGATGATTTTTGCCTGAGCAAATGAATCCCTGCTATACTTAAATTGATGCACCGAAGCAAAGGCATTATTCATACTGTCTTTCATTACAGCTAGGTCTTGATCGTCGAAAGACGAAAAGCTGAGCAGTAGTACAAAAAATGTCAAAAGAAGTGTCATGCAGTCACTGAATGTCACCATCCATTCTGGTGCGCCTGCAGGTTCTTCAACTGGCGGCGATTTTTTTTCTCTAGCCATTATGTATCTGCCTTATACAGTTGCCTTGACATCTTTTCTCTTACTTTGTGATATGAAGGAGTGCATTTTTTCTTTGACAGATGTTGGATTGTCACCGTTGGCTATCGCACATATGCCCTCTATTATCATCTCCATTGCGGTACTTTCTGCTGCTGAATAGATGCCTAGTTTCCCTGCAAGAGGGATAAACAAAAGGTTGGCAACAAAAGCGCCATAAAATGTCGTAAGCAACGCAACGGCCATACCACCGCCAATTGCATCCGGTGAATCCAGATTTCTAAGCATCTGTACGAGACCTATCAATGTCCCAATCATGCCAAAGGCTGGAGCGGCTGCGCCCATGAATTCAAGGATTTTTTTACCTGTTGAATGGCGTTCCTGCAAATATTGAATTTCGATTGACATTAAATCCCGAATTGCTTCGCCATCTAAACCGTCAACGATCAATTGAAGGCCCTTGATGAAAAATTTATCGTCTAGTTTGTTTATCTCCTGCTCAAGGGCAAGAGCGCCATCGCGACGATTGATCGCAGAAAAGTTGACCATATCCTGAATCATCTGGTCGTGAGAATGAAGCTTTGAAAACATAGTCTTTTTGATTATGGCAAATATGCTCAAAAATTGGCTCATAGAAAAATGTATCAACGTAGCGCAGAGCATACCGCCAATCGTCAGGGCCATAGAGGGAATGTGTATGAAGCTCATCGCACCGCCGCCGGCGACGATCGAGCCAATCACAACTACTAATCCAAGTAATATGCCTAAAGCTGTTGCTATATCCATTGTGTATCCTACTGTGTTATTATTCTACTGTATTACGATTTGTTTTAATCTGCTTGACAGCAATGCTGCAAGTTTAGGTTCGGCGTTTGATATTTCAGCTAAAACCTTTGCTTTTGACCGGTCGCCCATGTAGTAAAGAATTTTGACAACATCGTCTATGTTGGTTTGGCCCGGGCGAAGCTGCATCTTACTCATGTTCGTTAGTATCTTACTGGCACTGACAACATTCATTTTGTCATACGTAGTAGCAATCGAGGCCAAGTTGTCTTTTTCAGTTTTCTCTATTTCAAGCCTTGTTTCACTCAGTTTAGCTCGTTCATTTTTTAATGTAGTGATTGTTTCAACAAGATTCGCTCTTAAACCTTTTATCTCTTGTATCTCTTGTCGAAGATTTTTGCCAGCGGCTTCAATTCGATCTTCCCTTACTGTTAAGTTATTGAGTTTAGTTTGATATTCTGTGATTTTTTCTCTTGTCTCAAAAATGAGATCGTTGAGCTGTTTCTCCGTCAATATACGTTTAGATAGATCCATTGTTTTTTCGGGCTGCTGATAATCCATGTTGTCAGTGTTTGCGGCTGTTGGAATGTTTGGCTGGATATTTAATTGTTGCTGCTGCGGCGGCTGTTGCGCAGCTTCTTCAATTGGAGCATCTTTTTTAGTCAATAATATTGAAATGACCAAAGAGATCGAAAGGGCTACCAGTCCGCCAGTTGCTATGATAATTATTTTTTTAACCATTTTTTATTTTCTCGCTATGAATAGAGTTTGAAATTTAATCCAATTTAATTAAATTATTCACTTGATGTTGTTAGTTTTGACAAGCGTTTTTCGCGTAAAGGCTATTGTTGCTGTTTCATCTAGCTCATTTTGCTCAAGTTTTTCCTGATTGTAAATAAACAGTTTTTTTTCTTTGTCGCGAAGTTTTTCCAGAGTTTCAGTTTCTTTTTTAGAGCTGACTAACTCAGCTTGCTTATTATTTTTTTGAATCTTAATGTCATTAATATATTTTTTTATATTTCTTATTATCTTATCTGTTTGATTCGAATATTTCATAAATAACTGCTGGGCTTTTATTCTTTCAGCAGGGGCTTTTCTTGAAATATCCATTAACATTTCTTTTAGTTCCTTTTTTTTTGCAGCTAATAGCATTTGCAGCTGAATCAATTTTTGACTAATAACGTACAGCTGATTCTGTATAACTTTTTGCTGCTGTGTTTTTATGTCGAGTACCTTTTGCAGTGACCATTTGAATTTTTTCATCTTATTTTATTTTTTCTTCGTAATACTATATCCGCAAGGACGTGATGGTTTATTTAATTTTCACTGAGCATTTTATCCCAGCTGGAAGTTATCGTTGTTAATTGTTTTATCGTTTCATCAAAATCGTTTTTTTCTTTTATCGGCTGGATCAAAAAATCTTTTACCTGATCTATCAAGGCAACTGCTCCATCAATATGTTTATTACTGCCTGATACGAAGGCTCCAATGTTTATTAGATCTTCGGCTTCCAAATAGGTCGTATAAATTTGCCTCAATTTTCGTGCTGCTGCCTGATGATTTTTATCTACTACAGCGTTCATCAATCGGCTGATGCTCTGCTGTATGTCAATAGCGGGGAACTGTCCCTTGTGAGCTAGTTGACGTGACAAAACTATATGGCCGTCAAGCAAACTGCGAGCACTGTCGGCGACTGGATCGGACATATCATCGTTTTCGACAAGAACTGTCAATATGCCGGTGATGCTGCCGATTTGATTGCAGCCGAGTCGTTCTATGATTCTCGGCATAAGGGCAAAGACGCTTGGACAGTAGCCTTTGGTTGTTGGCGGTTCGCCAGCGGCAAGGCCGATTTCTCTTTGTGCTTGAGCGAAACGCGTCAAAGAGTCCATCATAAACAGCACATCTTTGGCTTGATCTCTAAAATATTCAGCAATTGTTACTGCAACAAATGCTGCTTTGACTCGTTGGATCGGCGGGCAGTCCGACGTGGCTACCACGATCACGCTTTTAGCTAGGCCTTCTGGCCCTAAGTTTTCTTCCAGAAATTCTCGTACCTCACGGCCTCGCTCGCCAATAAGAGCTACGACATTTACCTGTGCCGTACTGGAGTTTGCAATGTCGCCAAGTAAGACACTTTTGCCTACGCCGCTTCCAGAAAAAATTCCAATTCTTTGGCCTTTAGCGCAGGTGATTAAGCTGTCTATAGATTTGATTCCCAAAGGCAATGGCGCTGTTATTTTTTCACGGGACAGTGGAGCTGGGCTTGAAATGTTGAGGCTTTTCTGTTCTGTTACAACAATAGGACCCTTGCCGTCGATCGGTTCGCCAAGGCCATTTATAACTCGGCCTAATATCTGATTGCTTAAGCCTATGGTGCGTTGTGTGGTTTTAGCTGATACCCAATCGCCGGGGCAGATGCCTTCGATGTGCTCAAATGGTAAAAGTATCAGATTTTTATTGTTGAACCCTACTACCTCAGCGAAAACCCTGTCGCCTGATCTGAGGCTGATCTCGCACAATTGACCCAGCCCAACATCTGGACCGTTCGACTCAACTGTAAGGCCAGTGACACGAATGATTGTACCTTTTTTTTGGAAAGGCTTGACGCCGTTTAAGGCGGTCTTGAACCTGTCAAAATTTATAGTATTTCGTGCCGTATCATCAAACATCTTTAAGCGTCCTGTGATTTTTTAAGGGCAACAGCAACGTGCTTTAGCTGTTCACTGATTATGGATTCTATTATTCCGCTCGGTGAATCGATTTTACATTGGGCTTTGCCGACTTGCGGGTTGGCTATAACATTTATGTGAGAGAAGTCACTGCAATTGGATTGCTTGAATTGCTCGATGTCGTCCGGATGTAATTCCAACGTTAGATCCTTGATGTCTGTTGTAGATTCTAAAGCTTGCCTGATTATTGGCTCAATTTTGTAATTGTCTGTGCTGATCTGCTGCATAAGTATTTTTTCTGCTATTTTGACGGACAGTTCCGCGATTGCTTCGCTATGTTGACTAAAAAATTGACGACAGAATAAATTGATTTGAGCTATGAGTTTGGTTAAGGTTTCTGTAAGCTCTGAAAGATTCTGCTGCTGCAAAAGCAAATCCTGCTTAATCGAATCAGTCGCTATTTTTGAACCGACCATCATTGCCTGATTGTCGTCAAGTATTTCTACAGAACCGATTGTCTTATTCGTATTTAAAGTTAGGCTTATTGTCATGGTTATTCTTCTTGCACAAAATTGAGCTGGCCGGCCTCATTCATTTCCCGAAGCGAATCTACGACAGCTTCACGGGCCTCATTGATTTCATCTTCTTTGGGCGATGACATAAGTGACATTTCTTCGTCGATTGTCTCTGAGGCTCTAGTGGATATGTTGGCTCGTATTTTAGCGTTGATCTCTGGATCAGCATCCATCAGAGCAAGTGCTAGTTTTTCAGAATCTATACTTCTTAAGCCTTCCTGTAAAGACCTGTCTTCGACTATAGGAATGTCTTCCCAAGTAACCATTAGCAATAATATCTTGTCACCTGCGTCACTGTCTTTTTTGGTGATTTCTTTCATCAACGCATCTCTTAATGTCGTATTTAGATTTCTCAAAATGACGGCAATTTTGCGTAATGCCATACGGGTTTTATCCTCAGCGGCAGCAGGGGCAAGTTCTGCAGATCCTCCATCTTCATCATCGCCAGCGGTAGCAGCTTCTATTAAGCTGATAACGTTTTGGGCGATTCTGAATTTGGCCTCGCGACTGATAGCTGACACAGATGTCAATCTGCCGACAGCACTTAATCGTATGCCTTCACTTAACATATCTAAAACCTGCGAGCTTTTTTTAGCTGGCAATTCAGATATCACGACAGCCGCCACTTGGGGGTGCTGGTTTTCTAAAATGCCGACCAAAAGAGCTATGTCACATTTGCGAATGTCCATGAAAGGATCGCGTCTTTGCAGTGATGATTCGATTTGCTGTTTAATGTCTGCTGCCTGACTTGGCCCGACGGTGTTTTTGAGGATTTCATCGAGAAAACTATCCAAATGAAATTCTTTTTTAGGCTTAGCTAGATTGCCGCAGAATTCCTGTGCGAATTGCATACAGGTTTGAGGCAAAATTTGACCGCCTGATTCCAGAAATTTCATTTCTTCGGCTAATTGACGAACAATTTTAGGCTCTAGTCCCTTGACTAACTCAGAAGCAGTCGGTGGATCCAATGTCATTAGAAGCATAGCGGCTTTTTGTTTATTAGTAAAATCCATAGTTATTTAATTTTTCTGCAAAAAAAGATGTCACTCGTTTTTTAATATTTGCGATCAATTGTTTTTGATGTTGATGCTACATACTTCCCTCTACCCAACTGGAGAATAGCTGTTTTACCTGTTCCGGATTATTTTTCAATGCTGTGGATATTTGCTTACGTATCATTTGTGGACTGGCAATAGCCGCTTGCTGTGGTACAGCTTCAACTTTTGCGGCACCTTCTGCCGGCGGCAAGTCACCACCGCTTTTTGCTTTACCGCCAAACATCTTCAGAGCTAACAAACCACAAATAGCCAAAAGGCCTATTGATGAATTTTTGACGATCATCATGATGTCCATGCTTTTTTCCGGCTCAACGTCCGCAACAACAGCTGCCATTGGATTGTTGAATTTGACTTCGACGACCTTCAGTGAATCTGTTTCTTTTAGACCCAATGCGTTTTTGAGTATTGCTTCAACCTCAGTTATTGTCATGATTGGTTCAGTTGATGCTGTTGCAGCTTTGGCAGCGTTTGGATCATTGCTTGCCGCGATAGGTGACAAATCTACAAAGGCTGCTACCGTAAGAGATTGTATCTGGCCGGGCAGTATTATCCTTTGCTCGATGACTTTTCCAACAGCATATTCGGTCGATAATACCTCGTCAGTTTTACTGCCTGCGGTGGCTTTTGATGACTCATCTGAAGAGGCAACTGGATCTGTCTCTGAAGCACTTTTGATTTCTTCTTTGGTGACAACTTTCTGTGATGGGCTGTAGCTTTCAGTGATAGTGCTGTTTTTGTCCATATTGATTATGGCACTGACGCGAACGGCTGCTCTATCTGGGCCAAGTACTGCGATTAACATGCTCTCAGCTTTTTTAGCTAGTTGTTGTTCGATACGTTCTCTGTAATCGGCAACTGTGCCGGCTCCGCCGTTACTTAGCTCGTCGTTGACTTTAGTCAGCAGATTGCCCTTACTGTCCACTATGGTGACATTGTTGCTTGCTAATCCCTTGATACTGTTAGCAACTAAGTGTGTTATAGCTGCAATATTTGCCTGATCTAATCTGTGACTGTTTTTGATTTTTAGAACGACAGAGGCAGTTACTCTGTCTTTTTTGGATTTGAATATTGATCGCTGTGAGTCGACGATATGGATTCTGGCTGTTTCGATCCCTTCGATCATCTGTATGCTTTTGGCGAGCTCTTCCTGTGTGGCTCTTTTCAGATTTATGTTTTGAACAAAAGGGCTGGTTCCAATCTTTTGATTGTCGAATATGCGATAGCCATTTTCGCCGCCAGTTGGAAGGCCATCCTTAGCCATGTCCAGCCTTAATTGATAAATCTGATTCTTGGGAGCGTAAATAGTGCCGCCGCCTGTCACCTTGTAAGATATATCACGTTCTTGAAGTTTAGCTGCGATTTTGCCAGCTTCTTTAGATTCGAGGCCTTGATACAACAGGCCTAAATCAGGCTGGCCAGCCCATTTGACTAAAAAAGTGGTGGCTATGACGAACGTGGCAACGATGGCAAACAAAAGTGCTTTTTGCACAATGCCGACATTCTCCCACACAGCTTTTAATTTTTCAAAAAAGTCCATCTAATTTCACCATCCAAATTAAAGCGGCATGTTCATCGTCTGTTTATATGCTTCGATTAGTTTGTTTCTGACGCCAACTAGTAGCTTGAAGCTGACATCAGCTTTGGCAACCTCTGTGACAACGCTGGTGATGTCCTGATTTTTGCCGGTCAACATATCTTTGATTGAATTGTTAGATTCGACCTGTTGATCGTTGACACTTTCCATGTATTTCTTGGCAGTATCCGAGAAACCAGATTTGGCCGGCGTTGTTTTGTTCGGCATTATCGATGGTTGCGATATGCCTATGCTTTTGTCAAAGTTAATCATTTTCTACTCCTGTTTATTTGAGCAATTCCAATGTGGTATTGACCATGTTTTGGTATCGTTTCAATGTTGCAGCCGATGCCTGATAGGCTCTTGTGGCTATCGTCATATTCATCATTTCTTTGGGGATGTCCACGTTCGGCATAGTGACATAGCCTTCGCTGTTGGCGGCCGGATGAGCTGGATCGTAAATTTTTGGAAGGGGGCTATTGTCGGTTAATATCTTGTCGATGCTTACGCCGCCTTCATCATCTGTTTTGAAAATTGCCTCAAGCCTGCGATAAGGTTGTCCGCTTCCAGCATCAGTTGTACGATAATTGGCGATGTTGGAGCTGATTGTCTCCATGCTTTTCGCTTGCGCTTTCATACCTGAGCCGGCAATATCTATCGGGCTGAATGTATTATTTATTTCCATTTTTCTTGCCTCAAATTACTTTTATTATCGAATGCTTATGGCCATATCTATCTGCTCGAATTTTTTGTTTAACATGCGTATATATGCTTTATGTTTCAGTGTGTTTTTGACCATTTTTACGACTTCTTCGTCTAGGCTGACATCGTTGCCGTTAGATTTTATAGGAGTATTTGCTGGGCTGTACAATTCTGGAGCGATATCTTCGGCCTTGATTGAGCCTGATTCCATCGCCTCCTTCAAAAGAGCCTCGAATTTTACATCAACAGTTTTGTAGTTAGGCGTTTGGATATTCGACAAATTTTTAGCGATTGTTTTTTGCCGCAGAGATTCAGCTTTTATGCCGGACTGAAGAATGTCGAACATATTATTTATTTTTGCCATTTTACAGCATCCCAAAAAAATGTTAAATCACGTCTCCTGTAACTATGCAAGATTTATGCCAGATTTTCTAAGAGATTGCTAAAGTCGTGTTAGTGGTTCAAAATGGCCTGTTTTTTTTGTTTTTGGTCAATTAAAGCTATTTTTGGGTTTGTTTGTACGTAAGAATTTTATACATATTTAGGGGCAGATGATGATTCAGGCAGTCGGCCTAAAAGACTATTTGGGCGGTAAATTTTGCCTGTTAAAACGGACAATTTTGCCGATATTTTTTATGCAGAAAAGTGCTAAAAAATAATGATAAAAATCGCCACATAAACCCTTTGTATACAGCATGTTATGTTGGTGGTTGTTTGGCCGGCACAAACAGGCACGCTAGTTGCTCAATAGTAGTTTGTATGGATAATTCTGTAAATACAGCACATAAAGTGTTCGATATCGCCGCACATGCCGATAATAGGAGTATTGGCGGGCGAAAAGATGTTTGCGCCGAGCCTTTAGCTCCTAATGCTGAAGGTTTTGTCAGTGAAAAAGCGACAAAATCTGGCTTAGAACCTGAATTTGCAGAGCAGCTCAGTAAAAAAATTAAAGAACAAAGACCTTCCGAGAGTCAGGCTAACAAAAAAAATAAAAAAACGAGCCTGAACGAGGGGGTCTTTTTTATTGAAACCACGTCAGCTTTGGCGGCTCAACCGGCTGGCCAGCAAAATGCTGATTTTACAAATAATCTCAAAAACGCACCGACTGAGGTGAAGATCGATAAAGATTTTGATGTCGGTGAAATTTTAGCAGATGGTAAAGCTAAGATTGTCAGCCCTGCGATTTTTAATGAATTGGCAGAAAATCTAGGTGTTCAAAAGCAAGGCGCAAAAGCTGTTGATAGCAGTTCTAATATTAATCTAGATTCCGTGATTGATAAAAAAGTAACTCAGGATATATCTGTTACAAAACCTAATTTGCTGGAAACCAAGCTGGTAGATGAAAATGCCGCAGCTGGCAAACCGGTTGTTGATGGAAAGGTGGCTAAGGATAATAGCACGACTTTGGCCGATAAGTTGGCCAATGTTGTTAAAAATGCAGAGCCTTTGGGAAAACAGATTCCCAAAGAGGCAGTTTCCGCCGCAAAGATACAAAATCCAGAAAATATCGCTAAGCAAACTCAAGGTAAAACTTTGCCTACTAATGTGCCGAACAAATCAGATAAATCGGAACAGATTAGTTTGGCGGTGGGCAATTTAGGCCGTGAAAATATAGCTGATGTCGCCAGTTCAAAAAATGCCGCAGGTGCAAAGGACAAGTCTGATTCTGGGGCAAATTCGGCGTCTATAGCGGATTTACTTAAAAAATCTGATCCAGCAGCAGGCGATATGAGGCAGGGGAGTCCTGATTTTGAAAAAGCGGTCGCCGCAGCCAAAGTAGCTGTTGCCGATCAACGAATCCTTGGCAATAACGATAAGCTAAACAAAAGTTCGCATTCTGGTGCAGCCTCTAAAAAAACCGTCGCAAAGGAGCTGTTTGATGGTGCAGAACCTATCAAAGATTCGACAATTTCCTACGGTGAAATCGAAAACGCATTTGTTGATAAAGCCAACATGACAGCAAATGCAGCGGACGCCAAGCCAGCTAGGGCTATGACTGATGCGGGGAATCAGATAATCGACTCGCTAAATGGTTTGACTGTTGGGCAGTTGACGGAAAAGAGGATTGTCGTGCAGCTTAATCCTGTGCATCTTGGTAAGGTTTCGATAACATTTGAGGATGATGGCAGGCAGGTGGTTGGTGTTATCGAGGTCGCGAATTCGCAGATTCA
>CBDUWP010000048.1:0-10581 GCA_965370955.1 uncultured bacterium | reverse complement strand
CCTGTGGTGAATGGAGTCACTGCGGGGTTTTTTTAAGATAATAGGTAAGCCACCTAAAAAGTTATGGCAAATCAAAAAAATAAAAAACTACAGCGAGGTTCATGCTCCGTTCCAAAAGCAATCCTATTCGATCTCGATGATACTATCTCGTCGTATAGGCATGCATCAGAGAAGCCTTGGGAAGAGGTGTGTTATCAATACAAAGAATCTTTCAATGGGCAAAAGCCGCAAGTAATACAAAGGCAAATCCTGAAAGTAAGAAAATGGTTCTGGTCAGATCCAGATAGGCATAGAACAGGCAGAAAACAAATGGATAACACAATGAGGCATATTGTGACGATCGCATTTGAAGAAATAAATTTAGGACGAAAACTGGCAGAAGAAATTGCAGATGTATATTCCGAAAAAAGGCAAAAAGCTATCACGCTGTTTCCAAACTCAATCGAAACACTAAAAAAATTAAAAACAACAAATATAAAAATGGCTCTGGTGACAAATGGAGCAAAAAAATATCAGCAGGAAAAAGTCAAACGATTTAATCTGGAACAATTTTTCGACCTGATACTTATCGAAGGAGTGTTGGGGTATGGAAAACCAGAAGATAAAATTTATCTAAAGGCAATCGAAAAATTACAAGTGCCGCCAGAAGAAATGTGGTTCGTGGGAGATAATCTTCTGTGGGATGTTCAAAGGCCGCAAAAGTTTGGCATGGTGGGAATATGGAACAATTATGACTATCTGCCAGAGCCATATCTAAAAGAAGTCAAGCCAGATTATATCATCAATGAAATCGCAGAACTCTTGCCAGTTTTTAATCTATAACTGAATGTGTAATGGTTTAACCATAGTAGTAACATGTTTTGGTGCGAGAGATTGGCACATACCCATCAAGGGCAAACCCCAGCCGAAATTCATAACGATGCAATATAGTAAACCACTACACCCTTAGCGATGTAGTATTACGAAGGAAAAATAAAGTCCTATATTAGCAATCGCATGTCGGCGGCGATTCAGCTTGGCCGATAAAAAATCCTCTGATACCGCCAGCAGGGAAATGGGCTGAAAAGTTTAGGGAAATAAACACTGCCGAGCCAAATATACCTTGAATTTAAGGCGATATGGTCTGTAAGAAAGGATGGATTCGTACAATAACATAACGGAATGATGAAAGAGCAAAAATGGAACTCACTTCGTGATTAGGCGGATGGATGAGGGGCAGGCCAGATAAGATAATATGGCAAACAAAGTGACGAAAACAGATTATGCGGATGCAGTATTTGAACGACGCAACGAAGCGTTTCGGGTTCTGTACGATACAGTTATCGACGTCGAAAATGCACAAGAGGCGCAAACTTATCTTATTCTATGTCAAAATTTATTGAGAATTTGTAAAGCAGAATATACCGCAATTGCTTCATTTAATACAGCCTCTCAGACGCTGCAACTGAGAACGGCTATGAAAGATACTGACAGCTTGGCAAACGATCTCAGTGAACAGTACTTATTCCATAAGATTGGTGAGAAGGTTGTGGAGCTGTTTAAGGGGGCGCCGATTAAAATATGTCAAGATCACAAACAATGTTTAGCACATTTCTTTCCACAGGCAATCGTCGAAGAGGACCAACAAAAACACGGACCCTGTTATAGAATATCCTTTGTTAGGGAAAATGAACTCGTGGCGGCGGGAATGGTGCAAATGCCGCCCGGACAAAAATTAAAACAAAAAGATTTAGTCCAAAATTATCTTAAACTATCCAGTGTGGTACTCCAAAGAATTAACGCAGCAAAAGAGCTGGTAGCCAGCGAACAAAAACATCGATTATTATTTGAACATGCCAGCGATGCCATCTTATTAGTCGATAGTAATGTGATCGTAGATTGCAATAATGTGGCTTGTCAAATGCTGGCTTGCTGTAAAACCGATATCGTAGATAAAAACATTAGTACATACGTGGCAAAAGAGGAATTAAATGAAAACAAAAGGTTCAATTTGATAAACCAAGTGACACACAATGTGCTGGTAGACCAAAGAAGATATATTGACTGTAAACTAATAAGAGGAAATGGAAATCAATTCGAGGCGGAAATATCATTAAGAAAACTGAAACTAGATGAACAAAATATTACACTCGTGTTCATTCGAGATATTTCGCGAAGAAAAAGGGAAGAAATTGAAAAACTAAATACGCTTAATAGAACCAAACGACAACAAGAAGCAATCATTGAATTTTTGGATAATGATATTCTGTTAGATAAAAATGATGAACAAATCGTGAAATATATTAACGAGGTAGTTTGTAAAACACTGGCAGCAGGAAGAAGCGGCATCTGGTTTCTAAATGATACCAAAGATTGGATAAAATGCGTGGATATTTTTTCCAATAAACAAAACGAACACACTAATGAAAAAGACCTGCACATTACCGGTTGTCCACAGTATCTTACTGCCATAAAATCAGGGCGGCCAATCAATGCAACCGATGTGACAACTGATCCAAGAATGAAAGAATTGGCAGATTATTTCGCGGCGAGAAATATTAAATCATCTCTGGATGCTGCTATCTATATAAAAGGTAAACTGGCTGGAATGATATGTGTGGAACAGTTCGGCGAACAACGAATGTGGAAAACAGATGAAATTATATTCGTTACAAAAATGGCAGACTTCGTGTCACAAACCATGATGAACTCAGAAAACTCTAAAGCACAAAAAGAAATTGAGAAATCACAAAAAACCCTGCAAACACTAATGAATACTGTGCCGTTTGGAGTAACGGTAATCGATAAAAATAAAATTGTCAGACATGTCAATCAAGCAGGGCTGGACATGATGGGCTATCTAGATACAGAACAGGTCGTGGGACATGTATGCTATAAAACTTTCTGTCCGGCAAATGAAAATAATTGCCCCATCTTAGATTGTGGACTGAAACTGGATAGCTCCGAAAGAATATTGGTCGACAAAGACGGCAAACTAGTGCCAATATTGAAAAGTGTCAGAAAAATAAATCTGGAAAATGAATCCTTATTGTTAGAAGTGTTTGTCGATATTACCGAACAAAAAAAAGCAAAAGAAGAATTGATCGAAGAACGAAATAAATTTGAGGTCGTAAATAAAAAGTTAAAAGCAACACAGAATAATCTCGTTGGATCTTCGCACAAAGCAGGAATGTCGGAAGTGGCAACGGTATTATTACATAATGTCGGAAATGTATTGAACAGCATTAATGTATCAGCAGAACTTGTTACAGAAAAAATCCAAGAATCTGAAATTAAGAATTTAAATGTGTTAGCTAATATAATTGCAGAAAACACTACCAATTTGGCTGGTTTTTTCACCGAAGATGCTAAAGGAAAACATATTCCAGTGTATCTCGTAGAAGTGGTGAAGCATATATGCGATGAACAAGAAGACATGTTGCAAAACCTGCAAGAGCTAAATCAAAATGTTGACCATATAAAAGATATTATTCAAATGCAGCAGCTCTATGCAAAATCCACAGGAGTCGAAATGTATGTGAGCATTGAAGAAATTGTTGAGATGGCGGTCCAAATCGCAAAATCAAATCGCAAAATATTTAAACAAATTGAATTACATAAACAAGTAGCCGGCATTGGAGAAATATGTACCAACAAACAAAAACTATTGCAAGTGCTGGTCAATATAATCAATAATGCCGTAGATGCAGTAGCGGAAAGAGCAAGAAAACTAATCAATATCAAGGCCTATCGAAATGATACGGAAATAACAATCGAAATTGCAGATACAGGGATTGGAATCGCAAAAGAAAATTTGGACAAAATCTTTACGCATGGATTTACATCAAAAAAAGACGGACACGGATTTGGATTGCATAGCGGTTTTCTGGCTTTGAAAGAAATGGGCGGAACGCTCTCAGTTACAAGCCCGGGAGTAGATAAAGGGGCAATGTTCAAGATTGAAATACCATATAAGCCGGCAGTGACAGCAGAAGAAAACATTGCCGCCAAAAAAGCTAAAAAACTTTAACTAATAAACCACCACACCCTTAGCGATGAGTATTACGAAGGAAAAATAAAATATCGCTAATAACACTCCAAAAGCCAATAATAAGCAATCACATTTAAATCGTTGATGTCAACAAAATCATCGCCAGTGACATCGCCAGTTATCCCAACCGAACCTGTTTGCCAATTGTCAGCGACAATACGATAATCATAAAAATCGACCATTGCGGTACTATCCAGATCAGGGCAGTCATGAACCATCTCGCCGTCCCAGCCGCTAAGGCGAGCCCAAAGCCACCAAATGGCATAGGCTTTTTGGTTGGCGTTTAAGGGTTGGCTGTGAGCAGAGGAACAGCTGTACCAGTCAACATTTTGCGTGTGGGCGTTTTGCCACGAGATTGCCCAGTTACCTAGTTTTGCGCCGCCGACAGAAGCGTAATAATCGCAATTGTCATGCGGAAATTCATAATAGGTGCCATTTGGGTCATAGCTTTCGATGTCAGAAAAATCAAATAAAACCTTGTCATTGTTGTTACAATGGTCGCGGATTACCTGATTGGCTGCTTTGTTATCTGCATCGTCCCAGTGATCTACATGGCCTGTCATATAAACAAAGACAACGCCGGGATAATCGGTTTCTAACGATACCATGGGAGTGATATATTCACTGCCAAGAGTGCCGGCTGAATATTTATTGTCAACCTGTCCGCACCATGACCACATAATCACATTGACGTCCGAGTGAAGAGTGCCGCGACCAGTAGCAAGATCAGGATTGCCGAGATAGCTTCTAGTATTGTCGACCCACTGAGGATAATAACCGCAGTCGCCGCCCATAGCGTAATCGTGTAAATCCAGCGCGCCGCCAGAGCCGCCATTATTCCAAGCGAAAACATTGGCAGGATGAGACAGGCCCTTGCCGCCGCCATTGGCGAAACCAACCAAGCCAGTCATGCCGCTTGTTACCTGACTGCCATGGGAAGTATGGCCGTACGCAATGTGTAACTTTTCCTTCGCTTGCATGATTGCAAAATATGGAATACGGGTGATGTCAACGCATTCGTGGTCGGCTATCAAACCTGCGCCAAAAACATTACCAGTAAAGAGCGAACATATAGACACACAAAAAATGATAGTAGAGAAAATGCGTAAATGGCGAGTCATATCTATTGCCTCCAGAAAAAAAAGGAATAATACCGATATCCGATGCATTCTACCCGTTTTAACAAAGGTTGGCAAGAAATTTTTTGCGGCAATAGGACTCAAGAGAACCTCTAAAGATTTGTAATTGTAATTCCCGATAAAGCTCTATATGGATGATAATGTAACCAAAAAGTACAAAAAATGCCCATTCTGTGCCGAAACTATTTTAGATGAAGCTGTGAAATGCCGCTACTGCGGCGAGTTTTTAAATAAAAATAATCTAAATGACAATGATATGCTGGCTGTGCGTCCTGCGCCATTTAATCGGCGCTCGCAAAATAATCCGGAAAAATCAGCTGACGAGGCAAACACTACGTTGTTTGAAGGACGGCCATCGCTGTTTGGGCTGGTGGGTATGGCTATCAAGGTGGTGATTATGGCGGCTTTGGCGGTCTGGCTATATCATTGGCCAATAGAGCAAAAATTTGTCCAAGCAGAAACAGATAACGCAAAGGCAGAAGTGGTATACCGAATTGGCGATAATGGTGAAGAAATTCAAGTTAATCCAGAGTCAGTGCCGGCGGAGCCGAAAGGGTTTTCGCAACAACAAATCGATCAAGTCACGAAAGGGCGAAAAGTTTTTGCCGTTGGATTGATTGTGTTGATGATTTTGGTGTTTCTGATAAAAGCTATACAGCTCAAATGTATCTACTATGAAGTGTCAGCGGATCGAGTGGAGTTTAGCAGGGGAATTCTCGATCGGCAAATTGATAATCTGGACATGTTTAGAGTGATCGACCTTGGCTTGCGAAGAACGATACTCGATTGCATCTTCGGAATTGGAACCGTAACCTTGACAACGAAAGATCAAAGCGATCCGATTTTCAAATTTCAGAAAATCAGGTATAGCCGTCAGTTATATGATGTAATCAAAAAGGCATCCTTAGCGGCTGATCGCAAAAATGGCGTGATCCATATGGAATAATACGGGAACCAAATCGCACAAAAGAGGGATTTATATCACAGCTATAACGAAAAAACCATTATTACTGCTTAGCTTGCAGCCAAAATACTGGCAATTGATTATCTCCGGCCAAAAACAATTTGAATTTCGGCGAAGTTTCAGCAACTGTCCCGTCAGTGCCTATATCTATCTTAGCTCGCCAATAAAAGCAATTGCAGGTTTCATAGATTTTGGGCAGCCTATCACTGGAGCACCTGAAAAAATCGCACAAATGGCTAAAATCAGCCGAAAAACAGATGTTTGTGACTATCTAGCAGGGGCAAAACGAGCGACTGCGATACCAATTTTATCATATAAGCAAATCCGACCGATATCTTTAGCTATTTTACGTAAACAGTATAATTTCACTGCTCCCCAGAATTATCTGGTACTGGACAATCATCCGGTTCTTAGCGGGTTTTTACAGCAATTCGGCTAAGTTTAAGGTTAAAATAAGCCCGCTAACAGGCTTGCTGCGCGAAATAGCGGCAAAACCTATGCAAATCGCCAGCATACAAGCAATTTAATTGACGAACCTCGACAATTGTGGTAAATACAGTGGTTCCGAAAAAGTTTGGCCAATCACTGTGGAGACTGTTTGTGGCACTGGAAAAGCTCAGAGAAAAAATAAATAAGATAGACCAACAGCTTGTCGAGTTGCTCAACGCTCGGGCGGATGTGGTCGTTGAAGTCGGAAAGCATAAAAGCAAAACCGGCGGCCCAATCTATGCGCCAGACAGAGAAGCGCAGGTATTGGAAAAAATCACGCAGATAAATAAAGGACCCCTGCCGGACAAATGTCTAAAAGCAATATGGCGGGAAATGATGAGCGGATCGTTTTTTTTGGAACGGCCGTTACGTATCGGATATTTAGGGCCGCAAGGAAGTTTTACCCACACCGCAGCAATGTTGAAATTTGGCCAATCGGTCGATTACGAACCGGTGGCTGATATTTTGAGCACCTTCGGCGAAGTGAGTAAAGGGCATTGTGATCTGGCGCTGGTGCCAATCGAAAATAGTACAGGCGGAGGAGTTATCGAAACTCTCGATGCGCTTATCGAAACGGATGTAAAAATCTGTGCCGAAGTTGTTATGGCTATTCATCATAATCTACTGGCTAATTGCAAGCTAAAAGATATTGACAAGATATATTCCAAGCCGGAAATCTTTACGCAATGCAGAAACTGGCTAAGCACGACCTTCGCGCAAGCAAAAACGATAGCAACAACCTCCAGCGCGAAAGCGGCACAGTTAGCAGCGAAAGATCCCACAGCTGCGGCGATTGGATCGGTGATGGCAGCGGAATTGTATGACCTCAATCTGGTATGCGAAAATATCGAGGATACCAGCAACAATATAACACGATTTTTGGTTATCAGTAAAGAGGATGCAAAGCCATCGGAAAAAGAAAATAAAACCGCCATACTTTTTAGCACAGGACACAAGGCAGGGGCATTGGCGGATGTACTGAACGTTTTCAAAAATTGCGGAGTGAATCTGACGAATATCGAATCACGGCCGAGCAAACAAAAACAATGGGAATATTATTTCTTCACAGATTGTGTCGGACATAAAACGGATGACAATGTGGCAAAAGCTATCGAGCTGGCAAAGCAGCATTGCTCACAGCTATCCATATTAGGAAGTTTTCCAAAAGCAAACCAATTATTATAAACGAATATAAACAAACGAAAAGTTAATCGTCAAAATAGTATTTCAAAATAGATAGGAGTTTTTATGAGAAAGCCATTTGTAGCAGCAAACTGGAAAATGAACACTAATAGCCAATCGGCAGTCGAACTGGCAAAAGGCTTAGCGGACGGTTTGAAGTCAACCGATGTTGAAGTGGTTGTCTATCCGCCATTTGTATATCTAAAAGAGATTGCAATGTTATTGCAGGGATCAAATATAGCTGTCGGTGCGCAGGATATATATTTTGAACAAAACGGCGCATTCACCGGCGAAATCAGTGCAGAAATGCTCAAAGATGTTGGTTGTGTACATGTGTTGTGCGGCCATTCAGAGCGACGTAATGTGATGGGCGAAAGCAGCGAAACTGTCAATAAAAAAGTTGTCGAAGCAATAAACGGCGGACTTTTGCCGACTTTGTGCGTGGGCGAATTGCTCGAGCAAAGAGAAGCTAACGAAACAATGGCGGTAGTGACTGAGCAAGTGACAGTTGGATTAAAAGGATTAAGCGAAGCACAGGTCAAGGCAGTGACAATTGCTTATGAACCGGTTTGGGCTATCGGCACAGGACTGACGGCAACGCCGCAGCAAGCACAAGACGTACATGCTGATATCAGGGCATTGGTCGCCAAGCTCTATAACGAACAAATCGCAAATGATATGAGAATCCAATACGGCGGATCAGTAAAGCCGGACAATGCAGCCGAACTTATGGCCAAAGCAGATATTGACGGATCATTGGTCGGCGGGGCAGGCCTTAAGGTCGATAGTTTTTTAGGAATAATTAATGCCAGCTGATTTAAGCCTCAAGGCTAAAATCAAATAACTGGTGAAATATGGTTTTAAGGGGAAATTGCAATGGTAGTATTTCCATTATTAGTTATTAGTTTTATGATGAAATTTGTGGCGTTTTTGTTTGTCATTGTGGCTGTGCTGTTGATCTTGTTGATCCTTATCCAAAAGGGAAAAGGCGGCGGGCTAACAGCGGCTTTTGGCGGAGGCGCAGGCGGTGGACTGTGGGGCGCGAAAACAGGAGATAAACTGACATGGATCACTGTCGGCTTGGCTGGGATATTTCTGATTTTAGCACTGGTGATGTCGAAATGTTATAAGCCAACTATTAAAGAGATTCAAACCAGACAAGCGCAGCAAACTCAACAACAAGCTCAGCAACAATTGCCAAAAGAGCAAGCGGATATGCAAATGCCAAAAACTATTGATACTAATGAGTGAGTAAAATGATTAAAAGTATGACAGGTTTTGGTGATGCGGCAGGGCAAGTTGATGCGATTGTTTACAATGTCGAAATCAAAGCGATAAATAGTCGATATCTGAAAACAAAAATCAAGATGCCCGAAGAAATGGGTTTTCTCGAAGAGAAGATCGATAAAATTCTGCGAACGAAAATCGCACGCGGAACTGTGAATTTTACGCTCAAAATGCAAACGGCAGAAGCAAACATTGTACCGAAAATTAATGTTACAGCACTTGCCGCTTGTGTTCAACAGGTCAAGGATCTATTGGACAATGAGCGGGTGACAGTGGATTTGGCAAGCTTGTTGACGATACCATCGATGATGGAAATTCAACAGCCGGCGAATCTTAAAACCGATGAAGCTTGTAAGGCAATTTTGGAAATTGCAGAGCAAGGCCTAGATAAGCTATGTCAAATGAGATTGCTCGAAGGTAAAGAAATGGCTGATGACCTGACGGGTAATATCAAAGCAATCACAGAAGCGTTAGAAAAAGTGCAAAAAACCAGTGCGAATCTGCCGTCAGAATATCGAGACAAATTACATAAAAGAGTGGATGAGCTTTTAGCAGACAGCGGATATAAGGTTGTGGAAGAATTGATTGCAAGGGAAGTGGCTATCTTTGCGGATAAATCGGATATCGCGGAAGAAATTATCAGATTGACAAGTCACGTGAAACAGTTTGAAGATAATTGTCTCGCGACAGAGCCGATCGGACGAAAGCTGGATTTCATTACACAGGAAATGCTTAGAGAAGCGAACACTATCGCAAGCAAAACCGCCGATAGCGAAGTTATGAAATTGGTGGTCGATATCAAATGCAGAATCGATAGAATCAAAGAGCAAGTACAAAATATAGAATAGCACCTGAAAAAATCGCAAAAATGGCTGAAAACAAAACAGGTTTATTGATAATTATTAGCGGGCCAAGCGGTGCCGGAAAAAGCACGATTTGTAAAAAAGTGATCGAGCAACTGGATAATCTATATCTAAATGTGTCGGCGACAACAAGGCAGCAAACAGAGCAGGAAATCGATGGCGAAAATTATTGGTTTATGACCGAAACGGAGTTTCAAAAAAATATTGAAAATGATATGTTTTTGGAATATGCAAAGGTTTTTGGAAATTGGTATGGTTCGCCAAAAAACAAAGTGACACAAATGCTGCAGCAGGGCAAAAATGTTATTTTAGAGATCGATGTGCAAGGAGCACAAAAGGCAAAGAAACTATATGAACAGGCTGTGACAATTTTTATTTTGCCGCCGTCTGATGGGGTTTTGGCTAAAAGACTCGGCGATAGAGCAAGAGATGATAAAAAAACGATAGAAAAAAGACTCGCCGAATCGGCTAAAGAAATAGCGATGGCGAAACAGATTTATGATAATCAAGTGGTTAATGACGACCTAACGCAAGCTGTGAGCGAGGTTGTGGACATTATAAAAAAAGCTGGAGAAAAACTATGATAGAAGAATTGAAGAATACAAAATTGGCCGAAAAAGTTGGCGG
>CBDUWP010000047.1:0-10630 GCA_965370955.1 uncultured bacterium | reverse complement strand
CTAGCTGGATAAGTATTGACTTTTTTGATTTCAGCTGCACGAGACCGCCATCTGTAATAATTCCTATTTTGGTTATTTTGATAGCTGTTTTTATTTTATTTTTTTTCAGCGTTTGATAATTTTCATTGCTTAGCGTAAAGAGCAGTTCAAAATCTTCGCCATCGTTCAATGCCGCCTTTAGCGGATCGTCTGTTTTTTTCGCAGCAGATGAAATGGGTATTAGCTCTGCATCGACTATTGCTCCTGTGTTTGACTGGTCGCATATTCTCGCTAGGTCGCAGCTAAGTCCATCGCTGATATCCATCATGGCGTTTATTTTAACCATTGTTGCGATTTCGACAGCTTCGTTGACTCTTGGCACAAAGTCGAGATGTTTACCAGCCAGCGAACCTCCCAGCGTCCCCGTCACGCATATGATGTCACCTGCTTTTGCTCCTGACCTTCTGACTGGCTCAATTCCTGCCGGCCGACTCATCATTGCTATATTGATAACGAGTTTACCGTTGGCATCATTTTTCCAGCTCGTGATATCACCGCCAATCAATTTGCAGCCAAATTTTTCTATTGCTCCTGTGACCCCAGCATGGATTTCTTTTAGCTGTTGGCTTTTCGCTTCAGCCGGCAAACCGACACTGCACACACAAGCCATTGGAATTGTCGCCATTGCCGCACAATCGCTCAAGCTGACTGATGCCGCTTTTGCTCCGATTTTTTCGAGTGACGTTTTCGTGGAGTCAAAATGCACACCATCTAGCAGCATATCGGTTGTGACGAGCAAGTTTGTTTCTTTTGCGATCCGCATCATCGCCATATCGTCCCCGATTCCTATTGGGAATTCATCTGGTGCCAATTCGGCTTGGCTTGCGAACCATTTTGTTATTTTATCTTCTGGTGAGTTCATCTTTTCGCAAAAGCTTTTTGCCAATATTTGATTTGTTGTTTAGCCTGTTTGGTTCCGCCTGCTCCTTTGGTCTGATATTTTTTAGCCACATTTTTTGCGCCGAGATATTGATAGACATCTTTTTCTATTTTGGCGCAATATTTTTGATATTGTTTTATGGTGACATCAGCTAGTTTTGTGCTTTTCTTTTCGCAGTCAGCCACGATTTCGCCCACGATTTGGTGTCCCTGTCGAAACGGCACATTTTTTATGACCAGATATTCAGCCAAAGCCGTTGCGTCCAAAAATCCCTCATCGATATTTTCGTCGATAATATCAGTATTAAATTTGGTATTGTCGACAATTGCCGTGACAACATCCAGCGTCATTTCGACAGCATCGCTCGCCGAGAAAACGTGGAGTTTATCTTCCTGCATATCGCGATTATATCCGCTCGGCAAACCTTTCAGGATGGTCAACATTGCGATCAGCGAGCCGTATACTCCCGCCGCTTTTGCCCTTGTGAGTTCCAAGAGATCTGGATTTCTTTTTTGCGGCATCATACTGCTGGACGTGCAGAATTCATCTGCGATCGAGATAAAGTTAAATTCGCTTGTGGCGTAGATAATCCAATCTTCCGCCAGTTGCGACAGATGGGTTGCGATCAGGCTGCAATCGAAAATAAACTCGGCACAGAAATCCCTATCCCCTACTGAATCGATGCTATTTATAGTAATTGCGTCAAATTCCAGATATCCCGCCGTTAGCTTTCGATCGAGATTGATTGTTGACCCAGCGATCGCTCCTGATCCCAGCGGCGATTCGTCGACCAATTTTTTACAATTGTTTAATCGTTTAAAATCCCGTTCGAGTGCTGCAGTAAAGCTCAACAGATAAGCTGCGATTGAAACAGGTTGTGCCCTTTGCATATGGGTATATGCCGGCATAATTTTATCCGTATATTTTTCTGCCATTTCGACAAAAGCCTGTTGCAGACTTGTCACTTTGTTTTTTATTGTTTCTATTTCGTCCTTCATCCACAGTTTCATATCCACAGCGATTTGGTCATTTCTGCTTCTTCCTGTATGCAATTTTTTCCCGACATCTCCGATTCGCTTGATCAGAGCCGCTTCGATTGCCATATGGATATCTTCCAGCTTTATATCGAACTTAAATTTCCCTTTAGCCATTTCTTCACCGATTTCCAGTAGGCCTGCTTTGATTCGGTTGGATTCGGTTTTTGTAATAATTTTTTGTTCCGCCAGCATTTGCACATGAGCGATTGATCCGATCACGTCATATTTGTATAGCCTTTGATCATAGGACAATGACTCAACGAATTTAACGGTTAAGTCGTTTGGCGAACCCTTTAATCTTTTTTCCCAACTTTTCGCATTAGCCATATCTCACTGCTCCAAAAACGGTTAAATTTCATACTCATTTCGCTAGCTTATAGATACATTGATGATACAGACAGGTATGTTTGCTGTCAAGTACATCGAAAAATTAGCAGAATTGCGACAGTTGCTCGATTGTGGGCAGTAAAAAAAATGTCAGATCATTTTCAGACTAACACATTCATAGCTGAAATCCGCCAGATCCAAGATCCACATTGCCGGTTCATTTCCCAGTCTCGGCGTTGATTCTCCCGGGTTGAAGATAAGCGTATTGCCTTCTGTGTGCATATCGCACAGATGCGTATGGCCATAGATTATCAGATCATAATTTCCTGTTGCCGCCAGCGGTGGTATTATATCTGGCTGATGTACCATGAAGACATTTCTGCCGAATATATTTCCGATATACATATTGTACATTCGTCCGCCGAATTTCGCCGCCGCTTTACTGAGTCCTTCGTGGTCTGTATCGACATTTCCGAACACGCCGATAAACTTCGCTGCCTGCAATTGACTAAATTCACTAAGTGTTTCCGGTGAAATAATATCGCCTGCATGCAGTACGTAATAAATTTGTCTTTTATTAAACTCTTTAATAGCCATGCGCACAGCATCAACATCATCATGGCTGTCACTAATTATCCCAATCCTCACAATATCGCCCTCAAAAGTAGAAAACATCAGATTCAGACTTGCGACTAAAACGTTAATAGTTTAAAAACCGACGATTATAAAATAGCATCGGGATTCAAACTGTCATTTAAACAGTACCGGTTTAACGAACCCCCTAAAATTCCGTCCCAATACAGTTATCGGCTATAATTGTGTTGCGTTTGTACATTTTTTCATATAAAAAAGTGTTATGCGATCTTATTTAATTTTAACTGCTGGCTTAGGGCTGATTTTTTCTGGCTTAGGCCTATTGTATGCGCGGCTATTTTTAAAACCAACAGACGAGATACTAGATGATTATTACTTTGAATTTGAGGATGAGTGTCCGGAGTTGATTAGATATGAAAGATGGTCTAGAGTATTTTTTAGCGGGCTTTGCGGCTGTCTTTTATTGATTTTTTTATCGACTTTTTTCTAACCGTTTCGAGCTTAAACGAATCAGCCACAGTAAAACATTTGTCATTGTCAAGCGAGCAAAACCATTTTAAGTCTGTCACTGCGAGCGGCTTGTCCTTCGTAGCTGGTCACTGAGCTGGATGCTGCCTGTCCTCCGAAGCCCGGCAATCTTGTTTTTAGTTAGCTTGATCTAGAATAAGATCTTTCACTTTTGCGCTCGGCAGATTAAGAGCCCCAAAAGCCGTAGCCGCCGCTGACATCAGTTCCGTATCAGCTTCTCTTGCTGCAACGATTGCATAGATTTGGTCGATTTTTTCTTCATCCAGCAGATTAGCATTTAGCTTCGCCGATCCGACCAACGTTTCCATCGCTAGAATTCTCATACTCATTTCATTTTTTTCGTTCAAGCCAGCCGCCGCGATAGCTCTTTGTGCTGCCGGTCCCTCGAGATAGGCCAGCGTTTTGATAGCCATCATTTTAACATAGTCTCTTTTGTCTTTTGTCGCTTCGATTAAAGCCTGTTGCGCTGAGGACAGGTCGAGCACTCTATTTCTGGTTTTAGCCAGTTCCAGCATACTGGTGATAGCTCTGATTGCATAGTTGTCGATCATTTGGCTATCGAAATCGCTTTCAATTTTTTCACTATTCAGCGTTATAGCTTCTATCAAATTTTCGATCACGATTTTGCTTTCCGAGAATTCCTGCGTAGGCCCAGCAGTTGCTACTGCGATAGCCGCACTGTATCTCACAGCCCGATCCTCATATCGTAATGCCTGTATTAAAGGTTGCGATGGGCCAAGCCGATACATCAGGAAATTTTCACCGACAGTTGACGCCAGTGCCTCAACAATTCCCAATGCAATTTTAGCTTGAGAATCTTTTAGTGCTCTCGCCAATGCTTGGTGCAAATATTCCGGCCCTGCTATCGTAGCATACACAGCTGCTGATGGATGTCTGTTTCCAAAATATTTCGGCATTTCGACGCCGGTCAATTCAGCCTTGAAAAATGCCGTGACCCACAATCCGATAGCTCTTCCAAAATTGACATCCGCTTTCAACGCCCACTCGCAATTTCTCATTGCCATCATTTCGTAGAAATATTTCCTGCTGACCTTTTCCATATACAGTCGCCTTAGGTCACTATTCCAGAACCATATATTCGCATTTTCCGTTTCTTCGAGCGGCTTTAGAGAATCAGCCCGATAGTAATAATTTTCTGCCAGCAGATAAAACAGTTGTGCAGCTGGCGCGGCCAAAGCTTTCGGATCAATTTTTTCGATTGCATTTACAGCCGCTTTTTTCAATTCTTTTGATGGTTCATTTTCGACGATATATTTCAGAGCCGCCAGCGATTGTGGATATCCAATTTCCCCCATCGCCTTTATGATTTCCAATTTCACAGCCACATCGTCTGTTTTCAGCGCCACGATCAGCGGCCTGACAGCATCTTTACCGATTTGCGGCATCGCCCATATTATAAACGGCAGTTCGCTTTGCCTTGTCTGGTCAGCCATAGCATCGACCATATAGGCAATCGCATATTCTCCTGCATTTTTCAGCCTTTTGACAGCAGCGATTCGTCCACGTTCTGTGGTGCTGAGCCTTCTTATTTCCGCAGCGATAATTGCCGGGCTAGTTCTTTCGGCGTATCTTCCCTGTTCGATAATATCTAATATTTGTTGGGTCAGATTTTTTAGTTCGTTATCAGCTGTTTTTTGATTAACGCTTTTCAGTATGAACAATCCTCTCGGATTTTCTTGCGCGAGATCCAGCATAACCACAGCTTCTGGATTGTTTTGTAATATTGTTTCTGCATACCCTTTGGCTAGGTCTAACTGCCCGATTTTGAGATAATGCAGGAAATTTCCCCAATTGCTTTCGATTGTGTTTTCTGCGGCGAACCCAAGATTAGCCGCCATCATCGCTAGTAATATTATAATTGTGGCAATTTTTCTGCTGAACATATCAGTCTCTCCATCTTCTAAACGCGACGATTCGCCGTCGATCGGCGTTAGCTGAATTTTTCAGGTTCATTTGGCGTCCATCAGCCATAAACCATTCATCTATATAAAATAGTCGGCTTCAATTGTATTAGACTACAGAAAATTACGGTTTATGTCAACAAAAAACCCGCATTTAGGTAACTTAGGGTAGACAGGTAGTTTTGGTGATATTTTTTTACTAAACTTGCAAGCCAGCTATATTTCGCCCGGACTTTGCTTTTGTTGGTTATTTTTGTTGCTATTTATTTTGCGATAACATTAGAATTTGTTTCGACAAGGTCTAAGTCTTTTCCATGCAATAGGTTGTGTACTTTATGGAATTCCTCGATATTTGTCATGAAGGCATCGACAAGTATTGGATCAAAATGTTCGCCTTTTTCCTCTAGTATCATAATTTTCGCCACTTCAGGCCTAAAAGCCGGTTTATAGACTCTTACTGAAGTCAGTGCATCGTAGACATCTGCCAGCGTGGTTATTCTTGCAGCCAGCGGGATATCGGTTCCTTTTAACTTGTCAGGATATCCTTTTCCGTTGAATTTTTCATGGTGATGCCTTGCAATATCGACAGCCATTGCGAGGAATCCTCCTGAGCTAATTCCTTGAATTGCTTTTTCGAGAGCATCAGCTCCCAGTGCCGCATGTTCTTTCATAATTTCGAATTCGGAGAACTCTAAACTTCCCGGTTTTAGTAAGATTTTGTCTGGTATTCCGACTTTTCCTATATCGTGTAATGGGCTTGACCGATAAATTTCATCGATAAATGTCTCATCGATTTGGTTTGTGTATGGCCCTTCTTTGCTAAGATATTTCGCTAATATTGAGCAATAGCTTCTGATTCTTTCGAGATGGTCTCCTGTTTCAGGATCTCTAGATTCTGCGAGATTAGCGATTGCAAAGACAGCGATATCTCGAGTTTCTGCGATTTCCTGTGTTCTTTTTTGTACGACGGATTCCAGATCATTTAGCAGATGCCATTTTTCTGTTAGTGAGCAGACTATTTGCCTTACCTCTATATTGTCGAACGGCTTTTTGAGGATGAGCAATCTATCTGTTTGCCCTAATTGGTCGATCATTTCGCTCCATGAATAATCGGAATAAGCCGTACATACGACCACTTGCAGCGTAGGAACTTTTTCCCATATTCTTTTGATAGTTTCGATACCATCCCATCCCGGCGGCATTCTTACATCGACAAACGCCATAACATAGGGTCTATTTTCCTTTTCCGCTTTTAGCACCATTTCCATTCCAGCTTTTCCTTGGAAAGCCGAATCTATTTCAAAAGACAGGTCCACCATTTTTGCTGCTTCGGTATTTTCTTCTTCACCAAAAATAGCCGCCTTTGCTTCGCTTAGCGTATCATTGACCTTTTTGCTATTACACAAGACAGATTTAAAATCTTTGTGTATTGCTTCGTTGTCATCAATAACAAGTATTCTTTTATTCCTTTTTTCCGTTGTTATCATTGTATAACCGCTCCTTGCCTTTTTAGAGGCACCTCAAGTACAAGTTTAGCTCCGAGTCCCAATCCATCACTATGCACCGCTAACGAACCACCCATTTCTTTTGCGGCCAATGCTCCGCTATGTAAGCCGAATCCGTGACCGTTTGTTTTCGTTGTAAAGCCGTGTCTGAATATTTTTTTCAGATTATCATCTGCAATACCAATACCGTTATCTATAATCTCAACTTTTATCATTTTTTCGTTTGTCGAACTTTTGATGGTCAGCAATTTATCATCTTTTTTGCTATTAGTGAGAGCATATTTAGCGTTATTGATCAGATTGACGAGTATTTGCAATATTTTTTGTTTATCAACCGATACTATTCCGATATCGTCCAATTCTTTTTTGAGTGTTATTCCGTGTCGCTTTAAGCCAGCTTCATTGATTTGTATAGCATCATCCATGATTTCATCGATTGTGATCAAGATTTCGACACCCGAAGCCTTTGCATAGGTCTGCTGCATTTTCACAATTTCTTTGATATGTTCTACATTGTTAGTCAGTGACTTCAGCTTATCTATGATTTCGGTTCGTTCTTTTGTTAGATGTTTGCTAACTTCCACCAGATACGGCAAAACATGTTTTCCCGCTGGGTCATTTGTGAAAAATTCTGCCGCATCTTTTTCGTTAGCCTCGACCAATTCAGCAAGTTTTCCAAGATTAGCAATATCTGAATTTTGTATCGTTTCATCGATCAATGTCACTGATACATTTATACTGTTTAATACATTTCCGACATTATGCAGAACATCTGTCGCCACTTCCGCCATTCCGGCTTGTCGCGAGGCTTCGACGAGTTTTTTATATGTAACAGCCAGTTGTCCGTTGACCATTTCGAGTTCATTTCTTGAGTTTTCCGCTTGTTCTTTAGCTGCTATGATTGCTCTTTCCGCCTCTTTACGTTCTGTGATATCCCTAACAACCGCCTGCAAACAAGTTTTTCCTTTCAATTCGAATCTAACCAGCGCAACATCAGCTTCGAAGATTTCTCCCGTTGCTCTGCAATGGATCCATTCGAAAGATTGCGGCTTACCACTTAGGGCCAATCCAATTAACCTTTTTCCTTTATCTGCAGATTTTTCACCGTCTTGCTGGATTTCAGGCGACACATCTATAGGTGTTTTGGTGATAAAAACTTCTTTATCCAACCCAAACATTTTCAAGGTTTTATCATTACAATCGATAAACTTTCCATCTTGTAAAATCATGATTGCATCATTTGCTGTATCGAAGAGCATTCTGAATTTTTCTTCATTTTCTTTCAGAGTCACCTCAGCTTTTTCACGTTCAATCGCTTCTTCTTTTAGATGTTCGTTGGCGACACTTAGTTCGGCGGTACGTTTTTCTACTCTTTCTTCGAGCTGTTCTTTCGCGTTGGTCAGGGCTTTATCTCGATTTTGTATTTGTGCAAGCATTTCGTTGAACGAATCGATCAACTGCCCTATTTCGTCATCGCTTTCTTTTATTGCTCTTGCCGAATAGTCTTTTTCTTCTGCTATTTTTTTAACAGTTTCTGCAAAATTGAATATTGGTTTTGAGATAACTTTTTGCAAACCCTTCGACAGAAAATAGGTAATTATCATTGCAAAGACCAGCACAATCAAACCTGATGTATAGTTCCAGATTAGCGCTTCTCTCAATTGCCCCATATCGTCCACTAGACAAATCGTCCCGATAAATTCACCGTCATGGATTTTTTTGAACACAAACATTTTTCCATCTTGAATGGATTCTTTTTGGTCGGTCGGGCTATCTGGCACAACCTTCTGACTGACATCCTGTCTTTGATAAATTGCGAAGACATTTCCATCTGCGTTATAGATACAAGCCGACATAATCGTTTCGGTAGCTTTTAGTGCTGACAGCATTTTTTCAGCATCGCCTTTGTCTTCGAATGCTATTGCCGCCTTTGAGTTTTCCGCCACGATATCAGCATATCCGTTTAGGCTTTCTATCAGTTTTTTTCTGGAGCTCATTTGTCCCGTGACTACACCAGCGAAGACCACAAACAGAACGATAACACTGCCCAGCAGCATCATAATCGCCGTAAGCTTTTGTCTGATTGTCATGTTTCGCATTTTTTTCAACGTCTATGCCTTTTTCGTTTTTCGTTTATTTTTTTATTTAATAACTCTTTTTGCTAACCTAAGTAATTGAGCTCTGATTTCTAGGTTAGATTTTTGAGCGACAGCGGCATTAATTTCAAACCTCACTTTTTCTTTTTCCATGAGAAATCTTATCATTCCCTTCGCTTCCAAAAATCCTGATATTTCGCTAACTGTTAAGACGCTGGATTGTTGTGTAATTTCTAGAATGGATTTGAGACGATCTTTTTCTGATTTACAGATGAACAGCATATGGCTTTTTTTAAGGCTTGCTTTGTCCTGCTCATTTAATTTCGTAATACAATCAAAATAGACGATTTTCAGTTTTTTATTTCTGACTGTTTTTTTGAGGATTGGCACAAAAGCGTTTCCGAACGGATTTTTTCCTATAACAACGATTTTTATTTGTCCAGCATCAGCCACTTCCTTATTTTGGGGCCAATCCAAAAACTTGATAAAATTATATAGAAAAGCTGCTTTGACTTGATATTCCCTTGTGGCGCCGGTTGCAGCTGCAGCATTTGCTGTGAGAGCAAATAAAAATACAATCAATAATATATTTAGTAATCGGCTTTTCATTATTTTTGTTTTATCGCCCTTTTGACCAGCAGACATACGCCAATAGTCACAACTCCGATAAAATCTCACTTGGGTTAGAATTTAGAGTCCAATGAAGTGACTACCGCCGGCGTCAAGACCCGATAATCAACTGTTGAATCAACACTTTGTCCCTTGCCAAGATTGGCATCTGCATCAATTCTCACATTCATTAGTTCAATGAGTGTCATATCAAAAAAGTTCATTTCACTGCCGACAGCCACAACAGACATGGCAAGCACAATCGCCAGTATCATTATTTTCATCACCTTTTTTTTCTTCATATCCATCACATTCGTTTACAAATTACCCCCTCTATCCCAACCAAAATAGCTTTGTCTTCTATCGGCATGAATAAATAAGCAGTTGACGAATTCGGGACAATTTTGACTAAATTCATCCACATTTTTTTTTTGATAATCATGATGATACCGATCATAGCGATTATAAAGCATTTACTGATTGATCTTTTTTTCGGCATAAAAACCGGTATAACCAAACCATTGACATTTGTATCCAACACATTATACTGCCTGTAGTTGCAAAAATTTAATCATCATCATTTAGGATCAGAAAATGGATCATTTTAATTATCATGCTGGCCAATTGCTCGTTGAGGACGTACCTGTGAAGGATATTGCTTCGCAGATATCTACCCCTGCCTATATCTATAGTAAAGCCACATTTCTCGATCATTTGCAGAAGATCCAGAAAGCCTATAAGGCCCTTGACACCACGATTTGCTTTTCCATCAAGGCCTGCAGCAACATCAACATATTAAAGATCATGTCCCAAGCCGGCAGCGGTTTTGACATAGTCAGCGGCGGCGAATTGTTTCGCGCCCTTTCTATTGGCGCCGATCCATCGAAGATAGTTTACGCCAGCGTTGGCAAGACTGACAAGGAGATTTCAGAAGCCATTGACGCAGGGATTGGCTATTTCAATATCGAATCAGAATCAGAGTTGGCCAACATCATCGAGATAGCCCGCACTAAGAACAAAACAGTCAAGGCAGCATTGCGTATCAAACCAAAAATGGATTACAGAGACCCCTCAATACGCACCAGACGCTAAT
>CBDUWP010000046.1:0-11063 GCA_965370955.1 uncultured bacterium | reverse complement strand
GCTCAAAAAGTATTTTAAAAAGCTGGTCGCTGTTAATACTGTCAAGGCCGAAGGGGTTGTTGCCGGCGATTTTATGCTTATTTTCGATCAGGAAGGGCTTTTTACTCTTGGCGGTACGATTGTTATGCTGCCGGAGCAACGTATTATACAAAACAGAAAACGCGGCTCAGAAGCTGATGCCAAAGACATGAGCGATGCTGTGGGAGAGTGCGGTAATCTGCTGGTCGGTTCGTGGGATAGAATCTTCAGAGAAGGACTTGAGGGACATGGCCATTTTGTGCAAACCGATGTCTTTATCGGGAAGCCCTGGGTTAATCCGGAAAAAAGTATTGGCTTGGAAAAGAACCAAGAGATTATTTTCAGCCTCTATGAAATGACAATTGAGCCTCATGGTGTGTTTAAGTGTGGTGTAATATTCCCTCAAGCTACGTTGGAAGCTGAGGCAGAAGAGGCGGCGGCAGAAAATGCAAATGCCGAAGTCAATACAGGAGAAAATGCAGCACAGACACAACCATCAGATCCAGCAAAAACGGAAACTGATGTCAAAGGTTCGGCAACGGAAGAACCTCAAACTGATGAATCAAGTCAGCAGGATACAACAATCAATGAAAAAGCGTCCGGTGCAGAAAGTGACGCAGAAGATGGGGCTGTGAGTGAATCGGCAGAAGTGACCGAAGCTGTTGCTGTCGAAGTTGAAGCAGAAAAAACTGAAGAGGCATCTGATAGCGAGTCAACCGCAGTTGAGCCCAAACCACAAACAGAACAACCTAAAACCGACCAAAAACAGGAAAATGTCGATAAAGCTGAAAGTCCTGATGCTGAAATTGTTCCAGAATCAAAGGATGATCAGGATTCAGACAGCGCAAAACCGGTTGAAGCTAAAGCTAAGCAAGAAGGTGTAGATGGCGATACTACTGTTGCCGCAGAAACTGAGACTGGCCAGATATCTGAATCTATTAAGAAGATGGCGCAATCTGCTTCTAATTTGCAAAAACAGTCAAATCAAACGGTTTTGGATCTCAAAATTCAGGACATTATGCATCCAGATGTAGCTTGGCTAAGTGGCGACGATACTGTGGAAAGAGCGACGGCTACGATGCAGCAGTCGAATTGCGGCTATTTGATGATTGGAGCTGGCGGCAAGCTGGAGGGGATCTTATCGAGAACGGATCTGCTTACGGCGATAAGTATTTATCTTAAGCCGATGTTTAGCAAATGGCGAACGCCGGCTGATGATGCTACTTTACAAATCAAACTAAAATGGGTGATGAGCAGGACTATAAATACGATCGGGCCTGATATTACTGTCGTTGCGGCGATGCAGAATATGTGCCAATCGGGCAGTAGATGTTTGCCTGTGGTGGGGACAGATGGCAGTGTAGTGGGGATTGTAACAGTGTTCGATATCTTTAAGGCTGTGATCAACAACGGTTCGGATGCAAACATTATCGGCAACTCTTCGCAAATGCCGCCTCTGTTTTAGGCTTAAAGTTTTCCTAGAATATTGGAGGTTATTTTGATGGTGGTTTTAGCCGAATAGCAGATATCAACGTTATTTTGCTAATGGGAGATCTATTTTGGAAATCAGGACTGTTTTATTTGTTGACGATGAGCCATTGCTGCTTAAAGCCCTAGAACGCACGCTCGGCGACGAGCCTTATAATCTATTGCTGGCTGAAAGTGCTGAAGAAGCATATGCCCTGCTTAAAAACACCGAAATACAGGTTGTCGTGACCGATATAATGATGAGAAATATTGATGGTCTGCAACTGATAAACAGGCTTAAAAAAGATTATCCGTCCGTGATAAGGATAGTTATGTCGGGAAAACTTCAAAGCGAGGTTATCTTGAAGGCTATCAACGAAGGGCAAATCTTTAAATTTATAGCAAAACCATGGAAATCAGGCGAGCATCTTAAGGAGGTTATCAGGGAAGCTGTCGACTATTACAATTTGCATGGTGAACGGGAAAGCTTATTCAACGTCATTGAAAAAATCATAGAAAATCATGAACCAGAAGAAATCAATTTTGATTTTCTAAAAAAACTAATCGTAAATAAGAAAAAGAATGTGGACGATTGGCAAAATAAATGTAAAGCAACACCGCTCGATTTAACGGAATGTTATATCAAATAAGATTGCTTAAATATAAAAGCAAAGGATGTCAGCATGTCAGAAAAATGCGTTGAGTTAACCGGAAGGTTTTGTCCGTATCCTGTGGTCGAAGTGATTAGAGAAGTGGACGAAATGACAGCAGGTCAAGAGAAGGTTTTTTATGTTGATGATCCGCTGGCTGTTAAGTCCATCCCTGAAGAGTTGGAAGAATATGATGATGTCACTATCATCGTTGAAAAACAGGGAAATAAATGGATGATTAAAGTTGAGAAGGCATAGCAGTATTTGAGCATAAAAGAAAGGTGTATTTATGACTGTGAAATTATTGAGAAAAAATGAAGTTTTTGTGGCATGTTTCGCCTTGCTGAATGTTGTTATGTATCTATTGATTGGCAAGTTCTGGATCGGAGGCAGCAGCTTTTTGCCTATGATCGGAAAACTTGGGCCGGGCGACAAATTTCTGTTCGCTTTTCTGGTCAATATGGGCGTTATTGCCGGAGCTTTTATCGGGGCTAAATCAAGCGGAGAATTTATCTTGCGAATGCCTAAAGTTTCAATGCTGCCGAGAGCGATACTAGGCGGTATCTTGATTGGAGCTGGTGTCACGCTGGCGCCGGGAACTTGCACAACAGCTTTCGTTATTGGATTGCCAATGTTGTCTGTTTCTTCATTTCTGTCAATCTCAGGCATCTTCATCGGCTCATTCATAGTTTACAAAGTAATTTATGGGAGTAAATCATGACAATTCAAATGCTTATAGTGGCTTTTTTGTTTGGTATCGGATTTGGATATTTGGTTCAAAGAGCTGGGCTTTGTTTTGCTCACGGTTTGGGCGAAATCTTTATCGGAAAAGGCAAAAGAATCTGCCGTATGTTTGTTGTGATTTTTGTCATTACATGTTTGGGCTTTTGGCTAAGCTCAATAATACTTGCCGATGGATCGATCTTTGGAGCAATTAAGCTTGGCTTAAAACCTATTGGACATATTAGAGGATATGGATTTTATAATCTGGCTGCTGGCATGTTGTTCGGAGCAGGTATCGCCTTAAATGGCGGATGTATTCTTGGCACCTTGAGGCAGATAGGTGAGGGGAATCTAACCTTTTTGGTTGTGTTTGTATCGTTCATTCCCGGAATGGCGTTGGTCGTTTATAAGCTTGATCCATTGTTGAAAGATGGATATTTTATACAAAAAATAGTGCTGCCGAAACTTTTTGGTGCTCCTGCTGGATATGTGGTCGGCGTTGCTGTTATTGCAGCTTTAGGATGGTTTTGGGCATTGAGAATCAAAAAAATTAAATAGTAGCTATTATATGATTTAAGATGGCAGCTTGTCTGGGAGGAACTAAGTTGACTGATCTGGAAAATAAAGCTGGTGGGGTGCTCGAAAAACGCAACGTGGCGTTTCGAGTGATTTATGATACTGTGATGGCTGTCGAAGCTGCCACAGATGATCAGGTCTACGATATAATCTGCAAAAACATTGTTGATATATGTAAGGCTGAATCGGTTGCCTTTGCGTCGTACATCAACGAAACAAAAGAATTGAAGCTTAGAGCTGTAGCCTTTGCTAATCAACAGATAATACATTCTAACGAAAAGGCAATTATCCTTAGCGATGATGAGGTCGAACAGCTTACCTGTTCACAAGTGGATCTGTGGAAGTATAACGGGGAGCACAGGTTTGATGTTTTTGTAAACTCATCGGTGTTCTGTACGGCGGTTGAACAAACGGAGTATTACAGGTTATCTTTTGTTGTCCATGATCAGTTGTCTGCCGTTGCTATAGTGCAGATGCCCAAAGAGACTCCACTGGAGTTGGCTGATTTGGTGTCTGTATATGTTAATATGGCTTCGATGATACTCGCCCGTATCGATGCGTCCAATCAAATGAAAAAACATGAAAGATATCTGCAAGTTATGATGGATTCGATTGGAACCGGTGTTGTGATTGTAGATACCAAACTGCATACTATCATTGATTGTAATCTGTGGGCGTTAAATCTTTTGGGTTACGAAAAAGACGAGCTTGTCGGAAAGCCCTGCTATGGTTATTTTTGTTCATCCGATGAATCTCATCCAGGGCAATGTCCAGTAGATTTTAATAATAATGAATTTGGCTCGACAGAAAAGCAATTATTGAGATCTGACGGAGTATCAATTACTGTGATTGAAACATTAAAGCCGATTATTCGCGATGATAAAAAGCTGCTCGTTGTAAGTTTTATGGATATCGAACGTGTTAAAGAAGCTGAAAAAGCAATGGCACAAGCCTATACGGATATGAAAAAAGTACATGACGAAATGAAAGACATGCAGTCGCAAATGGTGCAGAGTGAAAAAATGGCGTCGATTGGTGAGCTTGCAGCTGGAGTAGCGCACGAAATGAATACGCCGGTAGGTTTTGTGGCTAGCAATTTTCAGACTTTGGAAAATTATGTCACTAAAATCAAAAGTTTTCTACAAACGTACAATCAGTTGCTGGAGTTGATTAGCATTACATCAAGCAAAAATTTATTGGAAAAGCTTGATGAGATAAGTCAGATCAAAAACGATTTGCAAATAGATTTTGTGCTTGAGGATATACAAGAGCTTTTTGATGATTCCAGAGAGGGCTTGGAGAGAGTGACAAAAATCGTACAAAATCTCAGGGATTTCTCGAGAATAGATCAGTCTGAAGAGTATGCCGAATATGATTTAAATGACGGAATTAAGGCCACCTTGATAGTGGCTAAAAATGCTACGAAATATTGCTGTGAAGTGACAACTAATCTCGCAAAAATTCCATTGATAGAATGTGATTCTAGCAGGCTTAATCAGGTCTTTTTGAATATTATCGTAAATGCGTCTCAGGCGATCAATGGCCCTGACGAAAAGGGCAGTGGAAATATATTGATATCAACTTTCGCAGAAGATGATTTTGTCGTTTGTACGATTGCCGATGATGGGATCGGCATGCCTGCTGAAGTTGCGTCAAAGGTGTTCAATCCATTTTTCACAACGAAACCTGTTGGCAAAGGCACGGGGCTTGGCCTTAGCGTATCGTATGATATCATTGTTACCAAACATGGCGGTCAATTGTTCGTCGATAGCGAGCAGGGCAAGGGGACGACCTTCACTATAAAATTGCCGGTGCATCACAAAGTATCGAAAAAGCTAGAAGAAGATGGCTTTGTTGAATCAGCCGCTGTTTGATTAGGTTGAATTACTAATCTTTTCGCAGTTATCTTAAAATACCCATTGTTGCCTTTCCGGGCCAAATAAGCCTTGATTGAGGGGCTAGTTTCATTTACAATTCTCTGTTCCCATTAGGTCACGTATGACTGTTTTATTGAAATAGGTTTTACTTTTTCTAATTTTGGCGTGCTTTTATGTATAAATTAACAGACAAACAAAGTTTAGGCCCTGATGTCACTAGATATGAGATCGAAGCCCCGAGAATTGCCGCAAGCCGGTTGCCGGGCCAATTTGCAATGATCCGGCCATTCGACCATTCTGAGCGAATACCGCTTACCATTGCCGATGTTGACAAAGAAGCAGGGACTATCAGCTTGATTGTCCAGACCGTTGGCAAAACTACTTCAGAAATGACAAAGATTGAACCGGGTCAAGGATTTCAAGATGTCGCCGGGCCAATGGGCCATCCCAGCCATGTTGAAAATTATGGTACGGTTGTTGTTGTCGGCGGCGGTTTAGGTACAGCAGTTGTCTATCCTCAGGCGGTAGCGCTGAAAGAAGCTGGCAATAAAATCATCAGCATTATTGGATCGAGAAGCAAAGAGTTGCTTATCCTCGAAGAATTGCTCGATTCGGTTAGCGATCAATTGTTAATCACGACCAATGATGGCTCAAAAGGCCAAAAGGGATTTGTGACCGATGCCCTAAAAAAAATCATCGAAGATGACAGCCAAAAAATTGGTGCAGTCTATTGTGCGGGGCCGGTTATTATGATGAAGGCTGTTTCTGACATGACGAAGACATTTAATGTGCCGGCAATTGTCAGCCTTAATCCCGTAATGGTTGATGGCACTGGAATGTGCGGTGGCTGCAGAGTGACAGTTGGCGGAAAAACGAAGTTTGCTTGTGTCGATGGCCCTGAATTTGACGGGCATTTGGTCGATTTTGATGAGCTGATGGCTCGGCTGACTACGTATAATACTCACGAAACAAAAGCGGTAAAAAAGCATAAATGCAGATTGCAGCAATATACTGATAGCGTAGAAAAATTATAACATTTGACGGTTGAAATTTGGCAGAGATTTTATTATGAGCACCGGTGCAGACAAACTAACAGCGAAACAAAGAGTGGCGATAGCTCCTCAAACAATGCCGCAGCGAGCTGGGCAGCAAAGAAATAAAGATTTCAAAGAGGTGAATCTTGGCCTAACAAAGCAAGCCGCAATTTTGGAGGCGCAAAGATGTTTGCAATGTAAAAATGCCAAATGTATAGCAGGTTGCCCGGTTGCGATTGACATTCCGGGTTTTATTAAGCTTACTGCTGAGGGTGACTTTTTAGCAGCGGCAAAAGTACTTCGTAAAGATAATAGCTTGCCTGCTGTTACCGGTAGAGTTTGTCCGCAAGAAACACAGTGTCAATGTAAATGTGTGCGTGACAAAACTGATCAGGCAGTTGCAATCGGTTGGCTAGAGAGATTTGTCGCTGATTACGAGATTGCTCATCGGCAAGCGAGGCCAACTTTATCAGTAGCAAAAAAAGGCAAAAAAGTGGCTTGTGTTGGCGGCGGCCCAGCTAGCGTGACTTGCGCCGGGCAACTGGCAAATATGGGATATGATGTAACGCTTTTTGAGGCTTTTCATAAGGTTGGCGGCGTTCTTGTATATGGCATACCGGAATTTAGATTGCCCAACAGCGTTGTTGAAGATGAGATTGAAAGCCTAAAGGCTCTCGGTGTTAAAATTGAAACAAATGTTATCGTTGGCAGAACCGTAACTATTGAGCAATTAAAAGAGGAAGGTTTTGAAGCGATATTTATTGCTATCGGGGCTGGTTTGCCGATGTTTATGAATGTTCCGGGCGAAAATCTTAAAGGTGTTTATTCAGCCAACGAATATCTGACGCGATCGAATTTGATGGCGGCTTATGACGAAGACTCTGATACGCCGATTTTGCGAGGCAATAGGGTTTGTGTAATTGGCGGTGGAAATACTGCTATGGATGCTGTCAGGACTAGTAAAAGACTCGGCGCAGAACTCAGCGCAATCGTTTATCGACGTGGCAAAGAGCAGATGCCGGCTAGGGATGAAGAGATTGTGCACGCCGAAGAAGAGGGGATCGTATTTGAAATGTTGACTGCTCCCACTGAAATTTTAGGCGATAAAAATGGATGGGTCAGTGGGCTTAAATGTATAAAGATGGCTCTTGGCGAGCCGGACGATTCCGGAAGGCAAAGGCCTGTACCGATCGATGGATCTGAATTTGTCATAGATTGTGACCTCGTCATTGTTGCGATAGGTATCAATGCCAATCCGTTACTGACGAAAGCGACGCCAGAGTTGGCCTTGAATAAGTGGGGCTATATCGAAGTTGACGATGAATTGATGACGAGCATTGACGGTGTTTTTGCAGGTGGTGACATTGTTCGCGGAGCGGCTACAGTTATTTTGGCAATGGGCGATGGCAAAGATGCCGCTGTTAATATCGACAAATATCTGAACAGTTGATATTGGCTGGTTGGTTTGATTGTTCAGGCTTAAAGGATTGAAATCTTGAAGACTAAACTTGAAAATTTCGAGGGGATATTGATCTTAGACGGGGCTTGCGGAACAACCATTCAGTCGATGGATTTGCCAAAGTCAGCTTGGGCCGACTACGAGGGCTGCAATGAATATCTAAATATTTCATGTCCTGAGGCGATCGTTAGATTGCATAGCGATTTTATCGATGCTGGCTCAAAAATGATCGAGACAAATACCTTTGGCGCATCGAGTATTGTTTTAGCCGAATACGGTCTGGAAAAAGAAGTAGAAAAATTGAATTTAGCCGCTGTTGAAAATGCTAAAATGGCCATTGGCGACCGTGATATATATATTGCAGCCTCTGTTGGGCCGACCACAAAGCTGCCGTCACTTGGCCATATTACAGTCGATAAATTAGCTGATTCTGTTAGACAGCAAGTTGGCGTATTGATTGAGGCTGGAGTCGATGCTATTTTGCTGGAAACTTGCCAAGACCTTTTACAGGTTAAAACGTCACTGGTGGCCTCTGGCGAAGCAATGAAAGAAAAGCAAATCAATGTCCCGATCATGGTATTTGTGACAATGGAAAGTCAAGGGACCATGTTGGTTGGTAGTGACATTTCGGCTGTGGCTGCGGTTGTTGAGCCTTTTGGTGTTTTCTCGCTAGGATTAAATTGTGCGACAGGGCCCAAGGCAATGGAATCGCATATTCGCTATCTTTGTCAAAATTTCCCCGCTAAGATTTCCTGCGTTCCCAATCAAGGCTTGCCTGAAGTGGTCGATGGTGAAATGATTTATCCATTGGCTAAAGAAGATTTTGCCGAGTTAATGAAACAATTTATCACTTTGTATGGTGTCAGTATTGTTGGCGGTTGCTGCGGGACATCGGCTGATCATATAAAGGCTTTAGCTGATGCGGTTGGTGAAATCACACCGGCTAAAAGGAATATTGAGATATGAAACCATCACTAGCCAGCTTGTATAAATCAGTGCTTTTGGAGCAGGAAATCGCTCCGCTTTTGATTGGCGAGCGGGCTAATTCTACCGGTTCAAAAAAATTCAGAGAATTATTATTAGCTGATGATTTTGACGGTTGTATAAAAATCGCTCAACAGCAGTGCCAAACCGGAGCACATGTCATAGATTTGAGCAGTGCCTATGCCGGCCGTAACGAAATTGAAGACATGACCAAGTTGGTATCGATGGCAGCTACAGCCTTACAGCAGCCGTTGATGATTGATTCGACCAGCCCTGAATGTATAGAGGAATGTTTAAAGATTTATCCGGGCAGATGTATCGTCAATTCTGTTAATCTTGAAGATGGCGGAGTGACTCTTCGCAAGATTTTGGCGATGGTAAAAAAATATGGAGCAGCTGTCGTAGCCTTGACCATTGGTGAAAATGGTATGGCAATGACGACTGATGACAAGGCGATCGTTGCAAAGGAAATTTTTGATATTGCGACAGGTGAATTTTCCCTTAGGCCAAGTGATTTGCTGTTCGATCCTTTGACTTTTACTATAGGCTCTGGCGATGAAAGCCTAAAAGATGCCGCTGTACAGACTCTCGATGCCATAAAAAAGATTAAAGAGCAGATGCCGGGCGTATTTACAGTTCTCGGTGTTAGCAATATTTCGTTTGGTTTGACGATGGCTTCGAGACGCATATTGACTTCGGTGTTTCTGCATGAAGCGATAGAAGCTGGTCTTGATGCGGCGATAATAGATGTTGCGAAGATATTGCCTCTATCTAAAATCGCCGAAGATGACAGGGAAATATCCCTAGATTTGATTTACAATCGACAGGGTGACACGGAGGATTCGCCGCTTAATGTGTTTATTGGCCATTTCAGCGACCATAGCAATGCTGAGGATTCAAAGGATGAAGCTGATTCTAAAAGTTGTGAATTGCAGCTCCAGAAAAAGCTAATCGATGGAGATAAAGCCGGGCTAGATGACTTGATTCATATTTTGCTCGATCGTTATAGCCCGCTCGATGTGGTTAATCAGATTCTTGTTCCGGCAATGAAATATGTTGGTAAATTGTTTGGCGAGGGCGAGATTTTATTGCCTTTTGTTTTGCAGTC
This sequence comes from uncultured bacterium, assembly GCA_965370955.1. Lineage (GTDB taxonomy): Bacteria > Planctomycetota > Phycisphaerae > Sedimentisphaerales > Anaerobacaceae > CBDUWP01. The sequence goes on along the minus strand of CBDUWP010000046.1, from coordinate 1,167 downwards.
AGCAGAGGTAATGAAAAAAAGTGTCGATGTACTTGAGCCATATATGGACAAGCTTCAGAGCCAAGATAGCGTTAAGATTTTGCTCGCTACCGTGCAGGGTGACGTGCATGACATTGGAAAAAATCTAGTCGATATAATTTTGTCAAATAATGGTTATAAGGTTTACAATATTGGTACCAAAATTTCAGCTGAAATGATTATCGAAAAGGCCAAGCTTTATAACGTTGATATAATTGGCCTTAGCGGTCTTTTGGTGAAATCAGCGATGGTTATGCAGCAAAGTATGCATCAGTATAAAGATGCCGGTCTTAGCGTTGCGATATTGCTTGGCGGAGCGGCTTTGACTGAGAAGTTTGTGGCTAAAGATTGTGTGCCGCAATATGATGAGCCTGTTGTTTATTGTCGTGATGCTTTTGCCGGCCTTGCGGCTGTTAGGCAATTTGAAGAAGGGCGGCTCTGTTCCACTGTTTATGCAGAAGATGCCAAGCGAGGCGAGAAGCAGATAAATCCACAAATGACATCTGATCTAGATTTAGATGTCACTGTACCTGAAAAGCCTTTTGACGGCGTCAAATATGAAACAGATATTTCGCCGGAGGAAATTTTTCCGTATATGAATCACACAGCTTTGTTTCGAGGTCGATGGGGTTATCGTAGAAAGAAAATGCCGAAGATAGAATATGATAAACTGATCGAAGAGACAGTGATACCAATTTTTGAAAAGTTGAAAATAGAAACGGTTGACCAAAATTTATTAAGACCGAAGGTGGCCTATGGTTATTTTGATTGTTATAGTGATGGTGATAAGCTTTGCGTGACAGATGGCAAAAAGGATTTGTTGTTTGAATTTCCGCGACAGAAAATTGCTCCGTATCTATGTATTTCTGATTATTTTAAATCGAAAGAGCAGGGCAAAGATGTTGTAGGTTTTTTTGTTGCTTCGATAGGGGACCAAATGGCAGTCAAAGCGGCGGAGCTTTTTGCAAGTGACAATTATCATGATTATATGATAACGCATGGGTTCGGGGTCGAGTTTGTTGATGCTTTAGCTGAATATTGGCACAGGCAAATGAGGCAGCAGCTAGCGATATCTAAAGATGAGCCAACTGAAATGGCCCAATATGTCACTCAACAGTATAGAGGGGCTAGGTACGGTTTTGGTTATCC
>CBDUWP010000045.1:0-11384 GCA_965370955.1 uncultured bacterium | reverse complement strand
ACAAAAAGCCACCTAAAAGTCGCCATCTCAAGCTTATTTTTGATAATATCTTCATCGTTATACCTCGTTAAGCTTCTATTTATTCCTTTATACCTTTAGTGTTTATCCCTCTAACGGTATAATTTTACCATCTTTAATAATTGTCAAGAAGACCTTATCCATACCCTGATGATCATCAGGACCAAACTGCAATACGACTCCGCCGAGATCAAACGTCCCTATTTGCCCTACAGTTTTAAGGAAAGCTTCACGTGTCAGCTTGCCATCGGTTTTTTCAGCCACCATACAGAATAGCTTTGCTACCACATAGCCTTCTAATGATACAAAACCGATTTTAGCGTCAGGCTTATAAGCTTTCATCGTTTCGGTGTATTCTTTAACCAGTTCCACACTTTGGTTCCAAGGGAACGTCACCACTTGCGATACGATACAACCTTCACCGGCATCAGCCAGTTCAGTTTTTAAAGCATCAGTTCCAACGAACGATATATTGCAATAGATGGTTTCAGTCATTCTCATTTTTTTAGCGAGCTTAATAAATTCTGCACAGGGTTTGTATGCTCCAACCATAACGACAGCCTGTGGTTTTGCCTTGCGGATAGCCATTAGGCCGCCCTTTACTGCGGTTGTATTTCTTTCATAGGTTCCTGTGGCGACAAGTGCCATGCCTCGTTTTTGCAGAGCGATAGTTATTCCGCTAAGTCCCGCCTGTCCATATCCATCATTTTGATAAAAGCATGCGATATTTTTTAGTCCTTTTTTATCAACGAGATATTGAGTTAACTTTTCCATTTCTTGGTTATAGCTTCCTCGCACGTTGACCACATATTTTTTGAATGGATTTCTTAGAAATTCTGCTCCAGTAAATGGTCCAAAGAAAGGCACGCTGTTTTTTTCTATCATAGGCACAACAGCCTTTGAGGTTGGTGTTCCCACTTCTCCTATCATGAGGAAAACTCTTTCGATTTCGATCAGTTCGCGTGTATTTTTGATAGCTTTTTCCGGCTCATATCCATCATCTCTACTAACGAGCCTAATTTTTTTACCTTTAATTCCGCCGGCGGCATTAGCCTTTGCAAAATAGGCTTCGAGTCCAGCCTTCATTCCAGTTCCAAGTGCTGCTGCTGGACCTGACAAAGCACAAGACTGTCCTAGCAGAATTTCATTATTAGAGATTCCATTTTCACAATATGCTGCCAGTGAAAATAACATTAAAACCATTGATACAACTGCCATTTTCCTCATTTTCTACCCTTTCAAAATTATGATACGTTAATACATTAAATTATTATTTTCAATATTACATTGATATTTATCGCTTAAAGAGATAGCTCAGCCCCGGTTTGATAGTTACAGCCTATATCGGCATTTTTGTTGACTTATATAGCCCAAAAAACACAAAAACCCCTTATATTTCACCGGTATTTTAGTAACAATACTCTCTTTTTCTTTGAACTGACTTTGCTATATTTAAAAACAGAATTAAATACATACGAATCATAACTCCAGAGCCCTATTGCTCTTTTTGCCAAGAGACTTAACATTTAGCGTAAACCCAAATTCATGTTTTGAGAATTTTTTTTCTTGGATTACCATATTGCCGATAGCCGTTTCATCGTTCATGATGGCGATGCTGGTTGGTATGCAAAGAAGACAGCTATTATGGACAGCGGCAATGTCATTGGTGATTTGGTTGAAGCAGCAATTCCAGAACCAGCAACAATTGCATTGCTTGGTCTGGGACTCGGGTTTATTGTTAGACACAAACGTAAATAAGACTAGGGAAATAGTTTTATCGACATTCCAAGTTTTTCATGAGAAGCGGCTAGCCTTGATTAGCTGGTCGCTTTTTTTTTGCTACATAAGATTTTCTTTATACCATTTGATTGCCATATTTAGGCCGGTATTAAAATCAACAACTGGCTCATAGCCTATAACTTCTTTAGCCTTTGCTATATCAGCGAGGGAGTGCTTAACATCTCCTGCTCTTGTGGGCTCATATTTCGCGATAACATTTTTGCCGACAGCCTCATTTATCATCTGGATAATTTCATTTATTGTCACTGCGTTTCCGCAAGCAATATTAACAACTTGCCCTTCGGTTTTTTTTGCTCTAGCTGCGAGCAGATTGGCTGTTACCACATTATCGATATAGGTAAAATCTCGACTTTGTTCACCATCGCCATAGATTGTCGGCGATTGGTCTTTTAAGATTGTTGTCACAAATGCTGGGATAGCTGCTGCATATTCGCTTTTAGGATCTTGATATGGCCCGAACACATTAAAATATCTCAGTGCTATAGTTTCTAAGCCGAAGACCTTATAGAAGACACTGCAATAATATTCGCCGAACAATTTTGCTGCCGCATAGGGTGACAAAGGACTGGTCACCATTGTTTCAACTTTAGGTGAGATAGGCGCATCACCATAAGCCGAAGAGCTCGCCGCATATACAAATCTTTTAACATTCGCTTTGCGTGCTGCTTCGAGCATATTAAATGTTCCATTGACACAATGCTGATGGGTCGCAGCAGGATTATCTACGCTTTTCGGCACAGAAGGCAAGGCCCCCTGATGCAGAACCACATCGATTCCTTTGACAGCTTCAGCAGCTGTTTCGGGATCGGTCATATCTCCTTTGATAAATTCGACATTGGTTCTGATATCAGCCAGATTGCTTTCTTTACCTGTTAGCAGATTATCTAAAACCCTTACAAAACATTTTTGTTCGACCAATTTTCTGCAGATATTGGAGCCGATAAATCCAGCTCCTCCTGTGACGAGAAATTTATCCATTTTCTTCCTTGATTTAGAATCAGCATTTTTTTTAGTTATTTTGATTTTAATTATTTTGATACTGTTTTTGCAGTCTGAATTGTTCTTGGAAGTATCCGCCCTTCATTGACTTAGCTGCGAATAAGACACAGCCAGTAACAACGGCATCAATTTGATTTAGTTCTTTTAACACTCTTTGCCCCACGCCTCTTGTTGTCAGATTAGCATTACAAACCATTATTGTTCCATCAGTTAGTTTAGCCAACATTTTGGTATCACTTACGAGCAATACTGGCGGACCATCAATAATGACATAATCATATTTTCCTTTTGCGTCAGCGATCAATTTTTTCATTATATCGCCGCCAAGTTTTTCTGAACTTTGATCTGATTTTGTTCCGGTTGGAATAATTGCCAATCCATCGATATTAGTACTGGTAATTATATCATCGATTGAGGCATTGGCCTCAAGATAATCACCAAGCCCTAAGACGCTTATTTCATCATCATCTTTGGTTTTATTAGCAAATATTTCGCCGATAGCCGGCCTCCAGAAATTAGCATCGATCAATAGGACTTTTTTCTCCTCTGAAACCAGTGACATTGCCAGATTTGCAGCTACTGATGTTTTTCCATCTCCGGACGCTGGGCTGCTAATTAGGAAAACTTTCGATTCAGCGGAAGAATCTGCCAATTTAAGAGTAGTCCTTAATTGCCGATATGACTCGCTTACGATGGAATAGGGTGCATTCCCCACCACATTTTCCAGTTTAACTTTTCGTAATTGCCGATCTTCTGATGCGTCAGGTATAACAGCCAAAAGTCTCGTATTAAGATGCCGAACAATATCTCTCGGCGTTCTCAGGAGATCGTTTAAGAGTTCAATCAAAAATGCCAACCCCATAGCGAACATAAATCCCAGCATGGTTCCGCCGGGGATATAGATCATTTTGCTTGGCGAGTGTCTTTGCAGCGGCACTGGCGCTTCTGGCCCTCTTCTGATTTTAGGCATATCCGGATCTTGATACATCATCTTCATTTTTTCTACTTGCAGTTTCAGATCATCCAAGACAGCTTGTCTCTCATCCAGCAGCACTTTCTTTTTCTCATATTCGACCCTTGCCATTTCCAGATCTTTTTTTCTTGCAGCCGCTTTTTCCAGCATTTTTGTCAATTCCTCAGAGCGACTATTCAACACAGCAAAATCATCTATCGCATTTTTGAGGTTTGATTGCCTTGTTTGTTCAGCGATATATGATTTTCTCGCAAGCCTTTCTTGTACAATTCTCTCGAGATGCTCTCTAATTCTTCTGATTTCGTCATGATTTTCACCGAATTTGGTAAGCTTTGCTGCCAGTTCAGTCCTGGTGTTTACCAACCGCTGCGCTAACATAAGAGCCACTGGATCATTTTCAATTTGATGCTCGATTTGCTCATTGACTGGCCCTGTTGCCTGTTTTTGAAGTGTTTCGATATTCGTTTTAGCCTGTTGGATCAACAAATTAAGAGAATTGCGTTCAAGCTCGAGATTGTCGAGTTTTAACGTAGCAGTATCTCTTTGGTCCCGATCTTTGAGATCGATAAAGTCCCATTTTTCTCTAACACTGGTTATAGTTCCAGATATATCATCAATTTCCCTCTGAACAGTCGTTTGTTGCTGTTTGAGGTTTGTCATTTTTGCGGCAATTTCTTTTCGCTTACTTTCGCCGTGTGATGCCAGAAACATTTTAATCATTTCATTAACAATTTTTGGTGCTTCATATTTATATCTACATACCATAGAAAGCGTGATGGTGTCACCATCTCTTGATGGTGAGACTCCGAAACGTTTTTCTAAATCTTTGATTGCATTTTTAAGCCTTGAGCCTTTATTTTCTCCGAACTGGTTGAACCACTTGGTTTTTTGAATTTCTTCTCTTTCCAGCAATTTCATTAGAGTTGTTCTATGTCGAATTCTCCCTGCAATTGAAACTCTGTGCCCATACATTCTTTTTTCGTTTGTCCCGACGCTGGTTATCTGCATTGGGTCTTTAATATCAGGCGACAAGACTTCGACAAAAGTATGCGATCGAAAGGTTGGCCTATACTTAGCTAATACTAGATATCCACCTACGCCGGAGAAAGCCCCTAACATGGTCAAGATAATTATCAGCCATATATGCCTTCTCACGATTTGCCAAATATCTTTAGGCGTCATCATCGGCATTTGACCAGCCATTTGATTAGCAGTAAATTGTCTCTGTGTAGCCATACTCACATCCTCAAGAACACATCTATTCGAGTCGTTTTATTGCCTCTTTAATATCATCAGCAATTTCGTTTGGTATTTTGTTTTCGCCCGTTTGCAGAGTCAGCTGATAAGCCGCTGCCGCATTTTCCTTATTTCCGAGCTTTTCACAAATCAAGCCCTGATGCCAGTACACATCCCAGCCCACATCGATTCCACGATTTCCGTAGAGCTGCAATGCTCTGTTCATCATTTCTAACGCCCGCTCATATTGACCATTTTTATACAACACATAAGCATAAGTGTCCCAATATCCCGGCTCATTCGGCGATATTTTGCAAACCTTTTCTGCATACTGCTGAGCTTCTTGCAGATCTAGTCCTGCATCCGCCTTCAAATACGCCAGATTATTCAATAACCCTGTATTATTCGGCAATTTTTTGAGCAGACTTTCATACTGTTCTATTGATTTTTTAATATAGTCATTATTATGGGTCTTATTGTAGGCCGCTGAGTAGATTGCCGCCTTTTTAAGTTCGTACTCGATTTTATTGGGACTATCTGCGGCGATTTCGATACATTTATCGACATATTTAACTGCCTCATTATATCTCTCCTGTATCAAAGCAATATCACACAACGAATAATTAGCTTGCATGGAATCTGGATTTTCCGCCAATCTATCCTCACCATATTTCGTCACCTCCTCAGGCCCTAACAGATCATATGTTCTCATTAGTAGCTTACTGACCATCGGCTCATCTTTCGCTGCTCTTTCTAGTGCTTTTCTGGCATATTCACTTGCCTGCTCTCTGTCTCCCTGCTCTAGCTTAGCAACAGCCATCCAATATAAAACAATTGGCCCAAATTCTGTATCGATACGATTTTTACTTTCGGCGAAAAATGCATCTAGATTTCCGCTTCTGATCAGCGTATCAAAAAATCCATCTAGGGCATCGCCATCAGGCCTTCCGGCATTGCTCGTAACATTCCAACATTTGACAAACAATTGCCCTGCTTTGTTGTAATCCTTTTGTGCAAGCGCAAAAGCCGCCGCTTTTTTCACCCACATCATATTGTCAGGATATAGCTCCATAACAGTGTCATAAAACTTGCTCAATTCGCTCAGTCTTTTGCTGGCTCCATATATAGTTTCCAACAGCAATCCTACTTGCACAGGCGATTGCGGATCTCTAACGAGACCTTCAAGTTCAATAGTAGCTTGGTCTTCGTTTCCTAGCCGTGCATAAATTTTAGCCAGTGACAACCTCACAATCGGATCATTTTGTAATAATAAGCTTTGCTTAAAATCTTCCAAAGCCTGCTGATAATTTGCCATAGCCGCATTGAGTTGCCCTCTAATGCTCCACAATTTAGCATCGATATGACCATTAGTGATTGCGATATTAGCCAATTCCAAAGCTTTTTCTGCATGTCCTAATTGCGCAGTAACCATCACTTCGAAGACGATTGCCTGCTGATCATCTGGATATTTTTCTTTTAGACTTTTCAGTTTTGATTCAGCCTGTTCAGCCAACCCTACTTTCAGCATTGCCTCGATTTGTGCCAAACGATTGAGTACATTATCATCAACTTCAATGAGCCGATTTGAGATTTCTTCGACCGCCTTTGCATCATTTTCGCTATGAGCTACATACAATGATCCCTTAAGCAATACAATATCCTCTGGCGAATCGGCGAGAAGTCTAGTTAGAATTTCCTTCGCCTCGTCCATTTGGCCATTCTTTATATAATGCCTCCACAGCAGCATTTCGTCATTGGATTGGCCTAAAAGTTCTTCCGCTTTTTTGGGTTGATTTGTCTGCCTATAATATTCAGCCAAACTGTTAAGAGCTTGCTGACTTGCCGGATCGATTTTGGTTGCATTTTCAAATGCTGCTAGAGCAATTTCGAGTAACACTTTCTGTTGATCGGGATCGGTTTGGTTTTGAGCATTTTTCTGCGCCATCTGCCCTAAAGCGACAGCGTTTTTAACAGTTGGAAACATTTTTTGTATATTCTGCATCAGCGCCAATGCTCTTTGCGGTTCTTGTTCGCTTATATATTGTGCATAAAAGATAGCCAGTTCGGCATTTCTATTATCCAGAGTCATAGCTCTTTCGATTGCCGCTTGTGTTTCATCTTTTTGCGATTGAGTGACGCTATTGCCGAGCCTTTGGTTTCTGCGATACAAAATATTTGCCAAAATTCTCGCAGTTTCCTTGCTCTGCGGCATAATCGCTATAGCTTTATGAATATCCTCTATTGCTTTTTGGTCATCGCCTAAGAAGCTGTTAACCGTTGCCCGAATCATATAAGCCTGAGAGAACACCGGCCTTTCCTTTAATGATGCGTCGAGATTTCTTAGAGCCTGCTCGTAATCTTTTTTCATTATGCTGACTCTAGCAGCATAGAATTGTCCTCCGCAAGCGTCCAGATCTTCATTTTTAGCTATTGTTGCCAAAACTTCCGCAACCGCTATATCCTTTGTATTTGCAATCAAATCGAACAGATATCCGACCGACATCACTTGCCATTTATAGCTTTCGCTTTCTGCGTCATAAGTTGACACTTGCCCGCCATCTTCGATACCGATAGCTTTTTTGAAATATGCAATTGCTTCATCTGTTTGGCCGCTATCTCTATAGTAGCTGGCGATGGAGGCATTTTTTGCTGCTGGATTGGTGATTTCCTTTTGGCGAACAGCCAATTCAATTTCTCTGATTTTTTCAGTTGTCACCTGACCCGGATCAGGTTCAACCATCAAAGTAGACAAAACTTTAGCACTGACATTTTCCGGATATATCCTATTAAAATATTCAGCCATAGAGCGAGCTTTTTCATATTTTTTTTCAGACATATATCCGCGACACACGGCTACAAACAGATCGTTTGTCACTAAATCAGCATTAGTCGCAATCAATTTTTCAGTTAGGTCAGCTTTTTGTTGTACATAACTTTTCAGTTCGTCCAATTCAAAGAAATTATCGTTTGTATCTTTAGCAATTTCAGTTTCGCCATCAGTTTCATCTAATCTTCGCTTGGCCGCAGCCCTGCTGACGTGACTGATCTTTCCGGTTAGGAGTTTGATTTTAAGCAAAATAACATCTGCATTATCCGCATCCATTTCAGCAATCAAAGATTCCGCATGGTCGAATTGATTTGCACCGACAAATGCTTTTGCCAGAATAGCTTTTGTCCTATCAGTTGAGCCGAATTTATTTTCGTAATCTCTCACGTTTGATATTATAGTCGGCCATATTTTCAGTTTGAGCAGCAGCTCGCAATATTCCAAGATTACATAAGGTTTATTGTATGCTATGCCGGCTCTTAAGGCTTCAGAGAGGAACTCTCCTCTTGCCCCGACTTCCGCCGAATTTTCGAATGCTTTTGCCAACACATAGGTAAGCATCGAATCTCTTCCTCCGCCCGCTTTTATACGTTCATAGGCTGCATACATCTGCTTAACCGCTTTTTTATCACCTTTAATAAAGGCAACAATACCTTTCCATTTGATAATTTCTGGATTTTCACCACTACCGACCATTTGTTCGATCGCATAGACAATTTTATCAAGCTTATCGATAACCTTTTGCTGCTGCTGATCATCTAGCATTTCGATTGGATCAACGATTTGGTCGGCATAATAAGAAGCTAAAATGCGATAAAGATAATGTTTATTACGTTGGTTCAGATACATTCTCGGCCCGCCTGCCCCATCCTGCATATCCGGCCAATTTTGCACAGTTTCAGCCAGTACAAGAGCTTTATTGAAGAAAGCCGCATCGCTATAAAAATTGGCATATCGATTATACAGCTGACACAGACTCATTGCATAGGCAACATTTTCTCCATCGAGTTCTAAAGCTTTTTCAGCTGCGGCGATAGCTTTTTCGAGATTTTCTGTTTTACTTATTTGATACCACTTTGATATTGCTGAAAATATTTTCGGATCAGTATCAAATTTTTCTGTCAGAGCCACGAATTCATTTTCTATTGATTTAATTTTTTCAGTTTGCTTTTCGCCCTCGAGTTTGTTTGCCGCCATCATTTTCATCGTCAATAAATTTATATATGACAATGGTTTATTCGGCGCAAGTTCGATAGCTTTTTGCAAAACATCAGTTGCTTCTTTGATTGCGATTGTTTCGCCTTCGACATCCCCTCTTGCAATTAGGATTCTGCTTTTTTCCATATTCGCCAACGACATCAAGCTATAGACATCGACATTTTCGCTATCCGCTTCTGTCGCCATATTAAGATCTGTAAAGACCTCTTCGATTGCCATATCGACATCGATTGCTTGACCTGACTTAATAGCTTGCAGCTTCGCTTTCGCTTTAAGCAGATACAAATAATTCCCTAATTTTTTACAGCTTAGACCATCATCCATTTCTCCAACAGTCAAGATGCCTTTTAAATCCACATCCATCATTGCTTTTTCTTGTGCAATTTTCAGGAATTTCTCTGTCTGGGCGAGCACTTCTTTCCAGAGTTGGTTTGTTCCACTGTCAGCTGTTATATAATAGTATTTTAGCTGACCATAAAGAGCCTCGACATTATCCGCTTCCAGCGATTCAATACCTTTCCAGCAGCCGAGTATTTTTTTCCATTGACCCTGATCTTCATGGATAAACATTTGTTCAAACAATAGTTCTATTCTCAATTGGTCGGTTTTGGCATAGCTTCTGGCTCTTGAAAAATCAGCAACAGCCTCATCATACAGTTCGATTTTTTCATCAGCATCCTCTGTAAGCTTAGCTTTTTCGACAGCTGCTCTGGCATCTTTGATATAGGGTTCTGGATTTCTGCTCAACATCATAACAGCTGCGATCGCCGCCAGTATCACGATAACAAATAAGATTAAACCAATAAAAGCTACTTTTCTATTGAGTCTTCTTCCAGCCATAATTCACCTCTTAAAAATTTCATATTTTAGATATAAACAGTCAAAGCCAAATCCATTTTCAGCTTCGTCAATTTTGTGATATTAAAATTTGTTACAGTAAACCTGCTCTCTTATTTTTTCAACTCTTCATCGCTTGGCCAATGTTTCTGTAAGATCGGCACGACTGTTTGCAGTAATTTTTGACTTGCTTTGATTGAGTCTTTTTTATTTGGATAGATTGTGGTTCCGGTCGCAGTTCGATTAAAGAATTTCCATTCGACCTTGCTGAAATAGGAATATTTTCCAAAGAGATTTTTATTAAGCTGCAGTCTGGCATCTTGCCTGCTGTTTCCTAACGTTCCATTGACACTAAAAAAATACATCACGGGAAACTTCGTTACTATTTCGAATAGTCCTTTAGATTTTCCTGCGAACTCAAGATATCTGATAGGTATATTAAACTCATCTGTTCCATCGACTATTTTGACATTTTCAGCCTTTGAGCTGACCCTTTGAAATCCTCCACCGACATAACATTCCTCCGGCACATGCGGCACTCTATCCGGCGTTTGATAATAGGTCACAAAAAGTGAGCAGTTTCTCATCGGGCTATTAGCCGGCAATGACTCATCTTCCAGTACCCACTCGATATAATCATTAGTTCCGAGACTTTTAACAATTTCATCTGGTATTTTACGCCTAGCCAACACCTTATAATCACCTAGTCCATTTTCGTCCAGCAGCTGGAGCGATTTTCTAAGCGGCAGCGGCTTTTTGGTAAAATAGACGCCGAAGTGGCTTATTGCCATCGACTTAAATGTCACCGCCAGCAGCAGCACCACGACACAGACAACAAATGCCGGTTTCAAATACATTTTATATATTTTGTTTTTCATTTCTGTTTTTGTTTTACTTATTTACTAAGCTTTGTTTTGTCCTATTTTTTACGCCTGACGATAACATCTTGTTCGACAGGTTCTGTTTTTTCGACATAGATATTAGCCATAAACCACGCCAAGAAGCCATATAGCCCAAACGCCAGCGGCAGCATCAGCATTCCCAGTAGGTCGTGATATAATCCCGTTGCGTATTTTGGCCCGATCATGATATAGATAAATCCTGTGACAGTTACCCTGACGATATTGCACGCTATTGCTATTGGGATTGTGCTAGCCAGCAGCACCAGCCTTTGCCAAATCGGCCTATAATGCAAATAAGCCATCGCCACTCCCAGTGCCATAAAAGCCATCAGCAATCTCATTCCGCTGCAAGCTTCCGCCACATCGAGGGCCGGTTCCAGCTTTTGCCCTTTGTATACTACATCGATAACGACCCCGTTTGCGGTTGCGTTTAGGTCATTGACTAGACTAAGCAATGTCGCTGCTATTGACGCTGCGATTTGCCTCATTGGAATAGTTGCGCTCCGATAGATTCGATCCGGCAACGGATTAGCGAAGAACAGAAACAGCACAGCCAGCCACGTATGCTTAACCA
>CBDUWP010000044.1:0-11785 GCA_965370955.1 uncultured bacterium | reverse complement strand
CGATAAATCTGCCGGCATTTTTTATAGCCTCGCCGACAGATATTTGATAGGACACACACGGCATATCAGCAACTAAGAATGCTTTTGGCGCTCCGCGACGAACGGCTGCGGTGATTGCCACCCTAAAATCCATTGTTGCGGGCAACGTAGAATCAAAACCCAGCATAACCTCTGCTGCCGAATCGCCCACGAGCAACAGTTCTATGCCAGCTTTGTCAGCTAAACAAGCTGTTGTATAATCATAGCAACTAATAGCGGCAATTTTCCGCCCCTGCTGTTTAGCTTCGATCAGATCGGATATAGTCATTTTATCAGTCATAATAAGCCTTTTCAGTTCAATAGTGTTTTATCAAGGGTGATATTTTGCCATATTCTTAAAAAAAACTCAAACAATTAACAAAATTTACCTTGAAACTTATGCCACAAATCTGTATAGAAGAATGTGGGTAGTAGGAAAATTCAAGCATTTGTTACGAGCGATGCAAAAAAATGGGGAAATTTTGCGAAAAAACAGGTTCTGTAATAAAAAAGCAATCTTTTTACATTTCAGTTAAAGAATTCTTGATCAACTGCTCGATATTATTATTGAGGGCATTAATATCATAAAATATTATTGGATTATCGTTATTATTTAGCTTTTCATCACCCTCCTCCGAAGCCAGATTCTGACTATTAGAGTCTGGCTTTTATATTTTTAAAATGACCGCTATTAAAATAGAAAAAGAAAGTGAAACAGGTAGTTTACAAATCAGCTCAGCGAAACTCAACTATTGATTACTTCACTGAGTAACCTCTGGACAGCTAAGCACATAATTCAACAGCTCGTCAAAGTCAGCACTGGCGACAGCAACAGTACAATCAGCCGCACCATAATATAGATGCAACTGGTTAGTTTCCTTTTGAATAGTCACGCCTGTTGGAAAAATAACTCCGCCAACATCGCCAATTCTCTCATAATCTTCTCTTGGACCGAGCACCCATTCATCAGATCGCCGCAAAACTTTCCAAGGCTGATCAAGATCCAAAAGAGCGATTCCCATTCGATATATTGCCCCTGCAGTTGTATTTCTAACTCCGTGATAAAACAGCAGCCAACCATGCTCGGTTTCTATCGGCTGACAAGCCAAACCAACGCGATGGCAATCCCAATAGGCATGTCTCGTCATAATCAAAGGCCTATGGTCGCCCCAATGCTTCAAGTCTGGCGAAAAGCTCATCCACATATGAGCCTCTCCCCTAACAATAGGCCGATGAATCAATACAAAACGGCCGCGAAACCGCCTTGGGAACAGGCAAGCATCTTTATCTTCAGGCGGTAAAAGCACGCCAAGCTTGGAAAAAGTGTTAAAATTTTTCGTTATCGAAAGAGAAACAACCGGACCGCCCTCACTAAATGACGTGTAGGTTATGGCAAACTGCTTTTGCTCTTGCAGCCAAACAATGCGAGGATCTTCCAAGCCCCATCTTTCTTCGCTGGAATCTTGGTCAGCCTCCATTGTCGGAACAGCATCAATTTTCCAATCGGTAAAGCCATCGCGGCTTCTGGCCACAGTTAAATGTGAAAAACCTCTCATATCCTCAACCCGGACGAGCAGCAATGTTTCATCATTGAGCCGTACAGCTGCCGGATTCATCACTGCATTAGCAGGATAGGGCCAATTTTCTGGCGTTAAAATCGGATTATCTGAATATCTGTTAAACAAACCATAAGCCTGTTTTTGACGAGCTAAATTAGCCATATTAAAAATCCCTACCCTCTTTATCAATGTTCCTTTGCGACATGAAAAAAAATGCTTCTCCAATTAGCTACAAATACTATCGGCTAAAAATAGATTTTAACTGTAAAACAAACGCATAATTACCCGATAAGGCTTATATTGACTAATTGGTGAAATTGTGATAATTTCCTATTGATTACAATTTATATATAGAGGACAAAAATGAAAATAGATACGCTAGTGGTCGGTGAATACCAAACGAATTGTTACATTGTGAGGGAAAATGAGGACGCCAAAACTTGCATTGTTATAGATACCGGCCTAGAAGGGAAAGGCATATTGGATTTTTTAAACAGCCATCAGCTAAGCGTCGAGGCAATCGTATTAACTCATGGCCACGCCGATCACATCAAGGGTACGCCTGAAATCAAGGAGCAATTTCCCCAAGCCAAAGTCTGCATACACCCACTGGATAAAGACATGCTCAATAGCGCTGCGACGAATTTGTCAATGCTAACAGGCAATAGCTTCACGATCGCCCCGCCTGATATCCTTTTAGAAGATGAATCATTTATAGAATATGCAAATATTAAACTAAAAGTGCTGCACACGCCCGGCCATACGAAGGGCTGCGTATCTTTTTATAATGAAGCTGACAAAGTGGCCTTCGTTGGTGACACATTGTTTCATGAGTCTGTTGGCAGAACCGATTTACCCGGCGGCAGCATAAAGGAAATCAGACGCAGCATTAGAGAAAAACTGTTTACGCTAGGAGGTGACACCCTTTGTCTAACAGGTCACGGAGAAAAAACCACAATCGGTCACGAACAAAAACACAATCCGTTTTTGTAATATTTGTAACAAGCGAATCCTTTTAAATAACACATTTATCAAATTTTGATTTTTAAGAAAGCCCCTTTTGATGACAGACAATGCTATTGAATTACCGCAAAGCGTAACCCATATAAAACTTGATGATCGCGATATTTATCTGGTTGGGACAGCCCATGTTTCCACAGAAAGCGTCGAAGATGTCAAAAAAACAGTGGAATTGATATCGCCAGATGCGATTGCCGTTGAACTATGCCAGCCGAGACATAAGGCAATGACAAATCCGCAAGCTTGGCAGCAGATGAACATTTTCAATGTCATCAAGCAGAAAAAATCGACATTTTTGCTAGCTCAAATGATCATGAGCTCTTTTTACAAAAAATTAGGCAAAGAGTTAGGCATTCAACCGGGAGCTGAAATGCTGGAAGGCATCAATTTAGCCGAGCAAACCAATGTCAAATTAGTTCTAGCTGATCGAGAAATAGAAGTGACATTAAAACGCTTATGGGGGAATTTGACATTTTTCAATAAGCTAAAATTATTTTATCAACTGCTTCTTTCATTTTTATCGAATGAAAAAATCGACGCTGAAATGATCGAGACACTCAAAGCCAAAGACCAACTCACCCAAATCATGGAAGCTTTCGGCAAGTCACTTCCCCAAGTAAAAAAATATCTCATTGATGAACGTGATATTTATTTAGCTCAAAAAATCCGCTCAGCCACAGAATACAAGAAAATTGTTGCAGTTGTAGGAGCCGGCCATGTTCCGGGCATTACCGAACACATCAAAACAGATCACGATCTTGCTGAAATTACATCAATCCCGCCGAAATCCATTTGGCCGAAAATATTGAAATGGTCATTTCCCATTGCGATTATAGCTCTCGTCACATGGGGGTTCTTTAAACAGGGCCCAGCTCATTCAATGGACAATGTTTATATCTGGATTTTGGTGAATGGTGTTTTGTCAGCACTAGGAGCAGCACTGGCTTTGGCACATCCATTGACCATTGCCGCCAGCTTTTTAGCTGCCCCCCTTACAAGCTTAAATCCAATGATTGCAGCCGGCTGGGTCGCAGGATTAGTTCAGGCAAAATTGAAAAAACCAACAGTTGCTGATCTTGAAAATTTGCCCGAAGCCATCTCTAGCTTTTCCGGCTTCTGGAAAAATCCTGCTACAAAAATCCTTTTGGTGGTAGCAATGGCAAATCTCGGAAGCGGAATCGGAACATGGATAGCGACAATTTGGATTGGCTCAAGGGCTATTTAATTGCAATTGGTGGTTTTGCCAGTTGCCATTTGTTGTTCAACAATATGATAAATCGTTTTCATCGCTTCTTCTAATGGGCCGTCAAGATGCAAGCCGCTGGCTTTAGAGTGGCCGCCCCCTTGAAATTGTTCAGCAATTTGCCGTACATCTAATTGCCCTCTGCTTCTAAGGGAACATTTCACGCGACCGTCAGCCAATTCAACAAATAGAGCTGCCACTTCGACAGTAGCAATTTTTTGACATTCATCGATAAGATTTTCCGTATCTTTTCCGGTAGCGCCGGTGGTTTTGAAATCATCTTGAGTTATGTATTGACAGGCATATTTACCATCAAAATAAATCTGTAAATTGTCCAACATCGCCGATAACAACTTAAATCTCGCGATGGAAAAATTCTGATGTAAATCGTGATAAATACTAGCAGTATCAACACCAACAGCCACAAGTTCAGCACAAGCCAAATGCACTCTGCTATCAGTGTTGTCAAACTTAAACCAACCAGTATCCGTAGCAATAGCAACAAATAAAGCCCTTGCAATAGTTGGCGTAATTCCCCATTTGGCAAATTTTATAAAATCATAAACTATCAAGCCCGCAGCTGCTGCTGTCGTATCGACAAGCTCTACAGCCCCAAGATTATCGCCAGTGACATGATGGTCAAAAACTAATATAGGCTTATTGCAATCTTTGATTTGCGAAGCAAAAGCGTCCAACTGATTATAGCTATTGGTATCGGCAATAATAATTAGGTCAAAATCCTCGATAGAATCTTGACCTAATATTGAAGGTTTTTTCTCAAACAGAAATTCATACCACTGAGGAATTTCCGTCAACATTAGCGATTGCACTTTTTTACCAACCGTCATCAAACCTTCGGCAAGTGCCGCTACCGACCCGCAAGCATCGCCATCTGGCCTAGCGTGGGTCGTAATTAGAACGCTATTCGCAGCGTTTATCAATTCTATCGCTTTGTTGAAATCCATTTCATGCCGCCGTTAAATCAAAAGTAAACCACCACACCCTTAGCGATGTAGAATTACGAAGGAAAAACAAATCTTACCTTCAAAAAGATGACTATTTCAATTTAGAAACGTCAGCCTTTTTAGCTACCAAAAGATCATAGTAAACTTTAAATTTAGTGCTAAGATTTTTTAAGGTTTTGCCCAACTCAGAAGCCTGATCTCTAAGATCTTTCATGTCACCACCCATCAATTGTGCAGGTGACAAAGTTTTAACTTTTGCCGCTATTTTCTCTTGCAGGTCGCCAACTTGAGCTGTTTTTTCGGAGATGAGATCTTTATACTGGACAGCTTTTGCCATCAACTGCTTAACGTCCATTTTGGAAGCCTGAGTTTTTATCTGCTCTATTGTCTTGCCTTTGTCACTGCTAACTTCAGTTGCAGAATCTTTACAACCGATAATCACAAAAACACATAACACCAATAAAATCGCCAGTAACATTAATTTTGATTTCTGCATTTTGATATCTCCAAAGTAAATAATAATTTCGACCAATTGTAACAACATCTCGCATAACTATCAAATAACAAAAAGATAAAAAAAAGGCTTTGTCCGAAAACAAAGCCTTAATTTAGCAGTATATGAACCTAAAGATTTAACTTGGTGTTACGTTAGTTGCGCAAGGTCCTTTTTTGCCTTCGCCAACTTCATAATTAACCTTTTGTCCCTCGTCAAGTGAGGCATAGCCATCAATCTTGATTTCTGAATAGTGAACAAACAAATCTTCACTACCATCATCGGGAGTAATAAAACCATAACCTTTACTTGCATTAAACCACTTTACTGTGCCTGCACTCATTTGATACACTCCTTAAAAACACGCGTTTTGACACGCAAAAACTTAGGATGAAAAAGCGTCAAAAAATCCACAATTTTTTTGCTGTTCATCCAATTACTAAAAACTAACGGGGGCATTATACAAAAAAAACAACCTAAAAAACAGCTTTTCTTTGCACATTTGACATAATAAACACTAAAAAAGCATCTTTTTCTTGATTATTTCACAATCTTTAGCTATCTGGGTCGTTAATTTGTCAATATTATCGAATTTTTGCTGGCAACGCACAAAATCTATAAAATCTATAGCAATGAATTTTTTGTTCATTTCAATCGATTTATCTGTTAATAAATGCGCTTCTATGGTCAATGGCAAACCACCTGCAATACTTGGGCAATGACCAACACTAACCGCCGCCAATATCATCTCATGATTTTTAAAATCGAGCATGTCATCAGCAATTCTGACGTTAGCCATATAAACACCATCAGCTGGTATTATTTGGTTACCGCTTTTGATTTTCGATAAATCCAAATTCAATGTTGGAAAACCAATTCCTTTGCCAAGCGATTTTCCCTTAACAATTTCGCCAGACAATCGATAAAACCTGCCAAGCAAACTAGCAGCTTGCCCAACACGGCCTGCCAAAATCTCAGCTCTTATCATCGTACTGGATATCTCTATTTGCTGACCTTTTGAATCAGTCAAATAGAGAGACTTGACCTCAGTAACATCTACTCGACCGAAAAGAAGCTGCTTTAGCATTTGTACGTTACCGTCTCTGCCTGCGCCAAAATTAAAATCATCACCCTCGACAATCTCTGCCACATCCATAGACGGCATGATAATGTTCTCAATGAAATCTCGATAGCTAATCGCCAGCAATTCTTTCGTTGCTTCCAGAACAACCAAATAATCAACCGCCTGCTCCGTAACAAGCTGCTTCTTATAAGCCAGCTGCGTCAACACTCCGGGAGCCCTATCTGGACAAATCACTGCCACTGGATGAGGATCAAACGTCATAGCCACAAGTTTACACTGATATTGATCAGCTTTTCTTCTAGCTATAGCCAACACCTTTTGATGGCCAAGATGCAATCCGTCAAAATTGCCTATCGTCAAAACACCCTTTTGGTGAAAATCACGAAATTCTTGTATGCCTTTGATTATCTTCATTGATTCAAATACGCCCTTGACTAATATACTCTTACAGCCCGCCATCTTATGACATTACGCAGCCGCTTTGAATATAAAAATCGTAAGTAATTTGCAATTTAATACAAACATGATAGAATTCGCTGTATCTTAGCGATTGGCCGCTACTATTTTTGTTGCAGGAGCCGAGGATTGCATGAACCTTATCAAGGAAATTAAAAGCCATATCCCCTTTACTATGTTTGGTGCAGCGACCGGCATCATCGCAATGCTGATTTTCAAAAACTTCAGTTCCGGCATCAATCTAAAATTATTTGCTGTCTTTCATCCTGCCCACGTTCTATTAAGCGCAATGGTCACAACATCGCTATATTTGAAATATGCTAAGAAAAAAAACATACTAATCTTACTTATTGTCGGCTATTTTGGCTCAGTTGGCATCGCCACCATAAGCGATTGCATCATTCCTTTTTTCGGCGAAACTTTTTTAAATGTTTCTATCCCTTCGCATTCTCAATCCCATGAGCCGAACTCAAATGTTTCTATCCCTTCGCATACTCAAACTCATGAGCCAAACTCAAATGTTTCTATCCCTTCGCATTCTCAATCCCATGACCATAATAAGGCAAACGAGCAAGCGGGCGAAGATTGTGCTCAACATAATCACGCCAATCAAGACCACAATCATAAATCCAAATTGCATCTGGGATTCATCGAACATTGGTATCTGGTTAATCCTGCCGCAATACTAGGCATCTTCATAGCCTTTTTACGGCCGGAAACCAAATTGTCCCATTCAGCTCATGTCCTCATAAGCACTTGGGCATCATCTTTCCACGTTTTGGCTAACCTCAACAGCCCTATCACTCTCGCAATAATGCTGGGGATTTTTGTCGTACTATTTATCGCGGTCTGGGTCCCCTGCTGTTTAAGTGACATCATATTTCCATTATTGATCGTAAGAGATAAATCCAAGATTACCAGCCATCATTGATTTGGCTTTTTGAATCCCAGTCAAAATTAAACTAAATCCAATAGGAATACCGAGTAAGCTTCTATGTATAGAAAAATTATTTTATCAGCGATGCTATCATGTATTTTGTTAGCTATGGTTGGCTGCCAATCGGAAAATATCCATAGCGATCAGGATTTGTTTACCACAACCAAACACAACTGGATCGCTATCGATATGTTGGCTCACAAGCTAGGCATGAAAATCACCGAGACTAATAATACCTACGTTCAGTTTCAAGACGCTGCAAACATGGTTTTGATTTTCACCTACACAAGCGGCGAAATTTATGTCAACGGCGAAACCATCGGCAAGGTTGGCTTATCGAAAGATGTAAATGGCATTTTCTATGTTACCCCTGCTATTATTGACAAAATCTTGAAAGTGAAAAAAAATGGGGACCGGCCACCTATAAAAAAACATCGCCAAGTGCGAGGCACAGTAGTTATAGATGCTGGCCATGGCGGCAAAGATCCGGGAGCAATCAGCACAATAGGCTTACAAGAAAAGGATGTGAATTTAGCTATAACCAAAAAGTTGGCCAAAATTCTAAAAAACAGAGGCGTCAAAATCGTTTTAACAAGAAATAGCGATCGATTCATCCAGCTCAACAATCGAGCCCAAATATCTAACAGCTACAGGCCAAATTTGTTTGTCAGCATCCACGCAGATTCGGCCCCGAATTCAAGAGCTAGAGGTTCATCGATTTACATTGCCAAATCAGCTCCACAAAGGTCACGCCTTGCTGCTAAAGATATAACCAATGCTTTGAAAGCTGGCCGAATAAAAAATCGCGGAATCAAAAAAGCCAATTTTAGAGTTTTGACAAAAACCATCACACCTGCGGTTTTGATAGAGACTGGTTATCTTTCAAACATCAATGACGCAAAACTCCTAAAAACCAGTAGATATCAAAATCTCATGGCCGAATCAATAGCAAACGGTATATGTGATTTTCTTTTGCGATAAACAAACTGGACAATCAAACTAAACGATATTAGAATCAGCTTGGTTTTCAAATTATTTGAGGTAACTATGAAGATTTATCCATTAAAATTTAAACCCATATTCAAAGAGCGGATTTGGGGCGGCGATAAGCTAAAAACTTTTTTCGGCAAAGCCATTCCTAAAGATATCAAAATTGGTGAAAGCTGGGAACTCGCTGATCTGCCAGATGATAAATCTATCGTGACAAATGGGCCGTTAGCAGGCGAGACCATTGACAAAATAATTGAGCGATTCGGCAGCGATATTACAGGCCAAGACAATTACAAACCGCCTTTTGGCCTTTTGATTAAAATTTTAGATGCCCAAGATGATTTGAGTTTGCAAGTACATCCAGACATAGAAACTTGCCGAAGGACAGGCAAAGGCGACCCTAAGACGGAATGCTGGTATATAATCGAGGCTCAAGATGACGCCGCAATATACAAGGGATTAAAGCCTGATGTCACGAAGGAACAATTTAGGCAAGCGATTGAAGACGGCACAACCGCTGATTTGCTCGAGAAGATTATTGTTTCAGCTGGCGAATGTCACTTTCTGCCGGCCGGGCTCGTTCACGCAATAGGCAAGGGCCTGTTGGTTGCAGAAATTCAAACACCTTCTGACACAACATACCGAGTTTTCGATTGGAATAGAACCGACAGCAACGGCAAAAGCCGCCAACTGCATATCGATGACGCAATGGAAAGCATAAATTTTGATATGCCGAAAGAAAATGTAACCATAAAAAAATCAGGGCGACTTATCGATTGCGATTTCTTTAAGGTGGATAAATATCAGCAAAAATCTGATACTTGCCAAGAATTTTCGGCAGGGAAAATGAGAGCTGTTGTCATAATTAAAGGTGACGGACAAATTAACTGTAAAGATACAAATGTAGATTTTTCAGCTGGCGACACATTGCTGATGCCTGCCGTTTGCCAATGCCAAATCAAAAGTCAAATAGATTGTGAATATTTAATAGCAACCATATAAGATGATAAATGATAAATCAAAACTCAGTAACAGCAAAGCGTATCTAGCTGTTTTTGCGATTGCAGCAATCCTGTATGTTTTGACTTGCGCACCGTCAGCCCTGTGGCAAGATAGCGGAATGATACAATATCGCGTTTGGCACAATGACGTCGAGGGCAAACTTGGCTTGGCTCTGTCCCACCCTCTCTTCTATATGATTGCTATTGTCGCCAAATACATTCCAATTGGAAATGTCCTTCACCGCATCAATATAACCGGTGCTATAATTGCGGCACTAGCTGTCGCAAACATATTTTTGCTATTAAAGATCTGGACAAAAAAAACAACACCGGCAATAGCCGCTGCCGTGACATTGGCTTTATCGCACACATTCTGGCGACATGCCGCAATTTGTGAAACATATAACCTATATATAGCAATAATGCTAGCGGAACTAATCGTTTTACTGCGATATTTCCAGACACGCAAAATTAGTTTTCTTTACATGCTCGGATTTTTGAATGGCCTTTCCATTGCGAACCACATGCTGGGCTCTATAGGCTTTACTTGTTATTTTGCGATGATCATTTGGCTCATAATTAAAAAACAAATCCAGATCAAACCCTTGATTATCATGGCTGTCTTTTGGATTGTAGGGGCATTGCCCTATGAAATTTTAATTATCAAAAATTTTATCGTAACAGGTGATATTGCAACAATTATTAAATCAGCTTTATTTGGTCAAGGCTGGCAAAAAGACGTTTTAAATTGCACAATGTCACTTAAAATCATCAAAGAAAATCTATTGTTGATATGCTACAATTTTCCGTCACCTTTGGCCATATTTTGTTTAGTGGGACTATTCAGCGTAAAAAAGCCATCTCCATCAAAAATATACACCATAATATTCTTTGCCTTATTGACTGGTTTCTTGCTCTTCGCTTTTCGTTACACAGTTGTTGACAGATACGCCTTTTTTATCCCATTTTATACTTTGGCTTCAATTTTAGCAGGGCTTGGCTGTTATCGTTTGAGCCAAAGTTTCAGCGAAAAAAAATGTTTGTATATAATTTTGGGATCAGCCTTTTTTACGATTTTCATATACAATATAGCCCCTTCGATTGCAAAAAAAACAGGATTTAACATCGCAACCAGATCTAACATAGCATTCAGGGATGATTATAAATGGTTTCTGCAGCCTTGGCGAACAGGCTATAAAGGAGCGGATGAATTTGCGACAGCAGTTTTTGAGCAGATTGAGCTAAATGGCGTTATCGCCGCTGACAACACAACAGTATATCCTTTATTACTCAATCAACAGATTAACGGCCAAAGGCCAGATATAAAAATAATCTCTGCGATAGCAGCCAGTAAAAACACTCCAGACCTGCGATCAAAACCTCTGCAAAGTTGGATTAACCAAGATAACGACATTTATCTGATCAACGATAGCAAAATCTATACAACAGAAAAAATAGGTGTGATTTGGAAGATTATTGATAGCAAATCAAAATGACAAACAAGGTCAATTTGAGCATTTTAAAATCTTGAGAAAGCCTTTTTTCCAAACTATCAAAGCTGAAATTACAATAACTATTACATAAATAACCGCAGCATATCTAGTCCGAAGTTGGCTCATCGCGAGGCCAATAAAAGCATAAAGCCCCGCTATCAAATAACAGGTTCTAATGCTCTGCTTGAGTGACATTCCACGATCTATTAGCTGATCATAAAGATGTCCTCTGTCGGATACAAAAATTGGCTTACGATTTATGAATCTGCGAACCATCGCCACAGCTGTGTCGAGAATAGGTAGACCAAAAACCACAATAGATGCCATCCACCAACGAGGTATTTTTTCGCCGAACAAAACCATCAAGGTCGCCACCAGAAATCCGAGCAGCATACTGCCTGCATCGCCCATGAAAATTTTTGCTGGATGCCTATTAAACGGCAAAAATCCTGCAATAGCACCAACCAAAGCTAAACAAATAATTATTCTAACTGGATCGCCTACCGGACTAAATTCCCAGCTAGCC
>CBDUWP010000043.1:0-13586 GCA_965370955.1 uncultured bacterium | reverse complement strand
GGAAAAACAAAAAAAAGGTTTTACGCTGGTCGAGTTGATGGTTGTAATTCTGATCGTGGGTATACTGGCTGCTGTTGCAGTTCCTATGCTTACTGGTAGAATTGATGAAGCTAAATGGACAGAAGGACAAGCAGGGGCTGGTACTGTTGCGACAGCGATTCGTACTGTTATTGCTGCTAAAGGTTCTATTGGTGCTACTCCTGATATAGAAGATGATCTGGGTTTCAAGTCTGCAGAGCTTAATGGTAAATATTTTGTAAATGCTAACTATAGCTGCACGGGCGTTGCTTACAATGCTGATGGATCTGTGAACTATACAATTACAGTTACTCCTTCAGCGGGTGACTTGAATGGCACAGGCGTAGGAGTATTGACTGACAGTGCTGGTTGGGTATATACTGCAAATTAATGTTGATCTAATAAATTGATAAAAATGTGTTTATTAGTTATGCATTAGTTTTATGCAAGTAAAAACGAAAGCAAGGTGATAGAGCTATGGATGAAAAATCTAAACACCTTAAATCTGGAAAAGGATTTACGCTTATAGAAATAATGGTAGCTATGGTCATTGTGACCATAGCTGCCTTAGGCACTATGGGATATCAGTATTATGCTGTCTCACAGCAAAGATTAGCCAACGCAGAAATGAATGCTACTAGGATCGGACAACTCGTCCTTGAGGATTGGAAAAGTGCTGTCATACAGGGTATGGGGGCGACGTACGATCCTTCAGCTCTGCAAATGGGAGTAACAAAAATCTCAACAGATCGCTACTCTATTACTGTGGACAGTCTGCCTATGAGATTGTATCTGCAATTGAGCACAGTTAGCGGAAATCTGAAACAAATCAAGGTGACTCTCTCTTGGCGAAAAGATTATCTATCAGGCAGTACCGGATCGGATGATCCGTCTATTGTGCTGGTTACCTATGCTATGCCGGCATCATAAAAAAAATAAAAAATGGTGGCGGCAAAAGAAGGCTGGTGGTTTTATGATGGTTACAAAAACTAAAAATAAATGCGGAACAAGGGCAGAAAAAACACGTAAAAAGTTTGTCAAAACAATGCCAACCGGTGTAACGCTAGTAGAATTGACGATGGCTATGGCTATATCACTTCTCGTGTTTCTAGCTGTCGGAACACTGCTGGTCAATGGACAAAAAGGCTGGCAGCAAATCTACGAATCAGCTCATAAGCCAATCAAACAGCAGGCGCAATTCTTGATGCTGTCCTTTGGAAAAGTCGGACGAAGCGCAAACAGAAATGATTATAATCTCTACACAATAAATGGGACAACTTTCACAAAGGCTGTGCCTAATCCGTCAAGCGGACAAAGAGTGGTATTCGGAGATGCAGTAGAGTTTAGATATTGGGATGTCGAACTGACGTCAAGCCCGGCTGATACATACGACCTAATGAATAAAAATAAAATGGCAACGGCCTACGCTCTGTATTATGTGCAAAGCGGAAGCCTAAAGGTCGACTACTACAGAAGAGGTGACGGAACTGCGGCTGTGAAAGCTGTCAACGCATCAGGAGTTAGAAATACTTCAAATATCGTAACCCATACAATAGCAAATCGTGTCACGAAAAAAGACGCTAGAGGAATATTTACTCATACAACGTTCAACGGAACAAATGGCGGATGTGTCAAAATCAATCTAGTCCTAACAGATCCAAATGATAGCGAAACAATCAATGTTAGAACCGCAACGTTTATGCGGAATGTTTGGCCAAGATAATTAAAAGCAATTAGCCACAGAGAGCACAGAGAATGCGGAGATGTTAAAAACTATTGGCCACAGAGAATGCGGAGAAAAAAGAAAACCAAGTCTTGAAAATATGAAAGGTTAGACGCAAAAGTAGTGCCGAAAGGATCAAAGAAAATGAGCTGTAAAAACAAAACAGGATTTTATGAAACAAAAAAAGGCTCGGTACTCGTCTTAATGATGGCGTCGATTGTAGTTTTAGCGGCTTTGGGGGTGGGGATGCTAGGCGTCGCATATGGCGTTAGGCGACAGGCAATTATGGTGAAAAACGAAACGGCGGCTATGCTCGCCGCAGAAGCTGGATATGAAGCGGCTCTCCTGTGGATGACCAACCAAACAGATGTACAACTGGCTCTGCCGCCAACGAACACTACGCATAACTTCGGAACGAGCAGATATTCATTCACAATCACACCATATACAGCAATCAAAAGGCAAATCGTATATGAAATTAAGTCAACCGGATACTGCGGGGTAAGCACAAAAACAGTCTCAGTCAAAGTACTAAAAGCAATCAGAGGATGGGAAATGGGTATGTGCCGAATTCCGGGAGGAACAAGCTCAACGTGGCCAGTCTATTTTATGACAGGTGAAAAAATCTATATGCCGCTGCATATCAATTCATACGCAGCGCCGGGGGACAGCACTAGAGATATACATATCTCAGGATCGCCGGATTTTCAAGAAAGAGTCTCGTTCGGTGAATCATACGTCAATAGCTCTAAATATCCAACATCAGTAATGAATCTGTTCGACGAGGGAGCAAGCTTCGATCAGACAGACAGCAAAATAACAGATAGTAATGTGATTAGTAAAAAACTTGCGGATTTTAAAACAGATACAAATATCAATTATCAATACACGCCAACCGCTGATACGCAATTGAGTACGGCATTTGGAAGCTCTAACACTAAAGCTGCTGTGCAAATAGAATTCTATGTCGATGCAAATAACAAGGGACAAGTAGTGATAACAAATGACTGCACCGTTAGAGGGTATAACAGAAGCACTACGCTGGATTATAAAATCGATCCGGCGGGAAGCGGAAGCACCTTTGAAAGATATAAAACCTATGCTTATCACTTTAAACCTACTGATTCAACGAAAAGAGTGACGGCTAGGAGCGATGACCAAACTAGCAGCCTATATGTGACGCCGTCATTCGGTGGCGAAAAAGGTGGACAAATCTTCATCGATGGTGATGTTATTATCGGTGGAAATAGACCGGAACATTCAGAAAGACAAATGATACAAGGGGGAATAACGATCGCAGCAACTGGAAATATCTGGATCGCCGATTCAACATGGGTCTCGGACAAAGACAGTGCAGGAACCAACTACGCAAGAGAAGAAAGAGGAACAGGAACAAATATAATCTATGTGCCTGGTGAAGATAATCCAAACGTACTGGGCTTAATGGCTGGCGGGGTTATCAAGGTTATCGATCCCGGAGTGGCGGAATATGCAGCCAGCTCAAGCTCAAATCATGGTTATCCGGGACCGCCAAATATCGATCCCTGTACGCCATATACCAACTCTATCTATGAGCCGGTGGGAATCGATGATACCAGCAGCACAGATCCCTACGCCAGAAGCCTAGAATATAAAATGAGACTCGAAGCTGGAATCACAGTTGGAGGCGGAGGCTGGGGAGCGGAAAATGTGGTCAGAGGCAGTTATGGCGGACGAAAACAAACAGACAGCAATGGAGACAAGCTATATCTGGTGGGCGTGATCACTGAGGCGATGAGAGGAGTGGTCGGAAACGGAGACGATGGATACAAAAAACAATACTATCTCGACGACAGAATGCTCGAAGGAATTTTGCCGGGTGATCCTGTACTGTCAAATGAATATATTCCAGCGCCGGCGGGATGGCATGACTATGTCCAATAATGATGTGAAAAATTTGTGACAATTGTTAGCAAATTATTTGGAGCTGGCGAATTTAGTTCGTATGGTTTGAATAAGGCGAGATCCGTCTCACCGATTCGCTATGTTTCTAACTTAGAGCCCTCAAGGGTTAATGTCGATAGGTTTCTGGTCGATATTGTCCGTTGAAGGGTGTTTTTGTATTAAAAAGGTGCGGTAAGGAAAATGCAAGTGGTGAAAAAAAACAACAACAATAAAAAAGGGTCAGTGCTTGCGCTCATGATGATTTCGCTGGTGATTCTTAGCGCACTCGGTGCGGGAATGATGAGCGTGGCGTACGGAGTTAGGCATAGAGCTATAACAATCAAAAACGAAACAGCTTCAATGCTCGCCGCCGAAGCTGGATACGAACAGGCAATAATGTGGATGTCGACACAAAAAGATATCTATAATTCTATAAAAAAAGGCGGAGGTACGGGAACACACAGTTTCGCAAAAAGCAAATTCACCTACGCAGTTACAATGCATACGGCTGTCAAAAATCGAAAAGTCTATAAAATTGTCTCTACAGGAACCTGTGCCCTAGCAAGTAAAACCGTTAAAGTATATGTCGTGCAAGCTATGACGGGCTGGGAAATGGGGATGTGCCGAATTCCAAAAGGGACAACGACAACATCAAAGGTCAGCTTCGTAGGAGGGGAAGTGATCGATATGCCGCTGCATATCAATTCTTACGCAGCGCCGGGCGACGGAGTAAGAGATATACATGTTTCCAGCTACGGAGTCCCAATGTTTGCAGGAAGAGTCTCTATGGGAGAATCTTATGTTAATAGCTCAAAATATCCACATAGAGTTATGAATATGTTCAATGACGGAATCTGTTTCGATCAGCCAAAAAGTCTTATTACAGACAAATCTGTTATCGATGAAAAACTGGCTATCTTTAAAACGGATATTACAAACCATGACGCGAAGTTTATATATAAGCCAACGGCTAATGCAAATATTACAAATGGATTGCCGACCGTGCAAGTCGAATTCTATGTCGATAGCAGCAACAAAGGACAAATGAAAATTACAGATGACTGTACAACAAAAGGATACCACAGATTGGTAACAAACGACTGGAAAATAGACCCTGACGGTAACGGAAAAACATACGAAAAATATGACATATATGCCTATCACTATACAGATGATACTAAACCTGCAGTTACCTATCAAATAGATGATGAATCAATAGCAGGCTCGCCATACCTGCAGCCGGCATACGGAGGAGATAAAGGGGCGCAAATATATGTCGAAGGAAATGTCGTCATAGGAGGAAAGAGATCCGAACATTCAGGGAAACAAGTACTGCAAGGTAAAGTCACTATCGTGGCAACAGGCAATATCTGGATCGCCGATTCGGTGTATGTCTCCGATAAAGATAAAAATGGAGTGTCTTATCCAAGAGACACAAGAGCAAATGGAGAAAAAGTGCCGGGAAAAGATAATCCAAACGTCTTGGGCTTAGTCGCTGGCGGAGTTATCAAAGTCGTCGATCCGGGAATGTCCAGCTATAAAAAAGAAAGCCAACTGCCATGGTATCGAAGATGCGGAAATTATTATCCCGGAAAGCCAATAGATGTCACAGGTATGAAGTACGCGGAAGTTTGTAATAATGGCGGATCAGGCTATAGCAATAGAAAAATAGAAGACAGCAACAAAAGAGTAGTCGTGGAAGCGGCTCTGACTGTCGGAGGAGGAGGATGGGGAGCGGAAAATATCAATAGAAGCAGCGGATGGAATACCTACGGCGGGAGAAAAGATGCCTACGGACAAGACTATATCGTGGTACATGGCGTGATCGTTGAAGCTATCAGAGGAATCGTCGGAAGTGCAGGAGACGGATTCAATAAAAGGTACTACCTCGATGAAAGAATGCTCGAAGGAATTATTCCGGGCGATATCCTGATGAGAGGAAAGCTACTGCCGACGCCTGCGGGATGGCATGACTATACCACGGCGGCAAATTAAAAACAAAGGCCACACAAAATCGCGGGGCAAAAACACAGTGTAAACAAACCCCTGCATGGTGATGCAGGGGCTAAACAACGGTTTAAAATCAATAGCAAACCTAATCGCCAATAACAATCTAAAGTGAAGAGATAGTGACTGGCTTGGGATTTGGAGATTGGATCGGTTTTTTGATGAGAGATTGCCGCGCTTCCTCCGTCGCCATAATTCGGCTATGGAGGACAAGACGCTCGCAATGACAAACAAAAACAATGCAATGTTAATCACAAACAGCAATCCAAAGTCAAATTCGACAAACATTACAAATTGTCAACTCTAGCGTCCGATAGTAATTAACTGACGAAAATGTTTGGAAAATAAGATGATCTAATCAATGATTTAACCAGAGTGTCTAACTGAAATATCACCGCTTTCCCAAATAAATCGTCATAAATCAAGGCCTTATCGGACTACAGCCCAAAACCCTTCAAACCAAAACAAGAATAAATTGTTTTTATATTTCTCGTGAAAGCCCGTCTCTTTTTTGACGATGGTAAGGACTGTAGGTTTTTTAATAAAAATACGGCTAGATTTTAATTGCTTATCAGGACGAAATATGAAATCGCTTCTTAAAGAAATGCAGCAGATGAACTGGAAAAAACTCTTTAATCCAGCATATGCAGGAGTTGTTGGACTCGATATCGGGTCAAGCTCAGTACGCATGGTACAACTAGATAAAACGCCAGAAGGATATGCTGTAAAAGCAGCGGCGATAAGCCATATCGAAGGCGGAGGAATCGACGACGAAATTAAAAAAACAGAAAAAAATACGCTGAAAGCAATTCTAGACTGTCTGAAAGAATGCGATGTAACCACTAAATTTACCGTATGCGGATTATGCGGATCGGAAGTGGCGGTTAGACATTTCAAATTCCCAAAATTACCAGAAGCTGAACTCGAAGGGGCTGTCACACTAGAGGCTGCACAAGTTTGCCCATTTAGCATAGAAGACAGCGTGGTGGATTATCAATTGCTAAACAGCGACCATTGCTCAGAAGGAGTCCTGGTCGCAGCAACAAATAAAGCTATCCGAGTGAAAAAAGGGCTAATCAAAAAAGCTGAGCTGGAATGTGTACTCGTCGAAGCGGATGCACTTAGTTTGCTGAATTGTCTCGAGCAAACAGTGATCGTAAAGCCAAATACGTTCGCTGTGCTGAACGTGGGAAGCTCATATACAAATCTGGCTATCAATAATCAAAATAATGTGCCGTTCGTTAGAGATATTATGTTCGCTGGAAATAATATTATTAAAAAAGTGGCTAAAGAAAATAATATATCAGTTAGGAATGCTGTCAAAACAATTCACGAATATCATACCACAAAAGATATAGAGGCTACCACCAGCTTCGATAAAGCCTGCATGGAACTAATTACAGATATAAAGGAAACGCTGCGATATTATTCGGCACAAACAAAATCAAATGTCGAAAAAATCTATGTCTGCGGAGGATTCGCGCTGGTCGAAGGATTTTTGAGCATATTGCAGGAAAATCTTAAACCGGAAATCGTGCTGTGGAACCCGTTTGAAAATATGAGCTTCGAATTAGAAACAAAGCAACAAGAAAATATATTTTCCAGAGGGCCCGCTATGGCTGTTGCGGCAGGGCTTGCTATGAGGTCAATCTAATTATGTTTACTATAGATCTACTAAAAGGACAGGGAATTCCACTTAAGCATAGGCCAGAAGGGATCGCTATCACGGTGGTCGCACTACTGGTGCCAGTGATTATCCTGATTGCAATGGGTAGTTATTATATGAGCAATAAAGTGGCTGTCAGTGTCCTGCAACAAAGAATTGCAAGATGTGATGAGGGCATCATAGGATTGGCGAAAGAAGTGCAACTGCAAAAAGAATTTGATGATGAAAAAAATAGCATAAACGTAGGGCTAAAAGAAATCGCAAAAAATATACATAATCATATGCAGTGGAGCCCAGTGATCCTAGAAGTCGTACAGAATCTGCCGAAAAATGTCAAACTCGAAAGACTCGAGGGACATCAAAGTATGGAGCGAAGAAAAATAGCTAAAAAAGGAAGCCCGGAAACTAAAGTAGAAACAACAGTGCCAATAAGAAGGCTGAATATCAGTATGGCAGGAAGCATAAATGCAAATTGCGATAAGGCAGTAAAGGATTTTAGAAAGACACTCTACGAATCTGACGGAATCGGAAAGCTGCTTGAAGATGTCAAAGTGTCGCAAGAATATGATGAGTTCAACGGCGGAGTAGTGTCATATCAAATAGATTGTATATTCAAACCAGTTATTAAATAAATAATTACATAATTAAATAATGAAGTGATGGATATGGAAGCTGTATACAAAAAATATTTAACGACTATCGCAATGATATGGGGCGTGTGCATTGTGGGGTTCTTGGCTGGATATATGATGATTATCGTGCCGGTAAAAGAATCGATAATACAGGCTGAAAACGAACTGACTGAAAAACAAGGCATCATGGAATCGGCAAAAAATACCACCAGCACAGAAGCAAAACAAAAGCTAAAAGAGGAAATGGCGAAATTACATCAACTGTTGGCTGAATATGCAGTTAGCTACGAAAACGCAGCGGGATTGACATTTGATATCAGTAAAATTGTTACGGACAAAGGTGCAACTGGATTCAAAATCAATACCGTTAGTAAAGACAGCTTCGTGCCAATACAAGACTGTAAATATATCGGAGAAAATGTCTTCAAACTGAAATTCAAAGGGACCTTTCAACAATTCGCTTATTTTCTCAACAGAATTGAACGAAACACGCCTGTTATCTTTGTAAACGAATTCTCTATCGAAGCACCAAATGCAGCCGAAGCAAAAAATGCTGTGTCAATGGAAATCAATGTGTTCGTACTAAAACCAAAAGACAGCTAAGCTAATCTTATAATGGATTCAGATAAATGAGAACAATTGCAATTGCAAACCAAAAAGGTGGATGCGGGAAAACAACTACCGCTATCAATCTGGCTTCGGCACTGGCGGCAGAAGGATTGAGGATTCTATTGGTAGATCTGGATCCGCAGGGACATTCGTCGCTAGGCTTAGGAATAAATCCAGAAAAAATAGACAAAACAATCTACAATGTGCTGGCAAATAAACATATGCCTATATCTGAAGTCATAAAAAGAACAAAGGTGACAGGACTCGATATCGTGCCAAGCAATATCCTGATCGCAGGGGTCGAGTTCGAATTGATGACGACCGAAAATAGAGAGTATGTACTGAAAAATAAGCTGAAAGCAGTCGCGGGAATATATGATATCTGTATCATGGATTGCTCGCCGTCGCTGAATCTGATTACGCTAAATGCTATGGTGGCAAGCGATGAAATGATTATTCCTGTACAAGTACACTACTACGCTATCGAAGGATTGAAACAATTACTCGAAACAATCGAAGTGGTGAAAGAACGATTTAATCCAAATCTGAAAATATTGGGAGTGCTGCTGACCTTCGTCGATAAAGTGGCTAAACTGAGCAAACAAATACAGGGACAAATGAGAGGATATTTTGGAAAGCTCGTGTTTGAAACTGTGATACATCGAACAGTGAGATTGGCTGAAGCGCCAAGTGCAGGAGAATCTATCCTAACATACGCGCCAGAAAGTAACGGGGCAACCGAATATAAAGCATTAGCTCAGGAGGTCTGTTTTAATGGAAATTCATAAATCAGGGCTACATAAAGAAGTGGCTGTTATCTTTGGCGGAAAGCCGACAGATACCGACAGCCAAAATACCGAAAATCAAAACGGTGAAAATCAAAACGATGCAATTGTGATTGAGCCAAGCCAAACTGATTGCCAAGCACAAACGCCAATCGAAGATGACAAACCTAAAGAATCAACGCCTAAGCAAATAGGCTATGTGCCGGAATTGGAGCAGTTAGAAGAAGAAGATGATGATGAAGCAACGTCTGAATTTAATGAGCTGTTATCAGAAAAGACAGAGAAAATAGAAGAAAAACAAATCGATGATATACTAATCGAAAATGATAAAAGCCAATCGAATACGCAAGATTTTATCGAAAAACTAAACGAAAAACTACATAGCTATACACCAAAAGAAATCGCAACTGCTGTGATGGTTGTTGTGCTGGCTGGAGCCTTTATTGTGATTTTGGGCAATGCGTTCGGACTGTTCGACAAAAAAGTCAATACGGCAACAGAGGCCGCAGGAACCAACGATAATAATAATACTATTATTACGGCGACTAAAAACAAAGTTGTCGATTGGGAAAAACCGGCACTATATCCAAAAACAATGAGAAATCCAATGGTGTTGGGAAGCACAATGGTGCTGTCGTCGGGAGATTTGACGGTTAAAGGAATATTGTTCAGCAGTGATAGTCCATCGGTACTCATCGGAACGAGAATCTATCGAGAAGGCGACAGTATCGATGAGATTATCATAGTGAAAATACATAAAGATAGTGTCGATTTCAAAAAAGGCACCGAAAAATGGAACCAAAAAGTTAAGTAAGTTAATGTGAAAAATATCTAACAAAAAGGCTATGAAGGAAAAGGAATTCAAAATGTTGAACTTAAAATCATTGAAGTATTTAGTGCTGGTAATTCTATTGATTACGGCAATATCTGTGGCGATCGCAGAAGAAATGAAAAATGAGGTCGTTAGCGAAATAAGTATTAAAATGCAGAAAAAAATAAGTGTCGATTTTAGAAATACACTTATCGAAGATGTGTTGAGAATTATGGCGGCTCAAGCGGATGTAGATATTGTAAAAAGCCCAAACGTTATCGGGACTGTAACAGCTACCTTGACGGATGTGCCGCTGGAAGAAGCGCTGAATAATATCCTTATGGCACACGGTTATGGATACGTCAAAGGGAAAAATATGCTGCGAGTCGTTCCGCTGGCGGAAATAACTACGGCATCGGAAAGACTGGAAAGCAAGGTCTATCGAATTATATATGCCGATGTTTTAGAAGTCGAAAAATCACTCAAAAAATTCATCTCAAAAAGAGGATCAGTGTCGTCCAATCCCGGAACAAGTAATATCATCGTTACTGATATCGAAAGCAAAATCAAAGCTATCGAAGAATTTTTAGAAGAAATAGATAGGGAAACGCCGCAAATCCTGATCGAAGTGAGAATCTATGATATAACCAGTAAAGATCAGCTAGACCTTGGAGTCGAATGGGTCGCAGGAAGAAGAACAACCTATACAAATGGCGTGCCTGATGCTGGTACCTTGACAACGCCGTTTATGACCGGAGGGTTCGCAGGGTCGACAACTAAAGCAACAGGAACAAGCGGTTTATTGAGGATTGGATGGCTAAACGAAGCTATAGATTTTAATGTATTGCTAAAAGCGCAAGAGACAATTATCGATGCTAAACTTTTGGCGAATCCGAGAGTCTTAGTGCTGGACAACGAAAAGGCGATGTTCAGGATTATTTCGGAAATACCATATCAGGAGATAACTGAAAGCACATCAGGCGGAAGCGTGGCTTCAACTGAATTCAAAGATGTCGGCGTAAAGCTCGAAGTTATTCCGCATCTGTGCAGGGCTAAAGAGCTAAAAGATAAAGATGGAAATACTATTATGAGCTCAGACGAGGATCTGATTAGAATTCAAATCAGGCCGGAATTCAGCGTCAAAGTCGGAGAAGTTGTGCAGGCTGGCGGAAACTATCCGATTCCTATTATCGATAAAAGAGAGGCTGTGACAACACTACTAGTCCAAAATGGAAAGACTGTAGTACTCGGCGGATTAAGGAAAAAAGAGGTCACCAAGCAAGTTAATAAGGTGCCGCTACTAGGAGATATTCCGCTGTTAGGTAACGCTTTCAAATTCAAAGGTGAAGATACGATCGTAAGCGAAATGGTCGTCTTCATTACGCCGAGAGTTATTAAAACACCAAGACTGTCCAAACTGGAACAAGAACAATATGCAGAAACCGAATTTGCAGGGCCTGATCCAAAGAAAACATTCGCGGAAAAGGATATGGAGAAAAAATAAAAGGAAATGGGGCAGTTAATCTGTCCGATTGCAAATACGAGAAAAGGGAACTGGTCACGAGCCGGCTCCCTTTTTTTTCATTTTGTTTTGATTATTCTTGAATGAAACAATGTTGTGGTCTATAATTCGGGCTTTATTGCTGTTGTGCACCCGTAGCTCAGCTGGATAGAGCAACGGATTTCTAATCCGTAGGTCACAGGTTCGAGTCCTGTCGGGTGTATTCAAAAGGACGGTTAGCGTTTTTTGCAAGTATTGCGAACGGTAACCTGTAGTCTGCACAAAGACTTACGCCATCAAGTTCCAAGTTCGAGAACACCGAATCAGCTATTTGTCGTTTTTTAGGTGGTTTTAATGTAACATACTGTCTTGAAAGGTTTTGTGCGAGTTCGAGAATTTTCAGTGGTCCGCCATTATTTTCCTGTAACCCTGTTTTGGTTTGTTCATAACGTTGCTGTAACAAATCCATTTCACTTTGTCTTTCTCGTGCCAGCCGCATGAATCCATCAGCGAGACTGTCATCAGCCTGGGCGGTTCTTAATAAGATAGCATCCACCGTACTCTGCGAATCAGAGATTTTTCAAAAAACAAGATTGCCAGAC
This sequence comes from uncultured bacterium, assembly GCA_965370955.1. Taxonomy (GTDB): domain Bacteria; phylum Planctomycetota; class Phycisphaerae; order Sedimentisphaerales; family Anaerobacaceae; genus CBDUWP01. Next base: position 1,309 of record CBDUWP010000043.1, on the reverse strand, counting down.
TTTGATGAACTCAGGCACCGGCTCAGTGTTCGGTTCAGAATTCTTCACAATGACAAACTTGGACTCTTGGCATAGTCGCGATGACAAATTTAAGATTGGTTCAGCCTTCTTTTTACACAATTTTTTCAAAACAGAATATTTTTTTATTTTTTCTGTCGCAAAATCAGCATATTCTGCACTATATAATGAGGATTCGAATTCTTGCTCGTGCTACGTAGCGAGCTACTTTGCAAAGTAGCAAATATTTGAGGTGTTAATGGCTGAAAATGATCAATACTACATTGAGCAGTGCCTGAACGGCCATCCGGATGAGTTTCGCGGTCTCGTTCGGCGATATCAGGCAGTTTTATCGGCTTATCTGGCAGGTAAGCTGAATAGAAGCTCTGCTGAAGAAGCGGCTCAGGAAACGTTCGTGCGAGCGTATTTCGGTCTGTCTAAATTGAAAAAACGCGAGTCATTTTATTCATGGCTGTTAGGTATCGCAAGCCGAGTGGCAAAAGAACAGCTAAGAAATACTAAACAATATGTTGATATGGATTGTCTGGAACAACAACCATCTAAAGAAAGAAAAGCTGATGTGGAATTGGAAAAAGCAATTGCTGAACTGCCCGACTCTTACAGAGAAGTAGTTTTTCTAAGGTTCTATGCCAACCAGTCCTGCTCACAGATTGCCGAACAGCTGAATGTGCCAATTGGTACGATCACTAAACAGCTTTCAAGAGCCTACGCAAAGTTAAGGCAATTGCTAAATAGTAGAAAAGAGGTGCAAAAATGAATTGCACAGAATGTAAAGAAAAATTGGTCGAATTGCTCGAAGACCTTTTGTCTAAATCACAAAGAAAAGTTGTTGAAGAGCACCTGAAGGATTGTCAACAGTGTCAGGCTGAATTACAAGAGCTAAAAGAAATTAACGAAAGAATAACTGCTGACAGCGAAACTTGGCAGCAAACAAACCTCGAAGACGCAGTTTTCAATCGGATTATTTGCCAGCAAAACAAAAAGTTAAAACAAGCTGACAGAATCAATCGTCAGTTTAGAATATGGAGACGAATTATGAACAGAAAAATAACAAAATATGCCGCAGCGGCGATGATTATTGTCGCAGTGTTTTTAACTGTAAGTATTTTTAACAAAACCATTCCCACAGCATCCGCAGCCCAGGTATTGCAGGAAGCGATTAATGCGGTATCAGATATATGGTCAGTGCATATTGAGGCTCGTATGAGAACTCTCCCAGCTGACAATTTTATGCATCTTGATCTTGACCGCGACTTTGCCCAGCTTCAGTCCCATGCGGTCCTCGACGACT